>CAZHOV010000033.1:0-38343 GCA_964534315.1 uncultured Saprospiraceae bacterium | reverse complement strand
CGGCTTTTATCCCGAAATTGGGCTGAAAAAAGCTATCCTATCCCGAACTAACGTTTGGTAAGTCGCCTCTTCGATCTGCTTCAAGATTATCTTGTGCAAGAGACCGCTAAACTTTTCCCCATGGATCAATTTGGTTCGATTATTTCCCAGCTCTTCAAGCATAAAATAATGTCTACCTTTAAACACGCCTAGCGGCAGGCTTCCTAACCATTCAAATGTTTTATTTTCTTCGACTTTTTGGATGATCGGTTTAAAAACTTGGGTTTTCCCATTAAGCACCATGGTATTTTTTAGTCGTTCCCCAACAGCTAACTTACCTTCTACAACCATAAAAGAGTTCCATTCCCCATAGGAAGTAAATTCTGTTAGTACCTTCCATACCTGATCAGGGGTAGCATTGATGATGATTTCTGTTCTTAATTCTTTCATGTTAATGATTTTTTTGGTTCGCTACAAAGGTGAGGGGATTTGAAAGGAGGTGCATTAACTTTTGTTAATTTTTGTAAGTGAACGGCTAACGTTCTGTTTATGGCTCATTTTCCAATAATTCGTTTTCGAATTCTGCTCAGAGAAACAGGGGTGATGCCCAGGTAGGTGGCCAGGATGTGTTGAGGAATTCTATTGACCAGTTCAGGGTGTTGGTCGAGAAAGGAGGAATAGCGGTCTTCAGGTTTATTGATGATAAGAGATGCGACAACTTTCTGTGCATTGGCCATGCGCAACTCAAGAATTTTTCGTACCAGAATATTCATTTTGGGAATGGCCTGATAGGCCCACTGGAGGGCATCATAGCTAAGTACCACCAGCTCACAATCTTCAAGTGTTTCGAGTACCTGGATACTTGGAGTCTGGGAAAAAAAGCTTTCGTGGGATCCGCAGAACATATTTTCCTGAAAGACAAAGCCGGTGATTTCTTTTCCTTCATCAGTCAGATAGTAGAAACGCGTACAACCTTTATTGATAAAATAGACTTCATTAGCCACCTCGCCCCAATCCACCAAAATATGTCCTTTTGGCACCTGACGCGTAACCAGGCGATTTTGAAGGCGTTCCTTTTCGTTGGAGGAAAAGGGAACAAGTTGGTCAGCAAAATTCCAAAAGTTTTCGAACATGTGAAATTATCAAATTTGCAATAGCTCTTGAATAATCTCGTCTTTGTGTTTTTCAAGGAATATCTTTCTCAATCCTTCGAAGTTCTCCTCTTGCATCGTTTTCAGGAATAACTCGTCGCTTTCCTCAAAAAACTCTGATTCACCCACTGTAACTTCTTCTTTATCCTTGAAATAGATAAACGCTAGTTTTCGGAATAGCTCCAAGGTTTCCTGCGCTCCAATATTCTCGAGCATCCGTATTCTGGTGGAAAGCATCGATTTGGGGGTGTTGACAATATATTGACGGACGCCAGATTTTTTAATTTCCTGCTCGAAGGCCCATGCTTGGTAGTAAAGGATGGAATTGACCGGAAAAAAATTGGGATCTTGCCAATTGGCAAAATGTTTTTTACCATACGCTAAAAGAGTTTTTTTGAAGGTACTGTCTTGCATAGCGATGAGGTCGGCTTCATCATAACCAATACTTTCCCGAAGCAAGAAAATGTCAGAGCAATAATCAAGAATAAGATTGCCGTTATAGGGTTGTGCTTCCGGGTCAGCATAGTAAGCTTCGATCAGGAGGTGTTCGACATCCTTTTCGGGGCGAAAAACAAACTCATATTCAAACCAGTCATAATGGTCGATGGCCACGGTTTGGGCCAATAGTTGATCGCGTTGGCAGGCCAGTGTACCTCCGTAGATTCGCAGAATAGCAGGCTGTACAAAGCTGACGTATTCTTTCGTAGTGCGGCTTTTGGCTTCCAACCGTTCGAGTAGCGCAAGTTGTACGCTAAAGGTATAAGTGTTATTCTTTTTGAGGGGGCCTGCAAGCTCTTGGCCTATAGCTTCCCAGGTATCATTATCTCTTATCACCATCAGTAGGTAGGTATCTCCTTCATACGGGCCAATTTGAGCAGAGGCCAGATCCGGGGGCGATTCGCCCGAGAAGCCGCAGTCACTCCAACCTTCCAGATTTTGAAAATTATATACCCGGCTTCCGTAGCGTGTCTCTACCTCAAAAGAAGGATTTTTTATTTTGATCATCTCCTGCGCATAGGAAATTGAAAAAAGTGAACATGTAATAAGTAGCAAAAAATATTTATTGAGCATTGTTGATTGTAAGTTTGATTCGTTGTGGAAGATAAGGAAAAAATAAATTACTGGAAATGGACGTAGCGAGTTTTAAGTTTAAATTAAGAGAATTGAGGTTGGAATGGTTTTTGTTAGGTGTGGCACACCTAACAAAAACCATTCCAACTAGCTAAACCTAACAACTAAATGTGTCTGGCTCATGAAGCAAAGAATAAGAAAAACGCCTCATCTGGTTGATCGTGATGTAAGCCCCGGGCCTATACTTCCCGACTCAACACATCCTCTACCGCTTCCTCCAACCCTTCAAACTTAAAGTTGAAACCTGCTTCTACTATTTTGTTTGAGGAGACTTTTGAACTTGTCAAAACGGCATCAGCCATCTCGCCAAAAACTAAGCGAATACCGAACACAGGGACAGGCATCAACCAGGCGGGTTTACCCATGCCTTCCGATGTCTTCCGGATAAACTCTTTGTTGGTCTCCGGATTAGGGGCTACGGCATTGAAGGTGCCTTGTATTTGCTCGTTTTCCAACCCATAGATAAACATGCGGCAAAGATCGTCAATGTGTATCCAGGAATACCACTGCTTGCCATTTCCAAAATAGCCGCCTACGCGGAAGTTGAGCGGCATGATCAGTTGAGGGAGTGCGCCCCCTTTGGATGATAGTACCAAACCGATTCTGAATAGAACCGTTCGAACGCCTGTTTTTTCAACATCATGAATCGCCTCTTCCCAGAGCTTTGTAGACTCGGCAAGGAAACCGCTCTCACCGGCCGGAGAGGTTTCTGTCAACAATTCATCGTCGCGATCGCCATAAAAACCGATAGCGGAAGCGGCAAGGTAGGCCTTGGCAGGTTGTTTTTCCAAATATGTTTTGAGTAGTCTGGTCGTTTCGGTACGGCTGCTTATGATCAGCTCTTTTCGTTTATCCGACCAGGGCTTATCAGCAATACCGGCTCCGGCGAGATTAATGACATAGTCGGCTTGCTCTATAGCCCTTTCGTCAAGGGTCTTTTTTTCCAGATCCCATTGATAAGCAGGAAATTCAGCATCCAGGTTTTCGTTTCTGCTGAGATGAATGACCTTGTAGCCTTTTTCTTTTAAAAGTTGGCTGAGCCGTTGCCCGATTAATCCGGTGCCACCGGCAATTAAAACTGTATGCATAAGAAACTTTAGTTTGTCAAAAGAAGTAATTATATTTGGTACTGTTAGATTTGGGTATTGGGGAATTAATATTAGATGTATGCCCTTTTACTTGCAATACCTTAACATTTAAACACCTAGCTCGGTAACTAAGTTTTACTTTGAATTTAATAAATTCCCGGAAAAGAAACCGATTTCTCTTCTGATTTTAAACCATGAACATTTATGAATCGAACCAGACTATTCGAAAGTTTCGTCCTTTTTCTTTTTACCTTATTTATCATTTCATGTACGACTGATCCTAAAACGGATGAATCTTCTAGTAAAGATAATACGTTAACCATTAGGCAGGATCAAGAACCTTCCAGACTTAATCCGCTGCTTAGTCCTACAGGATATGCTACTCAGGTTTATCACATGCAGCTTTTTCAACCATTGATGGAATATAATCCAAAATCTTTGGAATATGAATCCGTCTTGTTAAAAGAAGAACCGGTCGTAGAGCGAATCAATTCGGGGCCTTATGAAGGTGGTTTGTCTTTTACCATGGAAATACTTGATGAGGCTGTCTGGGATAACGGTTCCCCCATTACGGCCAGAGATTATGAATTTACCCTCAAAGCAGCGTTCAATCCGCTTGTGGAGGCTAATCGGTGGCGGGCGTATCTCAATTTTATTAAAGAAGTGGAGACCTTCGATGACAATCCTAAAAAAATCAAAGTTACCGTTTATCCTAATTATATGCTAGGTGATTACATCACTACCAATTTCCCTATCTATCCGGAATACGCCTATGACCCCGACGGATTAATGGCTGATGTAGCGTATGAAGACCTGGTTGATGCGGAAAAGGCGCAAGAACTAGCCGAATCCAACCCTAATCTGCAAAAATTTGCCGATCAGTTTTCTCAGATGGAGCGGTCCAGAGATCCTGAATATATAAAAGGTAGCGGTCCTTATGAGTTGACGGAATGGGAAACCGGGCAGCGTATCGTACTCACCAAAAAAGAAAACTGGTGGGGAGATCAATTTGTCAACGAACGGCCGCTCTTGTCTGCCCATCCTGAGAAAATAACGTTCGTCCCTATCCCGGATTTTACCGCCGCCCTTACCAAACTGAAATCGGAAGAATTGGATATTCTCAGCAGAATACCGGCCGACCAAATCCCGGAATTGGAAAAAAATGAGTTGGTAACGGATAATTACGAATTGTTTGTTCCTTCCTTAAATGCTATCTACTGGATCCCCCTGAATACCAAAAGTCCTTTGCTTCAAGACAAACGGGTGCGAAGAGCTTTTGCCCATTTAATCGACGTTGACGAAGCTATTGAGGATTTTGTAAATGGCTTAGGTGAACGAACAGTTGGCCCTTTTCTGCCCAATAAAAAATATTATAATGACACGTTGAAAGCTATCCCGATGTCTTTAGATAAAGCTCAGGAATTATTTACTTCCGCAGGCTGGGAGGATTCTAATAACAATGGTACCGTGGATAAAATGGTAGACGGTAAGCTTACCGAAATGAGCGTCCGTTTTTTTATGGGCCCCGGCAGTATCGTAGGCAACAAGATCGCTACAGTAATGAAAGAGAATGCAAAAAAGGTAGGGGTTAATATTGAAATCATTAAAAAGGACTTTCGGACAATCCTCAGCGAGCACGTCCGCACCAGAGATTATGAAATGGTAGCCCTGTTAGCTTCCCGAGATCCTGTCGAATATGACCCGAAACAACGCTACCATAGCACTAGTGACCGGTCTGACGGTAGTAACTTTATGGGATTCGGAAATGCCTATTCCGACCAGATCATTGATGAGATTAGAACAACGGATGACCCTGAGCGTCAACTACATCTGTACAGAGAGCTTCAGGAAATTATTTACGACGAACAACCTGCTATTTTCCTGTTTATTCCCAAAGAAGGTCTCGCTATTCATAAACGGTTCGATGCCTTTAAAACGGAAATGAGACCAGGCTATTTCGCTCCGATGTACCAACTGAAAGACTAATCTTGAGCCATGGGTCTTGGGTATCGGGTTTTTACCCGATATCCAATACCCGTACCCAATATTAAAACATGCTCTCCTACCTTCTTAAAAGGCTGCTTTACATCATACCGACATTGTTGGTGATCTCGCTGCTAGCATTTAGTTTGAGTAGGATGACGCCGGGCGACCAAGTGCTGAAACTATGCGGAGACCCGCTTGATCCGGTCAATGGCTATAATGACCTGAAGCGGGCAGAAATCGAATATGCTAATTGCGCCCGTAGATTAAATCTGGATAAACCCTTTTTCTATGTCACCCTCACCTCGCGAGCCTATCCAGATACCTTACACAAAATATTAAAGGCGGACCGGCGTCGAACGCAGAAGCGGCTGATTGCACAGTATGGAAATTGGCCTCAAATTCAGCAATATTATAACCAAATAAAATCTTTTCAACTCAGCTTACCTGCCCGCCGGTCGGGTTTGGATGAACAAAACATTCTGATCGAGATTAGACGAACGCTGGGACAATTATACGTGAGTTATGATGATAGCCGCATCTCCAGCCTGTTGAATTCTATTGAAGCGGAATACAAAAAAATTGATTTGAATAGCTTGCAGGTTTGGCAACCCTCACATGCAGCTTTTCAAACACTAAGAAAGTATTATGCTAAGGTCAAGGCGGAGGCTGCTCCTTCCAATCTTTGGATTCCCAGCCTACAGTGGAATGGTGTTCACAATCAATACCATTATTGGGTGACCAGCTTCTTCTCCGGTGATTTTGGTGTTTCTCTAATAGATGGGCAGGCTGCTTTTACCAAAATTAGTAAAGCGGCATTTTGGACGATTTTATTAAATCTGATCGCTTTATTTTTTGCTTTCGGTATTGCTATTCCTATTGGAGTATATGCAGCTTCCGGGCAAGGCAAGCGATTTGACCGGTGGTCAACTTTATTGCTGTTTGTACTGTATTCTTTACCTTCCTTTTGGGTGGCCACCTTATTGATCGTTTTTTTTACCACTCCGGAATATGGGCGGTGGCTTCATTGGTTTCCGACAATAGGACTGAGCAGTTTGCCTCCTGATGCTCCATTCTGGAGTCGGTTTTGGGATATTGGAGCCCATTTGATTTTACCGGTTGTTTGTCTTACCTATCCTGTACTGGCCTTTATTTCGAGGCAAATGCGAGGAGGTATATTGAGCGTGTTATCTGCAGATTACATTCGAACGGCCAAGGCCATTGGATTGCAGTCAGGCACGATATTATGGAAACATGCTTTCCGAAATGCCCTTTTTCCAATTATTACGATGATTGCATCTATTGTTCCCGGCATGTTGGCCGGATCAGTGGTGATTGAATATATCTTTGCTCTTCCGGGCATGGGACGTTTAACGTTTGATTCTATTCTACAAAATGACTGGCCCGTCGTATTTGCCATACTGTTTTTAGCGGCGTTATTGACCATAATAGGCAATTTAATAGCTGATCTCTTGTACTTTCTTTCGGATCCAAGGGTAAACTTTTCATCAAAAAAGGGTGATTGACATGAAGTTTTTCGGACGAAGGCAGCGAGAGGAAAAAATGGAGCGTCGGATAGGTGAATTTTCGTCGGGGTACTGGTCGGCTATTCGCAGGCGATTCCGGAGCAATACAATGGCCCGCTGGGCTATGCGGGTTTTGTACTTTTTGGTCTTTATTGCCTTGTTCAGCGATTTTCTGGCTAATGATAAACCTTTGATATGTAAAATTGAGAACAGGGTTTACAGCCCGGTGCTCAAATCGTATGGTGTATATTTAGGACTGTCCAGCTGGAGGGCTGACGAGGTTCGGGAAGCCTGGAAAGAAAAAGCTTATCAATTTGTGATTTTTCCGCTGATTCCCTATTCCGCCACTTCGTTAGATATGAATCATTTAAACTTTGTTGGACCTTTTGATGGTCAGCAACTAGCATGGAGGAATCGCCATTGGTTGGGAACTGATGACTTGGGAAGGGATGTGGCTGCGGGGTTGATTGCCGGGACGAGGATTTCGCTGACGATTGGCATGCTATCCATGGTAATTGCAGCCATTATTGGGTTACTGCTTGGTTCGCTTGCCGGTTTCTTTGGAGATCACCAGCTAAAAATACGTTGGAATTATTTTATAATGGGGCTGCTGGGCATTGGGTCAGGTTTTTTTTGGGGGTTTATCGCCAGGAGAGGGGCTTTTCTTGTCAAGGGGCAATTTGAAGAGGCTTTGGGAGGAGGTGTTTTGATATGGTTGGGAAGCGTAATGTTGTTTTTGGGGTTGGGGAAACTATTGAGTCTTTCCGGTGTAGGAAACAGAAAACTGGTTATTCCTGCTGATCTGTTAGTCATGCGATTAATAGAGATTTTTAATTCCATTCCTGTGTTGTTACTTATTCTGGCTATTTTATCGATCCTTCCCAACTCGTCTATTTATTATGTAATGGTCATTATAGGATTTATTCGGTGGACGGGTATTGCTCGGTTTATAAGGGCAGAATTATTGCGGATACGGAAACTGGAATATATTGAATCGGCCAGGGCTATGGGCTTTTCCGGCGGAAGGGTTTTGCTTCGTCATGCCATTCCGAATGCATTGACCCCGGTATTGATCACTTTTGCATTTGGGGTAGCTTCGGCGATATTGATTGAAGCCACCTTGTCATTTTTGGGAATCGGTATCGATCAGGATACGATTACCTGGGGTAGTATGTTAAAAACGGCGCGTACCGAGGTTGGGGCATGGTGGATGGCAGCTTTCCCGGGGATGGCTATTTTTATTACCGTCACCGTTTTTAATTTATTGGGTGAAGGGCTTACTGAAGCCATAGAGCCAAAGCAAAAAAATATCGGTTAATAAGGATTTAATTTTTCTTTTTATTTTTCTTACGCATATTCTTTGGGAACAAGCTGGATTTTCCGGGCTTGTTGGAAAAGCTTCCGTCTTTCCGGGTTTTTGCGTGATAATCGTCTGTGGGGCAGCCGGTTTTTTGACTACAGGAAGAAAAACTAATGGCAGCTAAAAAAAATACCGGAATTAGAAGATAGATGAATTTTTTTTTCATTTTATTGTTTTATGTGCTGTTGTTTTAGTGTAATTAGCTGAATTAAAGATAAATAGAAATAATTTTTTCTAACATTAGATAAAACGTAAAAAAAGGGAAAATGGTCTGAAAAAGCAAAAAAAATCCTGAAACCCTTATTATTTGTACTTTTCAGGGTATTTTTAGTGAAGAATATTTGTTTTTGAAGCTGTAAGCCACTAAATTTGCATATTGTGTTTGATTTTTTAATTAAAAAGAATTGAAATGAACAAAGGAGATCTTATTAGCAAAATTGCTGATTCAGCAGATTTAACTAAAGCCCAAGCTACCAGTGCTCTAAATGCTGTTTTAGACAGTGTTGAAGGTGCTCTTAAGGATGGAGACAAAGTAACTTTAATCGGGTTTGGTACATTCAGCGTTAGCAGAAGAGAAGCCAGAACCGGAAGAAATCCTCAAACAGGCGAAACCATTCAAATTGCTGCGAAGAATGTGGTAAAATTCAAGCCAGGCAAAGAGTTATCTGAATCTGTCAACTAATCACTAGTAATAAATGTGAAAAAAGGAAGAATCTGGTATTGCCGGTTCTTCCTTTTCTTTTTTATTTCATTAAATTAGGAACATGTTATTTCCTGACGATAACACGACAAAGCGATACTATACCATTGGAGAGGTTGCAGAGATGTTTGAGGTATCTACTTCGCTGATCCGTTTTTGGGAGTCTGAATTTGATCTTTTGAAACCCCACAAAAACAGCAAGGGGGAACGCCGGTTTACCCTCCAAAATATCAAGCAGCTTCGAGAAATTTACACCCTTGTAAAAGAAAGAGGGTTTACCTTAAAAGGGGCAAAGAAGGAGTTAGAAAACAAGAAAAAACGCCTGAAGCAAAAAAAGGCTATCGTTGAGAAACTTGAAGAAGTTAAATCTTATCTTGAAAAACTAAAGGAAAATCTATAATCCTCCTTTTTCTCTTTCCAGTTTTCGTCTGTCCTTTTTATAATCCATAATATTTACAATCCCGTCTTTGCGAATAAAATCGCGGTCTACATTGGAGGCAATGATGACGATTTTGTTTTGTGCAAACTGTTCCATGATATGCTCGTACCATTGAATTCCTTGTTGGTCAAGGTTGGTTGTGGGCTCATCAAGTAATAGGATCGTTGTTTGAGAAAGGATAGCTAGCAGGAGTTTGACTCGTTGTTTCATGCCAGAGGAGAAGAATCGGATTTCCCGGTTTTTTACTTTTGGCAGTTCCAGGATTTTTAATAATTCATTGGTGGAGCGTTTATTTTGGAAAGGTTTGAATTGCCGGTGAAAATCGATCATTTCCCCAAGGCTGAATTCTTCGATCAATTCTACATAGGGAGCGGCGATACTGATGTGTTGATAAACGGACTCTCTGGTGATGGTTTGTTCGTTATTTGAATAGCGGATGTTCCCTCTTGACGGTGTAAGTTGTCCGGAAAGCACTTTTAACAAGGTTGATTTCCCGGAGCCGTTGGGGCCTGCAACAGCGTAATACTTTCCTTGATGAAACGAAAAGGTAAGGTCTGAAAAGATCCAATCGAAACGATATCGTTTACTTGCTTTTTCAAGCTCAATGCGCATATTAGACAGAATGAATAAAGTGGATAGAGACTAGGTTGATCTTGGATTAAGCTTTTTTATAAGCGTGTTTTGTACCATTTAAATGGCGGAATCCTTTCATAAGTCCGCGATCAGAGTCTCTGATAAATGTCAGGATCGTATCTCGTTCCGGGGTGTTAGGGATTTCCTCTTCGATTTTTTCAATGGCTTGTCGAGTATTGTATCCTTTTACGAAGAGTATTCGGTAGATATCCTGGATTTGATTGATTTGATCCGGGGTAAAGCCTCGGCGTTTCAGCCCTACGGAATTGATACCGACATAAGAAAGCGGTTTGCGGGCTGCTTTGACAAAGGGAGGAACGTCCTTGCCGACCAGTGAGCCGCCACCGAGGAAGGCATGGTCGCCGATCTTTACAAATTGGTGGATAGCCGTAAGACCTCCGAGAACAACGTGCTGCCCTAGTTCAATATGGCCTGCGAGGTTGACGTTATTGGCAAGGATGCAATTTTCGTTGATGATACAATCGTGTGCAACGTGAACGTAAGCCATCAGGAGACAGTTATCTTTTATTTCGGTCTTATGATTGGCTTTGGTCCCTCTGTTGAGGGTGCAATATTCTCTTATAATAACATTATTACCTATTTCGAGGGTAGAAGACTCACCATCAAATTTCAGGTCTTGGGGAATGGCTCCCACCACTGCACCCGGAAAGATTTTACAGTTCTCTCCGATTCTGACGCCATCGAAAATAGAAACATTTGGGCCGATCCAGGTATTATCGCCGACAACGACGTCTTTGCCGATCGTAACGAAGGGCTCTATCTGGACATTTTTACCGATTTTCGCCTCTGGGTGGATGTATCTTAAGTGTTCAATATTCATGATAAAAATTTCTAAGCCTTTTAAGTTCTTGCGATCAAGAACTTCTCTTAACAATTTGAGCGGTTAATTCTCCTTCTGAAACGATTTTATTGCCTACGTAGGCTGTTCCTTGCATTTGAACGATTCCTCTTCTGATGGGAGAAATAAGCTCCATTTTAAGGATAAGGGTGTCGCCGGGTAGTACTTTCCTTTTGAAACGGGTATTATCAATTTTGATGAAATAGGTATCCCAATCGCCGGGGTCTTCCTGTTGGGAAAGGGCTAAAATACCACCAGTTTGAGCCAGCGCTTCGATCTGTAAGACACCCGGAAAAACTGGATTATCGGGAAAATGCCCCTGGAAGAAGTTCTCATTGAAGGTAATATTTTTAATTCCCACGACATGGTGGTCTGATAGTTCGATGATCTTATCAACCAGTAGGAAGGGATACCGGTGAGGGAGCCACTGTGTGATCTGAGTGACATCGAACAATGGGGGTTTGCCAGGATCATATTTTGGGAGGCCTCTAAGTTTGCGTTGCTCCTGAAATTTCTTTTTCAGGATTTTAGCAAATTCTACATTGGCAGTATGGCCGGGTTTAGTAGCAACAATTTTCCCTTTGATGGGGCGGCCAATGAGGGCCAGATCTCCAATAATATCGAGTAGTTTATGTCGGGCCGGTTCGTTTTCAAAATTGAGATTGGTGGTATTTAAAATACCTTCTTTCTCGACTCTTAAATAGGGTTTTCCTAATTTTTCTGCTAGTTTTCTCAGTTCTTGTTCTTGCATGACCCGGTCGACGATCACAATAGCATTATCCAGGTCACCTCCTTTGATCAGGTTTTGATTGATCAATTGTTCCAGTTCATGCAAAAAGACAAACGTCCGACATGGGGCAATTTGATCGCTAAATTCTTCGATATTTCCTAAAAAAGCGTATTGATGACCTAGAACCGGAGAATTAAAATCGATCATGGTCGTGACTTCAAAATGGTCGGCGGGAAGTGCCATGAGCTCTGTACCAGTCACTTCGTCTTTGAAGGAAAGAGGTTCTTCAACTTCAAAATATTCTCGTTCAACATCTTGTTCTTCTTTTTCTGCAGCTTGGAGGGCTTTGACAAATTCGTTGGCGCTACCGTCCATAATGGGCGCTTCAGGCCCGTTAATTTCAATAATGGCATTGTCAATACCCAGGCCAATAAAAGAAGAGAGGGTATGTTCTATCGTGCTTACTTGGGCGTCACCTGCTTTGATTGTCGTACCTCTGTTGGTTGAGACCACTTTGCTAACATCTGCCGGAATAACAGGAGCAGATTCCAGATCTACACGCTGGAATTTAAGGCCATGGTTGGGGCCGGCTGGCTTAAAGGTCATGGAGACCATTTTTCCGGTATGCAAGCCAATTCCTTCTACAGATACAGCCCTTTTTATTGTACATTGTTTTTCCATCTAAAGCTTCTGATTTTTGCAAAGATAACTTAAATTTCCGCCTCCGAAAAAATTATTGCTTCTTTAAGCATTCCGCGATTTTTGATCGGACCCTTTTTCCAGTCGTTCCAGCCTTCGCAATAGTTCCGGCAACCGTCTAAATACGGAAAAGGATTTCAAAAATTTTTGGTAAGGCATAGCTGGAGATCCGTAAACCGCTTTGCCGGGTTCGGTAATGCTCTTGTCAATACCGCTTTGAGCCTGAACCCTGGTTCGGTCTGCAATTTTTATATGTCCTACAAAGCCCGCCTGCCCTCCGATCAGACAGTTGCGGCCTATTTTGGTGCTTCCTGCTATACCCGCCTGTGCAGCGATAGCTGTATTATTCCCGATCTCTACATTGTGAGCGATCTGGATCAAATTATCTAACTTGGCTCCTTGCCGGATAATCGTAGCATCCATCGTGGCCCTGTCAATGACGGTATTGGCACCGATCTCTACATGATCCTCAAGGATCACATGGCCAAGTTGCGGGATTTTTTTGAATGAGCCGTCCTCCTGAGGAGCAAAGCCAAACCCGTCACTCCCAATGACCACATTGGAATGCAAAATACAATGAGCACCCACCATGCAATCCGCATAGATCTTTACTCCTGGATAGAGCACTGTGTTCGCCCCGATCTTTGCATTTTTACCAATATATACCTGCGAGTGGATGATGCAGTTTTCACCTAATTGAGCACCTTCTTCTACCACAGAAAAATGACCAATGGAAATTGTTTCAGGCAATTCAACAGACGGATGGATATCCGCATTTTTCGAAATACCGTTTGAATTTGAAGCCTGCTGATTGCCAAACGTTTCCAGCAAAAAAGCCAAGCTTGCCCGGACATCATCCACCCGGATTAGCGTAGCACTCACAGGGGCCGAGGGGCTAAATTTTTTATCTACCAAAATAATGCTCGCATTGGAAGCATATACAAAGGACTCGTATTTGGGGTTGGCCAGGAAACTTATTGTTCCTTCACCACCTTCTTCGATACCGCTAGGTCGAGATACCCGGACATCAGGATCTCCTTCGATCGTGCCTCCCAGGATTTTACTTAATTCTAAAGCTGATATTTGCATAAAGCAAAGTTAATTATTTTGTGTTAATTGAATGAATAGGTAATTGTTGTCTGTCGAAGAACAGAGTAGCTTAGTCGTTATCTTAAAAATTATAGGTTATGGAGCTCTTATAAAAATAAAACCTTAAA
The DNA here is from genome assembly GCA_964534315.1 of uncultured Saprospiraceae bacterium. Classification (GTDB taxonomy): domain Bacteria; phylum Bacteroidota; class Bacteroidia; order Chitinophagales; family Saprospiraceae; genus CAZHOV01. Next base: position 24,848 of record CAZHOV010000033.1, on the reverse strand, counting down.
ATTTTTTTCAATAAGTTGCATCCTTTATTTTAAATTGTGATATCGAAGACAACATTTTTCCTTTAATAATTTACTTTACGAAGTATTATCGATAGAAAAAGAAAATTATTCTGATGGAACAAATCATTCGAATAGGATACTTTAATGACCCTCTGGCTAAAGAAAAAGCCAAGGAGTTGGTGAAAAAACTTGAACATTCAGACAGGAAGGCGGTCACTTTGGAAGGTTTTGAGGGCGTCTCTCAGGAGCTGCTTGCAAAAAGTCTTACCGAAGGAATGCTAGATGTCGGGGTACTTCCATTGACCAGAGTGCCTGTAATAAATACTGACCATGATTTGGTTATTGCAGCCCTCTCCGATAGAACGATTCCAGCCGATTGGCTGGTTATCCACCCTGACTTTGTAGCCAGCGATCAAACGATGAAAATAAAATCCGGCTGTCAGGTAGGGCACCTCAATCCCATTCAAAAAGCACAACTGCACGATTTTAGAGGTGATCTTTCATTCGTGGAATTGGAAATCAGTGGCAGACACCCGCTGACTCAATTAGTATCAAAAGAGATTGGCGCTTGCTTGCTTCCGGCCGCTTATTTAACACTCTATGAACAACTGGATAAAGCATACGAATTTATCAAATTTACGCCTAAAGAGTTTATTCCGGCGCCAGGACAGGGCGTTTTTGCATTTCAGACCCATAAAAAAGATCTCGCCCTGAGGCGATTGCTGAAGCAGTTTCATCACTCTGAAGTGTCCAATTGTACGAATGTCGAACGAACCGTTTTAAAAATCCTGGGTGGAGATACCCAAATGCCACTTGGCGTCTTCTGCGAAACAGCTAGAACAAATATCTTCAATATCTGGGCGGTTAAAGCGCTCGAGTGGGAAGGACCACTCAAGCGAGTGCGCCTCTCTTCCTCAACAACTTTCGGACTGGCAGAAGGGATCGCTAAAAAATTAAAATAATTTAAAAAAATGTACCTCTTTTGACCTATCCAATGTATTTTTGCAACAAAATGTTGAAAGTTGAAAGTTGAAAGTAGGAAAGTAGGAAAGTAGGAAAGTAGGAAAGTAGGAAAGTAGGAAAGTAGGAAAGTTGAAAGTAGAAAGTTGAAAGTAGGAAAGTAGAAAGTAGAAAGTTGAAAGTAGGAAAGTAGGAAAGTTGGAAAGTTGGAAAGTGGATAAAAATAAACTATGATAAAGTCACTTTATATAAGGAATTATGCGATTATTGAGGAATTGAAGATTGATTTCTCAAGGGGACTCACTATTATTACCGGAGAGACGGGAGCGGGGAAGTCTATCTTGTTGGGGGCATTGGGACTGATAATGGGTAAACGGGCGGATACTAAATCGCTTTACTATACAGATAAAAAATGCATCATCGAGGGTAAATTTGACATTTCGAAGTACGACCTTAAATCCTATTTCCAAGAACACGACCTGGATTATGACGACGAATTATTTATTCGCCGGGAAATCACTCCTTCCGGCAAATCGAGAGGTTTCGTTAATGACAGTCCTGCTAACCTCCATATATTGCAGAATCTTAGTGCTGCCCTGATCGATTTGCACCAACAATTTGACACGCTAGATATCCATCAGGTGTCCTTTCAACTTCGATTGATTGATGCTTTGGCCAATAACAAATTTCTACTGGCCGAATACCAAAAGTTGTTTCAGCAATATCAGCGCGACTCAAAGACACTGGAGGTATTGCTACGCCAAACCAAAGAAGCTGCGGCTGAGACAGATTTTTTGAATTTTCAGCTCGAAGAATTGAGCAATGCGGATCTGGAAGTGGGGGAACAGGAAACATTAGAGGAAGAACTCGCCAGGTTGACCAACGCAGAAGAGATCAAACGAACAACCGGAAATGCCTTCCAACATCTGAGCGAGAGCGAACATTCCATCATCGGCCAATTGCAAGACTTGGCTAATGCCATAACGGATTACAAGCCATATCACTCGGAGTTAGCAGCTAATCACGACCGGTTTGATAGCCTAATACTCGAATTACAGGACCTTTCTCAGGAATTTGAGCGTATTGCCGAAGATACGGAGTTTGACCCGGCCAGGATTCAGGAGGTGCAGGACCGCCTTGATCTTATTTATAACCTGCAAAACAAGCATCAGGTTGCAACGATAAAAGAGTTGCTGGAAATTCAAGAAGGATTCGAATCCAAGCTGCAGACTTTTGATGATCTGTCTGAAGAAATTACCAAACTGGAGACTAGCCTAAAAAATCAACAAAAAAGCCTCGAGGAAATTGCTGTTTCATTGAGAGAACGAAGGCTTAATGTAATTCCCTCTTTTGAGCAATCCGTACAAAAAGGGCTTGTTCAGTTATCAATGAATCACGCCCAACTCAAGGCGGAATTGACAGCGTTGGACGAACTGTCAACTACCGGGAAAGACGAGATCAATTTTATGTTTGCCGCCAACAAAGGAAGCCGCTTACAACTTATTAAAGATGTAGCCTCGGGCGGTGAATTGTCAAGGCTTACCTTGATCACCAAATCCTTGGTTGCTAGCGCCATTCCCCTTCCTACTTTGATCTTTGATGAAATTGATACGGGTATTTCCGGTGATGTTGCCCTGAAAATGGGCGATATTCTACGCAAGCTGTCTGATGAGCATCAGGTAGTTTCTATCACCCATTCTCCACAGATCGCTTCCAAGGCCGATACGCATTATTTTGTATACAAACAAGTCAAAGGCGACCGGACCTTTACAAATGTGAAGCCTTTGAGTAAAAAAGAACGCATCCATTCTATCGCAGTCATGCTAAGCAGTAACCCACCTTCTGATTCCGCTATTGAAAATGCGCGGGAATTGATCGAGGCAAACTAATCCAACTTATTCTTTTCCTTCCAACGCTTTTATTTGCATTTCCAGGTCTTCTCGCTGCGTTTCTGTAAGGTACGGATGTTGTTCTGCCAACATTCTGGATTTTGCCATCCATTTTTTACAAGCTTCTTTATTGTCCAAAAGGCTATAATTTTCGGCGATTTGATAGGCTATTTCATAATCAAGTGGGTAGGATTCCAGGCCGTATTTCAACAAATCATTAGCAGCAGTATAGTCTTTTTTATTGTAAAAATGGCTCATGAACGACCAGATATGGACGGGGCTGGGAGAGATGGGTTTGCCAAAATGAGCTGATAATGCTGCTAAATCTTTTTTAAGGGTGGTTACTGCTTGTGACCCTTTCATATTCTCCAGCTTTTGATAGAGCCATAGATCAAGAATATCGTGATATTTTCCGAAATAGTGGGTGAGTGCAGGTCCGAGTGTTAAGTTATAATTGGTAAAGTGATTGGCCTGATCATGCTCCATATAGTCCCAATAAAAATTGGAAGGAATATCGATTGTACGGAGCGTAGCTGCCATAGAGTCGCAGTTGGGTTTATACTGAGATTCGCCGGTAGAGACACCTAGCGAGAAATAGAAGCTAAAGGATTGTCCTGATTGGGTGAGCTCATTTACAACGTTTATTAATTCGGGTTCTCCAAAACCCGGGTTGTAAAATCCGCTTGCGGCTATTGCCGCTTCGAATTCCGGGTGTTTGTTCGCCATCAGATAATTGACTAACAGTGCTGTACGGGAATGTCCGATCAGGATGATCGGACCAGTGGTGCCATATTTTTCCCGAAGTAAAGGAATGAGTTCGTCAAATAATAAGTTTTGTGTTTTCTCAATGCCTGTTATGGTTTCTCCTTTTTTTGCTTTTTTGGAAGTATAATATCTTCTTCCCTTTTCAAAGGGAAATCCTACTACGACAGGATACGGTATTTGCCCTTGAAAAACCAGCATGTCAATGGTTCGCAAGTTGTAGCTATAGGTATAAGAATTTTGCTTATCAAAAACGATGAACAGAGGAAAGTGAGCTTTCCCATTTGCTTCGTAATGCCCGGTTGGTAACAGAAGATCTAGATTCAGCGTATCTTCGTAATTGGTAGAATAAAAAGGAAATGGTTGTTTTTCAAGGGTTTGGAGTTGTTGAGCGAAGAGGGGAATGATAACAAAAAGGGCAAAGATCGTAACTACTATTTTCTTCATAACTATATTTGGATTCTAATTATTATTATTACTATTATTATTCACTAACCTTCAAAAAAGGCACTTGCTGATTGGTACCCCCCTGCTCTATAAAGCATACAAACCAGCCATTCGGAAGTTCCGAAATATCAATAGAATGAATATTTTCGAAGATCCCGGGCGGATATTTTTTTACCCAATGGATGCCCCCCTTACTATCTATAATCCGAATTGAAAGGGGATACTCGTCCGAAAGATTTGATAACGAAAGCTGGAGTTGATCTATAGCTGGATTAGGATATAAGGAAATTGTTGGAATATCAATTTTATCCCTAGGCTTTCCTATAACCAAGGGCTGGTTGTCGTTATACTGAAATTGGCTGTTATCAAGCGCTGTGTAGGCTTCATCATCTTCAGCGGGTGTGCAGCAAACTGCATTGCCCGGAGAAGAATCTATATCGAATGGTTGGGCTTGGAGTACCTGAGCGAAAACATCAATCGGTCCGTTTTCGGTAAGGGTGAAAAAGGTGAGTTCAAAGATTGCCGTTTCACCCGGCGGTAGTGTTCCTACATTCCACTGTCCGAAAAAGAGCAAATAGGTACCCTGGCTAGTCATATGGCTAGTGTAAGCCGTTCCGGAAGGTAGGGAGAAATCGATTATAATATTCGTAGCTTCTTGATCTGAATTATTAAACACCTCAAGAGTAGCTGTCCGCAGTTGATAGATGGCTAAGGAGGGGTCATCAATAGAAAGGGTTATTTCTAAGTCTGTTCCGTCTCCCCCGAGTGTCGGATTACTGATCGTGACCAGGGCTTCATCGTCTTCTGTCGGCTCGCAGCAGTCCGCGTTACCGGGCTCGGAGTCGATGTCGTTTGGAGCGGCACTTAGAATTTGGGTAAATACTTCTATAGGAAACTGATTAGAGAGTGGCTCGATTTTATATTGAAGCACAGCCATGCCCCCCGGAGGAATATTATTGATCGTCCACAAACCAGCCAGTACATCGAAATCTCCTTGGGAGACTTCATGATCGAGGTAAGCCGTATGCTCGGGTACTGGAAATTCAACTTGTACTCCCTCGCCGGTAACGGAGCCTTTATTGATGACTTCAAGCGTTAAAAGCCGGGGGTCGAGGGTTGCTAGTTCAGCATCGTCGACCATCAGTTTTATCTCTAGATCGAGGTCGTCGCTTTCGATGGGAATGCCTCCCAGCACAAAACTAGCTTCATCGTCTTCGACCTGCCCGCAGCAAATTCCATTGGCGGGAGACGAATCAATATCGTAAAAGGGTACTGCTTCGCTAACCTCTGCATAAGTGGTGATTGGAAAGTCATCTTCCAGTAAGAAAACTTCCAGGTCCAGGGTAGCATTTTCGCCAGGTGCCAGGGCACTTATAGTCCAGGTTTCAAAAAAGAGGTTGTAATTTCCTTTACTAGTTTGATGGTTTACATAGGCGGTAAAGGGAGGAAGTCCAAATTCAATTTCTATATCCGACATAGTGGTATCTCCTGTATTTACCGTTGTCAATTGTATTGTCCTGAAGGTATAGATCTCCAGTGATGGATCGACAACGGTGAAAAAGAGTTCGAGATCGGGCCCGGTAAGATTAGAGCCTATGGTATCTATCAGGTTATAGAGGTAAATCCGGCCCGATGGGGCAATGCCGGTGATAACAAATTGATCGATATCTTTTTCGATAATATCCATGCCCATAGTAGGGACGATGCGGCTCCAGAGCAGGTTACCCTGGGCATCAAAACGAGAAACCGCCTGATCATCAACAAAAAGTCCGAAATTATTGGAGGTGACGATGACACCCTGATCGCTCGTAGGGGTCAGAGCCAGTAGTTCGAGAATATCGAATTGAGAGCCGATCCATTGTTGCGACCATTGCTCATTTCCACCTTCTTTAAGCAGATAGATCTCATCCCCAAGATTAGGATTGACTGGGTTGGTGGTAAGGTTGAGCGCCAGAAAATAACCTCCGTCCGAAGCTGGTACCACATCCCCAATCGTTGTTCGAAACCCTTGATTGAAATAGGTGATGGTATCATTAACAATGGCTCCTCCGGCATTTAATCGTATAAATTTTATGGAGAGGTCAGGCAGGTATGAAAATCCGCAAAGGATGTCTCCGTTGGTGCATTCAATGATTCTTTCCGGAATTTGGGTATTCAGATCGTCTACGGAAAATACGGATCGCCACAAGGTATTTCCATTTAGATCCACTTTTTGGGCAAACAGATAACTCTTACTGGTACCAATGATGGTATCTCCAACTCCGAAAAAGAGCAGGTGCTGATCATTCGTTTGGATCATATCATTGATTTGCTCGTTAAAAGCAGGATTTCCGAATTCTTGTTCCCATATGGTGTTGCCTGAAGGGTCAAGTCTGGCCACTAAGGGGTCTGAAGCATTATTAAATACCTCCTTCCATAGAATATATTCCTTATTGGCGATAGCTCTCAGATTTCCCGGACCAAAATTTTGCATATTGAGGCTATTGCCCAGGGAATCTGTTTCAATAGCTAATTGATTGCCAAAGGCTTCTCCCAATACCTGGAAGTTGTCATTGTCTAGTTGTTCTACATATAAGCCCGTACCGAAGTCATATTCCTGCTGCCACTCCTGACCGGATAAGTTAGTGGATAGTAGGATAAGTAAAAAGGAAAATAGGATTAAAAATGCCCGCCATAAACGGGCCCAATCGTTTAGGGGTGCCATAGTCAGATTAGTTTTTCCATTTGAATGTATGTTTGCTTGTCGCGTCTGATAGGGTTAAAATATAAACACTTTTTGGAAAATGTGCGACCGGAATGTTCAATTTGTTCCTGCCCTTTTGGGAAGCGTAAGGTTGTGAAAATACCAACTGCCCTTTTAGGTTATAGATATGTACTTGATAGGTTGCCTCTTGAGCTGTCGAAAATTCGAGGAATAGCGATTCGGTTGCAGGTATAGGATAAAGCAGGACATCACTGATATCATAAGTCGCATTTTCGCTAATGCCTGAGCGGTTCATCAGTTGAGGAGCCAAGGTAACGAGCGCTTCATCATCCTCATTCACCACACAACACCCTCCGTTACCGGGAGTGGAGTCCATATCGTTGGGATTAGCGCTGGCGATTTGAGCAAAAACATTCACAGGTTCGCTATTGGTGAGCGTATAAAGGGTATAGACAAGGGTAGCTGTTCCTCCGGCAGCGATATTTCCTATATCCCAGATGCCATTCCAGGAGTCAAAGATGCCTTGAGATGTATTGTGTGAGACATAAGCCATCAATTCGGGAAGCGGGAAATCAATTTTTATATTTTGGCCGACAACGCTACTGTTATTCGTGAGGGTTAAGGTGAAGGTTCGTTCTTGAAAGATGGTTAGTTGAGGATTATCTACATTCATCTCCAGTTCCAGGTCCAGGGTGAATTCATCGCCTGAGTTGCCTCCTAAAAGGAAATCGGCTTCGTCATCTTCAATTGCTTCGCAGCAAAGACCATTGCCGGGGTAGGAATCGATATCAAAAGGTACAGCTGTGAGGACCTGGGCATAGGCGGCTACCGGTACCGTATCATTGAAAAGAAAGATATTGTAATTAATGATAGCGGTATCTCCTTCCTCCAGTGTACCGACGGTCCACATGGTGGAGCCTAATCCGTAGGAACCCTGGGTAGCGGTATATCCGGCAAATACGGTACCTTGAGGAAGTGGGATCTGTACCACTACTTCCTGGGCGGTGGTGATACCGTTATTGACAAGGGTATAAGTAAGTTGGCGGACTTCATATTGCCCCAATTGCGGATTGTCGACATCTACGCTCAATTCCAAATCCACCCCATCGCCACCTATAAAGGGTTTGGATATGGTTATAACAGCTTCGTCATCCTCCTGAGGTGTACAGCAAGTGCCATTTCCCGGCTCGGAATCGACATCTGCGGTGGAAGAAGCTGCCACCTGAACAAACGTGATGATTGCTGTATCTTCGCTGATGATATATAGCTCGTAATGTAAATAGGCTACACCGCCTGGAGCAATATTTCCCACATCCCAGATACCGTTGAAATTATCTAAAATCCCTTGAGAAGCCTGATGCTCGACATAAGCTAATCCTTCAGGAATAGGAAAGTCGATCACTACATCCCGGGCGGTGCTGTCTCCGGTATTTTGGACTGTAAGGGTAAAATTTCGCGAAAAGAACAATTCAAGTAGGGTGGTATCTACTTTCAGGTCCAGACTCAGGTCTACTCCAATAGTATCTATCGGAACTCCGCCAAGGGTAACAACTGCTTCATCATCTTCATTGGGAGCGCAACAGGTGCCGTTGCCTGGAGTAGAGTCCATATCCGCATTATCCATGGCTATGACTTCTCTAAAAACAGTTATGGGAAGTTCCTGTTCCAAGATGAAGACCGTAAAGGTCAACTGAAATTCGTTTCCCGGACTCAGGACCGGGATCGTCCAAATTTCTGCAAAAGCATTAAAACTACCTCCATTCGCATTAGAACTTACGTAAGAGGTATGTTCCGGCTTTTCAAAAGGAATTGAAAGCCCGAAAGCAGTTTGGTCGCCTGTATTTCGAACCGTGAGTGTAAATGTTCGAAATTCGTATTGGACGAGGCTTGAATCATCAACTGTGAGCGTAATTTCTACATCTGCGCCTAACTGCTCGAACGTGTTTTCGGCATTCAAATAAATGTTGAAGAGTAAAGCAATGAAAACAGTGAAAAAGGAATGGATACGAAACAAGGGTAAAAGTCGTGTGGTGCTCATGTGTTTAATTTTTGAATTGGGTTAATACGTTCTCTTAATGAGGAAAGAAGGCTATTTGGGGGGATAAATTGGTAGTGGTTTTTACAATGGTAAGATAAGGAATCGTTTGTTAATTGAAAATAAAATTTTAGTCTATCCAAAATAGATCTGCTGTAATCCGGTCAGCTAGAAGTTTTCCCTGTTGAGAAAGTTGAACGTTTGTTCCATTTTTAAGGACTACATATCCTTTTCGTAGATAAGGCTGTACATGTTTGAGGAAGTACTGTTCCCATTTGTCCCCAAGTTTTGCGATCTCCTTTAGGTCACACCCCCAAATCGTTCGTAAACTAGTCATGACGTATTCGTTATAGCGTTGGGCTGGAGTCAACTGCTCGATTTCGAAAGGCAGGGTGTTTGTTTGAATAGCTTTAATGTATTTTGCATTATTAGCAATATTCCATTGCCGGGTATGTCCGTTGTAGGAATGGGCTGAAGGGCCGATACCTAGATAGGGTTTGTTTTTCCAATAGCTGGAATTATGCCTGGAATATCTGCCGGGAAGGGAAAAGTTGGAGATCTCATAATGTACATAACCCGCTTTTTCCATAGCTTCCATCAGGTAATTGAACTGCCTGGACACTTTTTCGTCTTCTACGTCGGGCACTTTTCCTGCTTTTACAAAATGGGCAAGAGCAGTTTGGGGTTCAACGGTTAGCGCATAGCAGGAGAGGTGAGGTACTTCTAATGCAATAGCCTGCTGGACATTCGCTTCCCAGTGTTCATCAGTAGTGGTGGGGGCACCGTAGATCAGGTCAATGGTCAGGTCTTTAAATCCTGCTTTGCGCACTTTTTCGATACAACTCAGAGCTTCCTTTGCATGGTGGGCCCGGTTCATAAATTGAAGGTCTTCATCGAAGAAGGATTGAATCCCGATACTGAGCCGATTGACAGGGGAATCTTGCAGTTGTTTAATTTTTTCATCCTTCAGATCGTCGGGGTTGGCTTCAAGGGTAATCTCCGCCTCCTGTTCTACATCAAAAAGCCGATTGATGGTAGAAAAAATGCGGTCAAGATCGGTGCCGGATAACAGAGAAGGGGTGCCTCCCCCCAGATAAATGGTTTCCAACTTTTTAGAAGGCAGGTATTCTTTTTGTAGCTCTAATTCTTTGAGGATAGCCTCTATTAAAGGTGCTTTCAATTTTAGGCTGGTGCTAAAATGGAAGTTGCAATAATGGCAAGCTTGCTTACAAAAAGGAATATGTAAATAAATTCCGGACATGAATTCGATCAGTAATTTCGTTAGGCACTTATTGTACCGGGTTGTCTATAAATTTACGAAAAAACTATTTCTACCGGTAACAATACGATTAAATCAACCGTTTCAACAGAAATTATCGGTTAATTGATCAGACTTTTACTAAATATCACTTTTTTATTACTCTTTTTCATCGGTTCTGCCCAGGACAGTATCCGTTTGGAGCTGATCTTATTGGATAAAGAACCGGCTTTCTGGAATACGGTAGAGGTGGAGCCTCAAGAAGTTTTTACGGATTCAGCTGGTGTGGTTGCAGAACTTTCCGAGGTGTTAAAGGCGCTTCGGAACGAATCGTACCTGGAAGCTTCTGTTGATAGCCTGAGTTTTGAAGATACCTGTGAGGCACACGCTTTTATTCATGTGGGAAATATTTATCAATGGGCATATCTGAAAAATGGAAATATTGAAAAGGAGGTACTTAACTCGGTAGGATTCCGTGAAAAACAATTTGAAAATGAGCGTTTTTCTTATGAGCAATTGGTTGAATTGCAAGCTAAGATATTGGCTTATGCCGAAGATCACGGGTACCCTTTTGCATCCGTTTATCTGGACGATATTCAAATAGAAGCGGAAAGAGTGGCTGCTAGTCTGTTTTACCAAAAAAATCAATTGATCTTATTAGATGAAATCAATATTGAGGGGAATGCCAAGATATCCAATAATTATATGGAACAATATCTGGGATTGCGTCCGGGCATTCCCTATCAGGAGCGAAAGGTCCGCAATATTCGAAACCGTATTCGGGAGCTTCCTTTTCTTCAGGAAAAGCGGGATGTGGTGGTAACCTTTAAGGGAGATGAAGCTACCGTGAATCTATTTTTGGAAAAGAAGAATGCGAGCCGATTTGACTTTTTGATTGGATTATTGCCACAGGGGCAGAACGACCCTCTAGAGCAGCGTCAGTCTTTGATCTTTACCGGAAATCTTCAGGCTGACCTGTTCAATCAGTTTGGCCTGGGAGAGCGTATTGTAGCTGGTTTTCAGCAATTGCGGCCGGGCACGCAGGAGCTACAGCTACGTTTCAATTATCCTTATGTGCTTAACCTGCCCTTTGGTACTGATTTGCGGTTTGAATTATACAAGCGAGATTCTACGTTTTTGGATGTAATCTCAGAGGTGGGGATTCAGTATTTATTGGAGGGAATTATGTGAAAGCCTATTGGAATACGCAGTCTTCCTCGTTGCTTTCGATTGACGAGCAGCAAATTAGGCAAACCCGGCAGTTGCCTCCTAATTTGGATATTCGAAATACCCTTTTTGGACTGGAATATTTAACACAACAATTGGATTACCGGTTAAATCCGCGAAAGGGATGGTCTGTTTTTATCAATGCCGGGGTAGGGCAGAAGCGGATCAGGCGGAGCGGGCTCATTGCGGAGCTCCAGGACTCTTCCGATCAGTTTAACTATGACGGGTTATATGATTCTTTGCAGTTGAAGAATGTTCAGTATCGGGTGTCAGGTTTATTGGAAGGGTATTTACCTTTATTCAAGCGAACAACCTTCAAGGTAGCGCTGAATGTAGGGAGTATTTTTACGGAAGGACCCGTTTACCGGAATGAGCAGTTTCGGATTGGGGGTATTCAGACTTTTCGTGGGTTTGACGAAGAGTCTATTTTTGCTTCTTTGTATGGGATATTGACGCTGGAGTATCGGTTCATTATTGGTCAGAATTCGTTTATGTTTGCTTTTGCGGATCTGGGATATGTAGAAGATGTTACGCCTTCCAGCCGTAGTTTTGATCAGCCTTCCGGGTTTGGAGCGGGGCTTAATTTTGAGACTAAAGTCGGTATTTTTGGCATTAGCTTGGGGTGGGGTACGCAGCAAGGAAATCCTATTGATTTGGCAGCTCCAAAAGTGCATTTTGGCTATGTGAGTATGTTTTAACCGGTTAGCGTTTTTATGAATTCATAATCTCTCCCATTCTCAGAAGAAACTCCTCTCGTTTCTTGACAGAAATGCTAACATGTTCGCCGTTATTCATTAAAATATAGCCTCCCTCTGTTTTTACAAATCGTTTCACTTCCTGAAGATTGATGAGGTATTTATTATGGACTCTCATAAAATGGTGGTCTCCCAGTAGGTTTTCGTATTCTTTAAGGTTTTTGCTTACTACTATTGTACGATCATCTTTCAGGTGGAAGGTGGTGTAGGACCCATTTGCCTGGCAATACAGGATCTCATTAGTAGAGAGGAATTCCAGGCCATCTGAAGTGGAAAGGCATATTTTTCGATTAGCTGCATTAGTGTTGTGGAGATGAGAGAGAAGTACATCGAACTGTGCTTTTTGCAATTGATCTGCTTGTTTCTGTTTAGCTTTTTCAACAGCTAGTTGTAGTTCTTCGAGGTCAATTGGTTTGAGGAGGTAATCGATAGAACTGAACTTGATCGCCTTGATTATGTTTTTTCTTTTTCGAAGCTGGTTATTATAGTACAAGAGGAAGCTGCTCAAAGCAGCCAGTAGGAGCGCAATGATCAGGATACCCTTCCATCTTTTTTCAAGATTGACCTGTTTTTCCAGCAAGCCGAGTTCCACTTTTTTTTGTTCGATCTCTCTATCCTTTTCATACACTTTGAATCGGGTTTCTAATTGACTGATTTCTTTGGCTTTTTGTTCATTAAAAAGACTATCTCTGTATTGATTCGCAAGTTGCTGGTGTTCGAGCGCTTTTTTGTAATTTCCTTTTCGTTGAAATAGTCTAGTAAAAAGTTCGTGGACATCCCTTTTGAGGGGAATGCTATTCAAGCTATCTGCGTTTTTTGCTTCTTCTTGAGCAAAATAAATGGCTTCGTCAATATTTTTTTGCGCTAAACTAACACGTGCCAAATTAAAATAGGATCTTGCTCTTACTCCCAGTAATTTAGTCGAAGCTCCGATTTCAAGGCTTTTTAAAAGATAGGTTTTGGCTTTTTCGAATTCTTCCATTTGTAGGTAAATGAATCCGGTATTATTTAAGGCGTTTTGCAGGCTGGTCTTGGCGTTGATCGATTTCGCAAATTCGATGGCTTCCAATTGCAATTGCAGGGCCCGGTCATACGCTTTCTTTTTTTCATAAATAATACTCATATTGGTCATTAAAGACAGTGTGGTCTCATCCTGGGGATGCTCATCATTGATCTTTTTCGCTTTTTGAAAAAAATCCAACGCTTTATCCAGCTCGTTCATAACATCATACAGAACGCCCAGATTGGAATAGACCGTGGCGATTCCGTGAATATTATTGATGGAGTCATGTAACTCCAGCGCCTGAAAATAGTAGTCGACACTTTTGGGATAATCGCCAATTCTTTTGTAGACAATTCCGATATTCGAATAGGAGGAAGCCATTCTTTTCAGGTCACCACTGGATTTTTGGAGTTGGAGCGCTTCATTGAATGCTTCAAGGGCATTAGGGAAATTATCGGCTATGCCGTAGCTTATTCCAAGTCGGGTCCATCCGAGTATTTGGTAGTGAATGTGCCCCCGCTCTTTGGCATAAGCGATGCAGGATTTAAAGAGTTAAATACCTCTTTCGGGGTCTTGTCCTCTCAGGTAACTGCCCAATTCGAGCATCGCTTCCATTTTGGTGGTATCTGTATTTTCTTGTATCACTTCTTCCAGACTATCTATTGGAGACGTCTGTGCATAACTTCGATTGGGCTGGCTCAGGAAGAACAGAAGCAGCAATCCGAAACAAATGAGCAGGTAGTGCACGTTTAAATTACGAGTCATAGAAGCCTTAAATTAGTTAACAATCGGTATGTTCAAGCTTATGTTGATCTTGACCAGATCTTTTGCCGGGGTTTCAATAAAATCAACATCTCCTTCAATGCGGTGGTCATAAAGTTCGTTAATCAGTGTCGTATTTTTTAACCAATAGTCTGGTGTCAGTAGTTGTTCTTTTTTAGGAAGGGTCTTTGTCAGATCAATATTGAAAGACAATTTAGTATTAACTGTATGAGAATCGATATGCAAATTAAGATCAAACTGTATCTTTTTTTGATGATCGATAGTGGCTGTTTCTACTGCTTGTTCGGTTAGTGCAGAAAGGACCCTGGCTGGGATTTTTACATTCAAATCGTGATCTTTTGGTAGGTAACTAATGTGATATTCAAAACGATCTTCATAGCGCAGGGATTGCAGTTTTAAATGCCAGTTCACTACATTCAGTTCTTCTTCCAGCAGGATAAAATCATTGTCAAAGTGGTCAAGATGATGGCGGATCAGTTTGCTGAAAAGAGAAAGATAATTTAACGCGCTTTTTTTGTCGTTAACAGTGATATAATACTGGATGGCGTTGAGTGCGTTGAAGATAAAGTGCGGTTTCATTTGAGTGCGAAAAGCCTTGACCTTGAGTTCAGCTATTTGCTTCTGTACCTGAAGCCGTTGTTGTTGTTCTTTTTTCAGTGTTTCTTCCGCTCTCACTTTACTGATTTTAATAGCACAAATCGATGCAATAGCCGATAATAGTCTTAAGTGTTGCTGCGTAAAAAAGCCTTTTTCGGGGTGTTCGCAATCAATGATCCCCAATACTTCATCTTGCAGTTTTATGGGAACTGTTATTTCAGAAAGTCGTACTTCATCGTCGATAATATATCGGGGGTCTTTTGATGTGTCCTGAATAAGTTCTGCTTTTCCGGTTAAGGCAACTGATCCGGTGATCCCCTTACCAAGTGGAATGGTAATGGGATCAAGGATCTCTTGTTTTCGAGGGTTTTTTGGACCAAACGCTGCTTTTTGGATTAATTTTTTTCTGGTTGGATCAATCATGTAGATGACGCAATCCAAAAAGTCTAGTTTAGCGATGCAGTTTTGGGCAAGATCCCACAATATTTCCTCTTCTGTATTTTTCCCGTGAATAGAACTGGAAAAGTAGATGAGCGTTTGTTCCAACTCTTCAAAAGAAAACGTTTTAGCAGAAGAGGAATATGTGGTCTTTTTTGTCATGGATGGTTAGTCTTGAGTCTTGAGTCTTGAGTCTTGAGTCTTGGGGGATGATGGCGTAAGGAGAAAAGTAAATTCATCATCCCCCACTGGCGTTTATTTTTTAATAACTTTCAATGTGCCTGACTGGCCATTTCCGATAATATTGATCAGGTAGATACCTGAAGGTTGTGCTGATAGATCTAGTTGCATTTGATTGATCATATTACGATCTACAGGATTGAATACTTTTACTATTCTACCCAACTGGTTTAAGATGGTTATTTGGTATTCGGTATTTTCTTCTCCTTCGAATTGTAAGTTTACCCATCCTGTTGTCGGATTGGGGAACGCTTTCAATTCATTTTCTAAAGATACAAAATCTGACGTTTTGGAAATGATTTCTTCCTGAGGAAAGAATTTGACCACGAAACTGGCCTGGACATTTGCTTTACCGTTACCGTCCTGTTCAGCAACATTCTGACCGACCGCATAAAATTCATGCTCCCCGGGTTGAATTTCAAAAGCTCTGGTGTGAGAGAATGGTTTAGAATTGACATCGTCGTCGTAGGCTTCCATTTCAATATGACCATCATTAGCTAGCCATGCAGGGATATTATTGGCAGCAAGCACGATGCGATCGCCTGGAGAGCCGGTAACATCGCCGGTAAATTCAACAACAGCGATACCAGGTTGGTCGGTTTCCAGGGTGATCGTCGACAATTTCACCGGAAGTGGTTCGCGGAGGTCGACATTCAATAAATTGAGGTCTTCATAATAGACCTGTGGTGTGAAATTGGAGCCTGCAAAGTCATTTGGAATATACTCAACCGTTAGATTTCCGTAGACAGAAACAAATCCATCGCCTGCTGTTTCATAAATATTACCCACCATGGCGTAAATCTGTTGAGAACCTTCCTCAACCTCAAAGACTCTGGTATGGGAAAAGGAATTTCGGTTGATGTCTGTATTGACAGCTTCAATAACGACATGGTCACTGCCCAGGTCAATAGATTCTTCGTCGTTGACGGCCAACATGATCTGGTCGCCCGGAGCACTTACGCAGTTGCCATCGAATCGAGCGACTAACGTTCCTGGTTTTGGTATATTCACCCAGAGTTCTTCGAGTGCAACCACATCCGATTTTATGTCCAGATTAGTTTCCTCCACAGGAGCCTGTAGTGCATATGGAGCATCGGGAAACGTTCCTCCGAAGTAGGAAGGAAAATACTGAACAAGGAGGCTACCATAGATGTGCGCCAATCCGTTGCCATCCATTTCAACAGTATTGAAGGCGACGGCATAAAAGGTGTTTTCTCCTGGTTGAACGTTATACCGGCGGGTGTGGGAGAATGTAGAAGCGGAAATATCGCCATTAATCGCTTCGGCAGGAACATTGCCGGAGTTAACTCCGAATGCGGGCTCATCGCTGGCGGCCAGAATAATCCGGTCGCCCACCGATGCATGGCAGTTACCGTCGAAGCGCACCATCGCCTTCCCGGTGACAGGAGCGTTGATCGTGATTTTGGCCAGCACGACAACACTGTCTCTGACATTTACATTAGTGAAATCAACTTTTTCATGTTTAACAATAACCGGATAAATATCCTGGCTGTTGAGCGAAAAGGTAAATGCGAAAAAAGTGAATAGGATTAGTATGGGGTTTTTCATGATAAAAGGTTTTTACGGTTAAAGAATAATTTCGAATACGACTGCAATCTATGACCAACACGGGGGCTATTGCTCACCCGATTGACGGATGACGGGTTTGGATTGATGGATTCTTGGTTTGAGTTGATAGGATTTGGCGGGGTTAGTCGGATAGGTTGGCGAGAGGATTTTATCTCTTTAGGCTTTTTCCCAGCTTTTCTAAAAACCAATAGGCAGTGGAATGATATTTTTGAATAGAGCAATAAGGCTTCAGTTGCGCGCCGAAATTCCTTCGCACGCGCTCGATTGGTTGGACCATACTGCCAAGGAAATCAAATTGGTTGAGCCTTAGTTCGTTTTTGGTGTATTTGATCATTTCCCAGGTAAGTAGAATGCCGGCACCGCTGGAGCGCAATTCCGGGTCGTCGCCTGCCATAAGCAGGTAGCTACTTTGAGTATCCCAAATCAAAAGGGCGGCAGAGTGGATATTTTGTTTGTGGTCAATTGCTGCAAATAATTGGCAGGATTGGTGTTCGGAGAGTGCGGTGTAAACTTTTTTAAAGAAGGGGTAGGAAAGTGGATATTTTTTCTTTTGACGCACGAAGCTAAGCGTATTTACGTTAAAAAATTCTTCCAGATCAACATCTTGCCGAACGGTAACTATTTCTTGTGCTTTTGGGATTTTATTATTT
Organism: uncultured Saprospiraceae bacterium; assembly: GCA_964534315.1. Lineage (GTDB taxonomy): Bacteria > Bacteroidota > Bacteroidia > Chitinophagales > Saprospiraceae > CAZHOV01. The sequence continues at coordinate 7,510 of CAZHOV010000033.1, read as the reverse complement.
CGATAATCGGGCAAGAAATTTTGAAAAACGTTGTCTAGGTTGGTAAGGTTTGGAATGATGTAGGAGTATTTGGTGGTTTGCTGATAGCCTTTCCAGTACCAGGGCAGCCAATTTTGGGTAGTATAGTAAAAGTTTTGCCGGAAGCGGGCAACGTTGGGAAGTTGATCGATCAGTTGGGGCGTTAGTTTATAAACTTGTTTGAGATGATTAAAGTTGGGGGCAAAATAGGGGCCCATGAATTTCATTAGCATAGGCATTTCGATAATAGAAAAGGGACCTCTTTGGAAGAGGAAGTAGGGTAGGGCTGCGGCTATTTGTCCGCCTTTTTCTATGGTGGCCACATTCCACTTTTCGTTGCAAACAGCATCGAGATACCAGTCTTTAAAGAAGAGGGGCATATCCTTTTGCTGTTGGCAAAACGTTCGGTAGTGATCTTTGTTAGAAGGAAGAATAGGCGACATTTTTTTATGTTTTCAAAAAATGAGGCTTAAATTTAGTGAAAAAAAAGATAGGCGTGCCCCACCTATAGGTGTGGCACATCTATAGGTGTGCCACATCTAAGCAAACCATAATTTCATGACATCAATCTCACTCAACTCGCTGAAAAAACAACTTGCCGGAGAAGTTTATGCAGACCAACTCACCAAAACGCTCTATGCTACCGATGCTTCTATCTATCGCGAAATGCCTGCTGCCGTTGTCATGCCTAAGACTGAGGAAGATATACGAAAAACCATACTTTTTGCTAACGCGCATCAGCTAGCGATCATACCGAGAGCGGCTGGCACTTCTCTGGCAGGGCAGTGCGTAGGAAATGGAATGGTGGTTGACATTTCTAAATATTTTAATAACATTTTGGAACTCAATGTAGAAAAAAAATGGGTGCGTGTTCAGCCTGGAGTCATTCGGGATGAACTCAACGCCTTTCTTGCTCCTTACGGCCTGTATTTTGGGCCAAATACGTCTACAGCTAACCGCGCTATGATCGGCGGGATGGTCGGCAATAACTCCTGTGGAACAACCTCCATCAAGTATGGTACGACTAGAGATCACGTAATTGAACTCAAAACATTCCTTTCGGACGGCTCTGAAACTACCTTTGGACCTCTACCCTCTGAAGCGCTTAAGGTGAAAAGTCAGGGAAATAGTCTCGAAGCTGCTATTTACCGTTTTTTTATGGCTCAATTCAACGAACCAAAACAACAGGAAATCATCAAGAAGGCTTTCCCCAAACCCGGTATCCACAGACGCAACACAGGTTATGCTCTGGATGCTCTGCTTGAAATGCATCCCTTTGAAAAGGAAGGCCCCGCTTTTAATATGGCTAAACTACTTACCGGCTCTGAAGGTACCCTGGCCTTTACTACCGAGATCAAACTTCAACTAGATCCGCTCCCTCCCAAACATGAAATCCTGGTCTGTGCACATTACAATAGCATTCAACATGCACTTACAGGAGTCCTGACAGCAATGGAACACCAACCCTTCGGTTGCGAAATGATGGATAAAGCTATCCTCGATTGTACCAAAGGAACACGGGCATTTGAAAAAAATCGCTTTTTCCTCGAAGGAGATCCCGAAGCTGTTATCGTTGTGGAAGTTCGGGCAGAAACCAAAGCAATGGCTGAAGAAAAAGCCAACAAACTCATTGCTTCCCTCAAAGCTTCTGGCCTCGGCTATGCTTTCCCAAAGGTTTACCCCCCTAAAACTAAATTGGTATGGGATCTTAGAAAAGGTGGACTGGGCGTGCTCTCTAATATTCCCGGTGATGCCAAGCCAGTCGCCTGCATTGAAGATACTGCCGTTGCCCTGGAAGACCTTCCTGCTTATATTGAAGAATTTCAGAAGATGATGGAATCTTTTGGCCAAAAAGCGATTTATTATGCCCATGCCGGAGCCGGAGAACTGCATCTAAGACCGGTACTCAACCTGAAAAGCAAAGCAGATATCAAGTCTTTTGAACAAATATGCAAAGCTTCAGCTATGTTGGTGAAAAAATATAACGGCTCCCTTAGCGGTGAACATGGCGATGGCCGTGTTAGGGCGCCTTTTATTCAGGATATGGTAGGGAAAGAAGTGTATGAGCTTTTTCGAAAACTCAAACAGACCTGGGATCCCTATCAAATTTTCAATCCGGGGAAGATCGTCGATCCGCTCCCTATTTCCGAATCTTTGCGGTATGAGCCTGGTCAAGCGGAAAAGACATTTTCTACTATCCTCGATTTTTCCGACAACCAAGGCATCCTTAGAGCTGCTGAAAAGTGTAATGGTTCGGGCGATTGCCGAAAGCTCCCTATGGCGGGAGGAACGATGTGTCCGAGTTATCAGGCCACCCGAGATGAGAAAGACACCACCAGAGCGCGTGCCAACGTCTTAAGAGAATTTCTGACCAGGAGTGAACGCCCAAACCCGTTCACCCATAAGGAGATTCGAGAGGTCATGGATCTTTGCCTAAGCTGCAAGGGATGTACCAGTGAGTGTCCATCAGGGGTCGATATTGCTTCTATGAAAGCGGAATTTTTGCATCAATATTATCAATTAAATAAGATACCCTTTCGGTCCAAAGTTTTTGGAAATATCAATACAATAAATGGTTGGAGTGCAAAGGTGGCGGGATTAAGTAATTTTTTGTTAAATAATCGATTGTCCGGATCGGTCATCAAAAAAATGTTGGGCGTGGCTCAACAGCGATCGCTGCCTAAAGTACATCGTTCACTGCGCAATTGGGTGAACAAGCATAGCTCAACGTTGACTCCTTCTTCGCCAGTTAAGGGACAGCTTTACTTTTTTATTGATGAGTTTACTAATTACAATGACGTGGAGATAGGGAAGAAAGCTATAAAGTTATTGGTTAAACTGGGGTATGAAGTAAAATTTGTAAACCATCCGGAGAGCGGGCGAGCGGCCATATCAAAGGGGCTCCTTCTGAAGGCAAAAAAACATGCAACACAACATGTAGAGCTATTTGCACCCCTCATCAATGACAAAGTACCCCTGGTTGGTCTGGAGCCTTCAGCTATCTTGGGGTTTCGGGATGAGTTCCCGCGTTTGGTGGGGCCCGGGCTCATGGACGAATCAAAGAAGCTAGCCCAAAATGCCCTTTTGATAGATGAATTTTTGGCAAAAGAAATCCAAAATGGGCAAATTCAGGCTAAATTATTTTCACCTCAAGAGCGGCATCTATTACTCCATGGCCACTGTCACCAAAAGGCTCTATCCGACTTAGAAGCCACCATCCAGCTGCTGGATTTACCCATTAATCACCATGTAGAGGTGATACCTTCGGGATGCTGCGGCATGGCCGGTTCTTTTGGCTATGAAAAAGAGCATTTCGAGGTAAGCATGAAAATAGGAGAATTGGTTTTATTCCCAGCTGTACGAAAAGCAGCAAAAGAAACGACGCTTGTAGCCCCCGGCACCAGCTGCCGCCATCAGATCCTGGATGGTACAGGGAGAGCAGCAGTACATCCGGTGGAGGTGTTGTGGGAGGCGTTGCTTTAGGTGTGGCACACCTATACGTGTGCCACACCTATAGGTGGGGCACGCAAAAACCGCTAAGCCAATTCCGGCCTCACTAATCAACTTTCCCCTTCAATCCTCTAAGCCCCATATCTACCAGTGGCTCAATGGTATTATTGCCAATATCAAAGTCCCATTCGCCATTACCATTGGAATCTACCCATTCAAAACTCTTTTTGACTGAAAAGGATAGCGTAATCAGAATATCCTCGCTCTCTTCGCCAGTGATCGTTAACGGCTGCTCCAACTCACCGGTAACAATGCAGGAGCCAAAAGGCAACTCCACCCCAAAAGGCGCTAAGGGGTTGACCACCGTAGTCGCACCGGCAGGCGATTGGCCGGAAATAATTCCTTCGGGGTTGGATAGTAAATAGTAACTCTGATACGGCTCGTCAAGATGAGGCTCAAAGGCCCAAAATCCCTGCTGACGGTCACCGTTTATGGAAAGCATACGCTCCTGTACCGTAAAATCAGCTAAATAGGTATTGAATCCAATAAATCCCGCCAAGGTAGCGGATTGATCATCTAAATTAGGAGGCAGCGGAGCAGGAAGATTTTTTAAATTAAATTTGATATCGGCATTTTGATACGTAACCGAAGCGCGAATATATTCGTAAGTGCCCGGAGTAATATCTTTAATGGATAATTCTAAAAATACCTCATCCTCCCCACTCACAATGGCCTCATCAAAAATAACGGCCTCGTCAAATACGCCGCCAGCTTCGGCTGCCTGGGTTTTTGCCTCATAAACTACCGCTCCCTCTTTTATTTGCGTAAATTTGGTAGGAACCAATTCGATGAAAAATGCACTCATGCTATTGAAATCAGAGGTTTGAGCCGCATTACCTGAAGGTATGGTGGCAGGCTCACCAATATTGTTTAACCGTTCCTGGTCCTCATCAAACCGAAACTGAAATTTTAACTTCGCTGAACTGCCTCCGGAAGGATCATCAGAAGGCGTAACTTCATCATCTGCTGAACAGGCCGCTACAAAAAGAATTCCCAAGAATAAGAACCAATAGTTTTTCATAATTCGAATTTAGGTTTTGATTGAGTTTTGGATCAATTAGTGGTTATAACGAATAAAAAGGAAAATACCCTATACCGGAAGACAAGAGGACCGGAGGACAAGACAACCAGACTTAACCATTTTACACTTTCTACTTTCCACTTTTAACTCAAACACGAGTAGTACAGATTGAAAGCTGTTTTTAATCAGTGCGTAGGAAAACTTTCAGCCCTTCCGGTTTGGGGGAATTGTTTCCTAATAGCTGAAATGAAATGGTTTGGTCTGGGAGGGTTTCTGTTAATCCTTTTTGGATTTTTTGTTGCAGCAGTTGTTCGTCTTTAGGAGAGAGGTGGGGGCATAGATAGAGGTAAAAGGTGATATTACCCTTTTTTACTGCTTCAAAAACTTGAATCCAAAAGAACCATTGAGGAGCAAGAAGTTGATAGCGGGAGTACTTTGAAAACGTGTAGCGGTAAAATCTAAACCAATATTTTCGATGGTAATAAGCCTCTACAATGCGAATTAATTTGAGTGAATCCGCTACCTTATGGATGAGATGACGAGCAAAACCTTCCAGATCATTTAATTGAAAAGGAGGGATAACCTTTTCGTACTGATCATAATTTTTGACTTCCAACAGCATTAACCCTAATACCGGATGGATACCCAGGAAGTCGACCCCCTTAAACCCTTCCCCGCTGAGCCAGGTGTAAAAGCGATGCTTGTCAAAAGGAATAACTTTCCAATCTGATTGAAATTGAAAAGTCAGTCCACTTTCGTTATATTGAGCTAGTTTTTTCAAAATGACCGCTTATGGCTATTGAGCAACTCATTATCGGTATTTTTTGCGGATTATGCACCAGTTTTCCAGTAAAAAAATCAGCTGCGACCGAGATTAATCCGCCGAGAGCCATTGTTTCACAGTTCCGGTTCTTAGAAGCTTACTATCTGAATAACTCCATTGTCATACCCTTTGACCTGGTCGGGCGATTGATCCTTGTGCGTGCAAGTGCAAAAGGGCAGGAGGGTAATTTTATCTTTGATACAGGCGCAGAGAAATTAGTTCTCAACCTGGTACATTTTGAGAAAGGAGAACGAGAGGACTATCGCAGCTTAGGTGGGGGAATCACGGGAGGAACTCAGGCAGGGAGGGAAACCATATTGAAACGATTCGACTGGGATCTGTTGGCTTTTGAAGAAATTCGTGCAGACCTGATCGACCTGTCTCATATTGAGCGAAAGAAAAATACTAAATTACTCGGCCTGATCGGTCAGGAATTGATTGAGGATCTCGAAGTTTTTATTGATTATGAAGAAAAGCTTATTATTCTGTCAAGACTTAACGAACAAGGTAACCTTATCGAGGTCAATGACTATATCGGCAGTCCGATAGATAGCCTGGAAATTAAGGTGAGAGATAATGTCATTCTGGTTAAAGGAAAAATAGACAAGTACAAGGTGTTGTTTAGCCTTGACTCAGGAGCTGAATTAAATGTGTTGGACCGGAAGGTAAAGCGTAGGATACTCGATCATTTTAAAATATCAAAACGGGTAGAATTGAGTGGAACCGGTCAATCAACTATTGAGGTTTTGGCCGGGAAATTGTACAAGGTATAGTTAGGAAATATCTACTGCCGCGGCATGCGGACCCTGTTGACCAATCTGGACGAAATTCGAGCTGCTTACGGCGTTTTTATTGATGGTGTGCTCGGCTATGAATTTCTATCGCTCCGAAAAGTCGCGATCAATTGTAAAAAAGGAAAGTTGTATTTCTTTGGTGAATCAACTCCTTAATTCTTTGTAACTAAAGTTAATTGTTTTTTGGGTTGAATCGTTGAGGTAAGATGGTATTCTAAAAGTAGTTTTGCTGTTCCAAAACACTAAATTTCCTTCTTTGGAAATCGCTAAATTTGCAGGAATGAAAAAGCAAATTCTTTTTATATTCTTTTTGCTCCCACTGACAGGTGCGTTCTTGTATGGTCAAGAACAAGACTCCATGCTTCAGGCTACCTATTTCTTTGAAGGAGAGGAGGTCGTATTTCAATTTGACAGCCGGCAATACCGGCAGGCAACCATTGACGGTACCGATCAAACGCTTGACTTTGCAGATTTCCAAATCGACAGCGTCATCGTGTCCGGAGGATTCAATGATTGGTCGAGGCAAGGTTGGAAGATGGAAAAAGTTGGGCCGACCACTTTTCAACTTAGAAAAAAGATCACTGATTTTGATGATGCGTACACGTGGGATTTTAAATATTTTATCAATGGGAAATACTGGGCCGAACCGAATGCCGGAGATCCTCATACGGTCAAAATCCATCCGGATCACTTCTGGCAGGATGTTTACAACTTATCGCTATATACAGCACGCCCCTCCAAGGATGGGAATGCCCACTTTTTTCTTCCCGACCATGAGGATGCTTCCGAAGTGATCGTGACCGGTAGCTTTATCGGATGGGATGAAAATCGCTTTAAAATGAATAAAGTGGATGGAGGCTGGGAATTGAGATTGAATCTGGATCCCGGAAGATATGAGTACAAATATATCATTGACGGATCCTGGTTTGAAATCCCGCAAAGCGAGCATAAAGTCAAAAATATTCACGGTACGTTTAATTCGGTAAAATACGTTTCGGAACCCGTCAAAATAAGACTTGAAGGCTATGAAGATGCGGACTACGTGGCTGTTGCCGGCTCTTTTAACAACTGGAATCCTGATAAAGACCTTATGACCCCTATCGGCAAGGAATGGGTAATCATGCTAGAACTGGATGGAGGTAAGCATTTGTATAAATTTATTATAGATGGAAAATGGTTGGTTGACCCCGATAATCCCTTAACGGAAAAAGATAAAGAAGGAAATGTAAATTCTGTGTTACTGGTGAGGTAGAGGAGAAAAATAGGAAATTAAAAAACTAAGAATTAAGTACACTGTAATCTAAGTTAGTTAAAAATTTTGGGCAATGAATTTTACATCAAATC
>CAZHOV010000032.1:22417-39890 GCA_964534315.1 uncultured Saprospiraceae bacterium | reverse complement strand
GTTCTTACCTACAAATTCTTCTCTCCTGTGTTGTCCCTTCTACTCAAAATCGTTCGAAATCGTTCGAAAAACATTTCTTTTCACTATCTTAGGTTCAAAAGAAAGGAACACGCTAAAAAGCTTTTCCCTATAAGCTGCCGCAGCTGTCCAACTGAAATACAACCCCCGCCAAACGGATGCGTGGGACTGGCTTGTTGGTGGGAGGGCGAGGGTTGTATTCCTTTGCGTTCCATGCAATAAGAAAAAATGAACAGTAATTTATGGCTTTTATTCATACTCTTACTTGGAAGTTGTAATGGCAATGATATAGAGGACTGTCTTAAATGCAAGTTGCAAGGAGAATGGATAGGCCCTGAAGATGAAGAAGTTTTGATTATTCAAGGAGATTCTATTATCGAGGGCCAACCTTGGCTAATCAAGTTTTTTGAGCCTTACAAGATTATCGATCAAACTAGCATAGGATATAGGGTGTTGACCAAATCTACAAAAACAAAAGCGCTCAACATCTTGATATTTTATGCTTTCAACATTGCAAAAAATACAAACTTAAAATCTGTTTCTGAATCTTTCAATTACAAAACAGATTTGAAAAAAGAACAAAAAAACAATAAATTGAGAAAATAAAAAACAATCAAATGGCAGAGGAGAATTTGTTAGACCGGATCACTATTAATCCAAACATTTCTTTTGGTAAACCAACTATTAGAAATATGAGGTATCCAGTAGAAATCATTCTTGATTTACTGGCGGCCGGTATGACTAATCAAGAAATTCTAGAAGATTATCCAGATCTTGAAATTGAGGATATAAGAGCTTGCCTGGCATTTGCTTCCAGGTTAATGAAAGTAAAGAGTATTCAGGAAGTAAAAGCCGCCTGATCCCATGAAATTTTTAATTGATGCCAACCTACCCATGACCTTGAAGAATTGGCTGATTGACAGAGGTCATGATGCTATTCATACCCGAGATTTACCAGAGAAGAATTTAACAGAGGATATTGATATCATTAGGATTGCAGATGAACAATCACGAATAGTCACATCTAAAGATAGCGATTTCCAAAAGTATCACATCTTAACAAATAGACCAGAAAGAATTTTAATGATCACCACTGGTAATATTGTTAACAAAGAATTGATGAAGCTATTTGAGCAGAATTTTGATACCATCGAAAGTGCTTTTGCTTCTGGAAGTAAAGTGGTGGAATTGAATAATACCTCCATCATCATTCACGAATAGAAAACTGCCTGGAACAGAGGTGCATACATCAAGCCTTGCTGTCGCTGCGGCCTGCGTATGCACTATCGTTATGGGCACAATTGAGACACCATATTAAGCCATCTTTTATTTAGCTTAATTCAAAAGATTCACGACAGTTAAAAAAGAAGTTATTGAAAAATCAAATCGGAATGCTTTTCAATATGCGTTTCACCCCATTGAAAAAGTATATGTAAAAGTGGAATTACTGTTTGACCATACTCTGAAAGGGAGTATTCAACTTTTGGGGGAACTTGCTCATAAACAAGTCTGTCAACTATTTTATGATATTCCAAATCCTGTAGAGAACGAATCAGCATTTTTTCACTGATCTCGGGAATGTCTTTTTTTAGCTCACTAAACCTTAAACTTCCTTTCGCCAAAGATGCAACAATGAGCAGTTTCCACTTACCTCCAAGCACTTCCATAGAACATCGAATACCGCAATAATTTAAAGGACGACCATTATCATCTGTCAATTCAAGGTTTAACGGGTACTTTGATTTGAATTGTTTTTTCATATCAATTAGTTTTCATAAATGTACTGACATTTTTGACAGTACCCAAAATTTTGTCTGCTTATAAAACGTCAATATTTTTGAGCATTGTCTAACTTGAAAAAAGAATAATTTATGAAAATCGCTTTTTTTGGTGCTTCGGGAATGCTCGGTCGCCCCGTTGCTGAAAGATTGTTGATTGACGGTTATCAGATTAGAGCTTTGGTTAGGAGTGGGGAGGAACCCCATGTTCCTAAACGCTGTGAAGTAGTAGCAGGAGATTTAAAAAATACAAGAGATATTGAAAAGCCCTAAAAAAAAGGCAATGATTCTGACATTAGAGGAGCATTTTACGATTTTGCAGGGAACTTTGGTAGTGGCAGCAATTTCTTTTAACGCAAAAAGCCACTCATCACCTCTACAATCTCCTCCTCAGGGTTGTGGGTGATGGTGTTCCAGCCGAATATTTGGGCTTGGGTGGTGTTTTCTTCGAGGTCATCGATAAATAATATTTCTTCGGGTTGCATACCGGTTTCATCCATGACGTATTCATAAATTTGGGGATCTGGTTTGGCCAGATTAATCTCATTGGAGTAAAATACATGGTCGAAAAAGGTGTTGTTGAAGTCTTCTACGCCGTGGTCTTTTTTGAGGTGTAAAAAAATACGTTTTAGATGAATGCTATTGGTGTTGCTGAGTAGAGATACCTTGTATTTTGCTCTAAGCTCGGCTAGCATAGAAAGGCGGTGAGCGGGGATCGTCAGGATGGTCCGGTTCCAGATCTCGAGTATTTCCGTTGGCGATAGTCGAAATTTAGTTTCCTGTTGGATAGCGTGGATAAAAGCTTCGTCGGAGATTCTTCCCACTTGAAGCTGATCAAATAATTTTCGCTCCTGGAAACGTTGATAAATGGGCTCAAAATCAGGACCCAGGCGATCTTTAAACCCCTGGATCATTCGCTCGGGCTCAATATCGATAAGGACTCTTCCAAAGTCGAAAATTAGATTTTTTATATTTTGCATGAATAAGGAACTAAAGGATTTGCATGATGTGTTGCAAATATGTAAATTTGCGTGCAATTTACCAATCTGAAAGAATCGGTTATTCGTATCTTTTTAGATTTTACGCAACAATGGCTGCGTCAAGTATTAATAGCAGACGATTTCACCGTTGCATATAGGGCCTATAGCTCAGTTGGTTAGAGCACCTGACTCATAATCAGGGGGTCCAAGGTTCAAGTCCTTGTGGGCCCACATTAATTATAACGAGAAGGGTGGTTTTGCAATAAAATCTTCGGTTTTATTGCAAAACCAGCCTTCTCAAAGAAGAACGTTCGGTGTTTTGAGACACCCTCTAATATTATTGCTTTAAAAACGCAGCTTGCACCCAGCCTTCTTTATTTTTAAAGGAAACTTTCCACCATTTTTTACTCGTTTTTTCGATCAATTCCACCTTATCTCCTGGGAAGAAGCGAGCCAGGCTTTTGCCACTTTCATTGGGTACATCCTGGAGAATAGTAGCTGATGTGACGGTTAGTTGATCACCAATATTAGCGTCTGGCGTCGAAGGTGTCTCTGGTTTTGGTTCCGGAACAACAGGTTCTTCGATCTCGGGTTGCGCTGTATTTTCCTCAATTTCTTGTGGGATATCCTGCTTTTCAGGTATGTTCTCTTCGATCATTTCTTCGGCTTCCTCCTTTTTTTCTGTAGGAATAAGCTCTTCAGCTTGGTTTTCCAGCTCTTCTTTAGCTTCATTTTCTTCCGGAACGTCTAATTTCGGAGTTTTGTCTTCAGGGACAGGTACCGGTGCCGGAGGTTTTCCCTCAGTACCTTCGGGGGCCATATAAATCGTTTGCTGGTTGGGTAACTTACCGGTATCGGGGTTTCGTTCTAATTTGAATCTATTATCTTCATACCCTTCACTTTTTAGCCAGATATAGTACTCAGCATCAGGGTCTAGAGCTAATGTGAAGGTATTCTTTTTAACCTTAGTGGTATACACTTTTTCTAAACTTCCGGATTCAAAGCGTTGATACACATCGATAGTGAGCCGATCTACTTCTGTGGTTCTGTCAGAGCTAAGTACGACAGCTCTAAATTTAAATGTATTAGTATTGGTACCAGGGTCAGCGGATTTATCAACAGAAGGAGCGACCTCTGTATCCTGTCCAACCTCAAATTGTTCTTTCAGGGCTTTATCCTGGTCGATGTTATAGGCTCGAGTTCCGAATACAAAATTCAGCCCTCCTGCAACGTGTACATTTTGTCCTTGCCCGAAAAGGCCGAGTAAATTATCGGTGACTGCATAGAGTTGAACCGGGCCAAGATTAACGTTGAGACCTGTTCCGAAACTGGTAAAGTCGTTATTAATAATATTGTAATTTATTGTTGCAGCAAACCATTTTTTGACCTGGAAATTGGCAGAAACAGAAGTGTTAAAAAACCATTCTTTGCGTGCGAAGTAAGGTTCTAGCAATACTCCAAAAGCAATATTGTCATTGTAGAAGTATTCTGCGGAAAGGAATAAGTTGCCGGGAAGACCTGTCTGATAGTCAGATACCTCAGGGTCCTCTTCTCTTTTTAAGTCAACATAGATACTGTCGAGGCGATCTTCGATATTAATAATTTCGGTATCTAAGGTGGCTGATGTACCGATATTATTGGTCCAGTTAATAAAACCCAGGTTGTAAAACCCGCCATGGAGTTCTAATTTTTTAATAGGTTTATAACTTGCTCCAAGGGATCCGACAATTCCGGGGTTACTAAAGTTGAAGATATAGGAACCGGCATTGAATTCCTCTTTGCCTTCTAATCTTCCGATTCCCGAAGAATAGACAGAAGCATTTCCGGAGACTCTGAAAAGCCCGTTACCAAGGTCGATAAGGGAGAGCCCGGCATTTTCGGTACGGATACTTTCCAGCCCGGCAGTGTAGCCGATCCTTCCGCCAACATTCAGGTTGGGATTAATCTGGTAGGTGAAGCCGATATTATAAGATCGATAATGCAGAATGTTAAGATCAACGTCAGAAAGATCATAGACATCGCCAAAGGAATAGTTTTTTAAGTCTTCCACTTGATTAAGCCCGATGTAAGGTGATCCAAAGTAAGCGCTCCCTTCAATCCGGTCAGACATATCAAAGGTGATAAATGCATTTTTAGCCTTAATACCTACAGCGAAGATGGGAATGGTGCCCCGAAAGGTTACTTTCCCAAGATCTTGAATGTTGTTGAATAAGGCCTCATAGTCGGGATCGGCAGTTCTCGAGTCCCAGCCAAGATTGAGTTGGGGGAAGGTAAAGCTGTTATTATTCCAGCCAACGCTTGCTCCGGATAGTCCCGGGAATAGGAAAAAGCCATCTAGTGCCGGCATTTTACCGGGGCGTAACAGGTGGTTCTGAGGAACTGTTTTGAGGAAGTGAACGCTCATGTCTTGTTGAGCTTTTAGGGGGGTAATGAAGCTAGCGCCCAGAACTAGTAGGAGAATAAAAGTTTTTTTGATTTGGTTCATGATAGGAATTATATTTTTTATTAAGTATTTGGTTCGGTCTACTTTTATACATACCAGGATTTTCAGCCCAAATTATGGAACAACATCCCTAAATTTACGAAAACAAATGATTTAACGAATTAATTATTTCTATGAAAATATTTTAATTACCAGGGGCACTTAGCTGTACGACCTTTTTGGAGGTTTGGAATCAAATGGTAATATTTTTAGAAAAAAAATTACATTGGCTTTGTTTTTTGAGAAAATAGATTTGAAAAATTTTATCTTAAGTTTTTATCGTAAAAAAAATTAATCAATTCCATATGAAAAGATTTTTACTTCTCTTTATCCTAACCAATGTATTTGGCTATTCTGGATATGGTCAATCTACTAATAATACAGTAGGATTATTATCCTATAATCCCACCAAAGCCTTTGATGGTTACAACCTAATCTATCCACACAACCAGCCGAACGTATATTTACTTAATAACTGTGGAGAGATCGTGCATGTGTGGGAAGATGATACCAATTTCCGGCCGGGCAATACAGCTTATTTATTGGAAGATGGCCGTCTGGTTAAGACCAAAAGGCCGGCTGCCGTTGTCAATGACCCAATATGGGCCGGTGGTGGTGGAGCTACGGTGGAAATCCGGGATTGGGACAATAATCTGGAATGGAGTTTTACGCTGAATGACTCCCTGGATCGCCTCCATCATGACATTGCCATCACGGAAGATGAAACCATCTTAATGATCGCCTGGGAGAATAAAACGGCGGCCGAGGCTATTCAGGCGGGCCGCGACACTGCTCTGCTGCCGGATGGAGAACTTTGGCCGGATTATATCCTCGAAGTAGATCCCGAGACAGACGAGATCGTCTGGGAATGGCATATCTGGGACCACCTGGTTCAGGATTTTGATCCTACTAAAGACAACTTTGGCGTAGTGGAGGACCATCCGGAACTAATGGATATCAATTATACCACCAATGATGGCGGAGCTGATTGGATGCATTCGAATTCATTGGATTATGATCCTATTAATGATCAGGTTATCTTGAGTATTCCATTTATCAGTGAAGTCTGGATTATTGATCATTCTACCACCACCCAGCAAGCTGCCGGGCACACCGGCGGATTTAGCGGTATTGGAGGCGATTTAATGTATCGCTACGGAAATCCCCTCGTTTATCGAAGGGGAACAGCAGAAGACCAGATGCTTTTCTTTCAGCATGATGTTAAATGGATAGATGATTTTGTTGATCCTTTTGATCCGTTTTTTGGGAAATTATCTGTTTTTAACAATCGGGTGGATACGGCATTCTCAACAGCCAATATTTTTGATCCGGGTTTTGATATGTATGCATGGGAATACCCTAAAAATGGAGATATCTGGGGGCCTGAAGAATTTTTGGTGACGGTCAAACACCCGATTCCTTCAGCACTTTATTCGACAGGGTTATCCAGTACGCAGTATCTTCCCAATGGTAATTTTTTGCTCTGTGCCGGCAGAACTGGTTATGCGGTAGAATTGACTCCGGATAATGAAATTGCCTGGGAGTATAAAACGCCTTTAGATGGGGGAGTGCCCGTTTCACAGGGAGATACGTTAACATTGAATGATAATCTGACCTTCCGTATGACTCGATATCCGCTGGATTATGCTGCGTTTGACGGAAAAGATCTGAGTCCGAAAGGCTGGATCGAGCAGAACCCGGATTCTACCATTTGCAATCAGATCTTACCGACTTTTGAACAGGCAAAACAATACGATCTTCAAATTGCACCTAACCCTGCAGATCAGATGATCACCTTGACCTGGGAAGGAGGATTTTACGTGACCTTCGAAGTATTTGATCTGTTAGGACGACCCCTTATAGAACCGATGAAAATTGCCGGAGGAAGAAAATACCTCAATACATCCGACTGGGACCCGGGACTCTATTTTATCCGAATAAACGGAACGGAGACGGTGAAAGTGGTCATACAACGGTAGGTTGGGCCAGAACTATGGAGCAATGAAGAATTAGTTCTCATCACTAGCTAATTGGGATTTAAATAGTTAGACAATGAAAGTAGAAGCAATATTATTACTATTTCTTTTTTCACTTATTCCCTTATTGTCAACCGGACAATCTGCGGTCAGCTGGTATGAGAAAGGCTATGAGGCGGCTGATTTTGAAGAAAAAGTGCGTTGTTTTACAAAGGCGTTGGAGAGGGATTCAACTTATGCAGAGGCATATATGGGAAGAGCCCATGCAAAGGGGAAATTAGGGCATTATGACCAAGCGATATCAGACTATGATAAAGCCATAGCACACAATCCATATTATCCAAAAGCATATGCTTACAGAGGCTACTCGCATGAACAATTGGGAGCGTATGATAAGGCGAAAGCAGATTACGAGCGGGCGCTGGAGTTTAATGAAAACTTCAGATTTGCTAGAATGTGTTATGAAGGCCTGCTAAAAAAGATGCAGAAAAAGAAGTAGTGTTGATTAGGCGTCCTCCTCATCGTCAAATGCCTGGGATCTTCCAAGCACTTTACCTTTTTTATTGATGATGAGGTCTTCATAGAGGCCTTCGTTCTCTACTTCTACTTCAGCTTCTCCATCTTCAAAATCGCTTGCTTCATTGAAGAAAAACCCTATGATTTCCTTTCCGGTGTGGTCGATATAGCCCCATTTGCCGTCAAGCTTGACGGCTGCAAGTCCTTCACTGAAAGGGCTGGTATTTTCGTATTGGTAGGGTATAACCAGTTTTCCGGTTGAGTCAATGAATCCATAGACTTCTTCAAGTTCATCATTGGTTTGAGATACGGCGGCCAAACCTTCCGAAAAAGTAGTTGCCTCATCAAATTCGGGTTTGATCTGGAATTCACCTCTTTTATTAATATAGCCAAACTTCGAAAAAACCTTGACCGGCGCTAACCCTTCGCTAAATTCTCCGGCTTTTTTGAAGCGAGGTTCGATGACTGTCCGCCCCGTTTCCAGATTCCGGTAACCGTAGAGCGGAAACGGATGCAGGTCATCGTCATCAATCGTTTCATCAATAATATCCCGTTCTTTTCTGATATGGTAAAGGTTGATATCTTTTTGAAAACGCTCTAATATGGTTTCTAATCCTCCTCTTATTCTAATCTTCCATTCTCCATCGACCTTAATCATAGGAGCTTCTCGTTCCAATTGAAAGATTTCGCCTTCTAATTCCATGGGGACAGTATAGAAGACAACTGCTTCGCCATTTTGCTCCACAATATTCTGGATATCCATGGTTTCGATCAGCTCTACGACCTTTTCTTTGGGAAGTTTGCGTACCGCGCCGCTAAGGTATTGAACGAAAAAATCGCGGGGAGACAAATTTTTTAATTCTTCCCACTTTTTGACCCCTTTAAAAAACCGCAGAAACTCCTGCTGTTCACCGAACGGCTCGATCAATTCGGCAAGTTGCAGACATACCTTATGAAAATGATTAATATCTTTTTCATATAAATATGAGAGGATTATGTTCCAGTCTGGTCCGTAAAAGGCTCTTGTATAGTCTTTGAGCGCTTCTGTTATTTCGGAATTCATTCCATAAATATAGGGGTTAGCGGCTATTTTTTCAATAATAAAAGCCGGAATCTGTAGAACCTTGAAAATTAAAAAAGGGCTGTCCAAAAGAATTTTGAACAAGCCCCAAGAATAGGTATAAGATTTACCTACCTTCAATTGTTTATTCCATTCGGATTATTTTCAGGGGTCGAGTATTTGATCCGTTCAGCTTCAGCAAATAAATACCGTCAGGCAAATTATTGACGTTCCAGTTTATTTTCAGATGCTTTTCCCCGGGCATTACAGGAACTTGTTTTTCTTCAATCCTTTTGCCAAGACTATCTGTGAGTCGGATTACCAATTGGTTGTTCGGATAATCATCTGGTAAGGTATATTCAACGATGAAATGATTGTGAAACGGATTAGGATAGACCTTTGATTTGGTAATAGATCGGTTAGGCTCTGGTTGGATACTATTGGCGAGCGGTTCCGGAATAATCAATTGAGTGTTGGCCGGGATATCTTTGAGAATAGAAGTTGCTCCGAGCGGCCATTCGACAATTAAGCTGTCGATTTCAATAGCATCAGCCAATCCAAAATGAGTGTTTAAGCTATTCTGACCACAATAGCCGCTTTGGGCGCTCAACACCCTCATCTGCCAGACATTTTCTCCGTTTATCACAGCCTTAATCCTGATTTTTGCCCCGATAGCCGCAGCATTACTGATCAATCCGTTCAGCTTTATTTTTACCCAGTTGTTGTCGTTGCCCGTATTTTGGTAAAGCGTGTTGGGGTGTTCCTCATCCTGGCTTGAGTTTTTACATTGTGCAATCATCAAATCGATGAAGCCATCATCATTGATATCTCCCCAGGCAGCACCATAGGAACAAATATCTTCAAGAAGAGGAAGGTCTGATTGAGATTTTGTAAAGTTTCCTTCTCCATCATTGTCATAATCTGCAAAACTGGCGCCTACGGAGGGTGTACCGTCTTCTACAATGTCATTATCTGAAACAGTAACAAATGTACCGTCCTGATTGCTGATATAGAGCATGTTGTCTTGTCCCCCAAAAAGACCATTCGTAATGAAAATATCATCCCAACCGTCGTTATTGACATCCACAAAGTTGACACTTCGGCTGTCGGAAGGCGTATTGACGAGGTCGCCAGCAGTTATTTTTTGAAATTGCTGAGCCCTTAAGGTAAGGGCAAGTAGAATGACTAGAAGAGTGATAAAGAGGATTCTCATGGATTTGTTGTTTTTAAGTTTTGAATTATTTTACTAGAGGACCAGAGGAGTTTGAATTTCGGAGACAAGATGAAGAGAAAAGAGCCAGGAGGTTTGGAATTTCTCTGAAGAGCAGATTGAGCATGTTAGAAAGCGGGTAATCACAGATAAGTGCTATTGGTACGTAGCAATAAGTTGTTGAGGTGCGCCAAAAAGCCGTTGGTGGTGTTGAGGAGACTTTTTGGGGATTAATTCGGATATTTGGGGTCATGAAAAGGCGAATTGGCTGGCATATACTATTTTGGTTAGTTTATACCCTAATTTACGGGTATACCAATACGGCATTTGCTTCCAAGTCTGATTTGGCTTACCCTATTGGAATCCGGTTCTTGCGGATGTGGGGAAGCGAGCTGATGGTTTTGCCCATAAAACTGATTGCTGCCTCGATTAGCGGAATGGAATACGGATGTAGTGCATTGGGCCAATTTATGTGGATATTTATCCGTTGGCATTTTATCAAAAAAATCGGGAAAAAATGAAAGGCGCTATATTAATTTACCTACTTTATTTTTGTGTCGCTCCGCTTTTACTCTCTGGTCAAACCGCAGCGGAATGGATGGAAAAGGGTTTGGAGGCGATCAGGATGGAGGAGAAGATCGAGTGCTTCAATGAGGCTCTGGCTATTGATGCTTCGAATGCAGCGGCTTATTATAACAGGGGAAGGGCAAAAGCCATTTTAAAAAGATATACTGAAGCGATTGTGGATTATAGCCTGGCGATTAAATACCAGCCTGACCACCATAAAGCGCATGCATATCGGGCGCATGCATACGAACAAATACGAAAGTATCCGAATGCCCAATTAGACTATGAGCGTTCACTTGAGCTGCGTCCCGGTTTTTTCATGGCAGAGGAAGGCTTAAAACGACTATCAATGCAAAGAGAAATCAATAAAGAAATTGAACGTAAGTTTTTACTGGATGTATTACCTGCGGCTATTGAAGATATGCATCCGGTGCGCATAGAGCAAGGTTATCTGGCTATTGATCAGGACGGAAAGGAAGTTCGCCTAAGGCAGATAAGAAATCGGTATTATTTAACTTTCAAATCAGAAGGAAAATTGAGCAGGCAGGAGTTGGAAACAGAAATTACCAAGGAGCAATTTGATATCCTCTGGCCCGGTACTGCAGGCAAACGGCTGGTTAAAGACCGCTATTTATTTGAGGAACAAGGAAATACCATAGAAATCGATGTCTACCATGGCGAACTAGAAGGCTTAAAAGTGGCTGAGGTAGAATTTAGTACGGTAAAGGAGGCCCATGATTTCCAGCCTTTCTCCTGGATGGGCAAGGAAGTGACGGATGATTTGAGGTATAAAAATAAGCATTTGTTTAAAAGGTGAACGGTGAGCATTTAACCTTATTTCAGTAAGGACAAAGGGCAAACTACATACCAGCTAAGTGTATTGACCAATAAACATGGGGACAAAAAATAATAAATAACTGTAGTTCTCTATGTCTCTGTGGTTGCCCCTAAGATTATAAGTTATTATACCTAAGATCTATAATCCTAGCTACTCGTTGCTCACTGCCCTTTACGCCTATACCGTTTCTTCCGCCCCGGGAAAAGTAGCCAGAAACCCAATGCTACGAGGAGGGAAAACACTGCCGGATAGGTCCAAATACTCCACCAGTTATGGGTCCCATTTTCGAGGGTGTGGAAGGTGACGACCATCCCTGCCGTAAGGGAGCCGATAAAAGCGCCTAGCCCCATCTTGATCAGGGTGAGGAATCCCTGGGCGGAGCCTCTGTATTCTTTTGGTACCACCCGGTCTACTTCAATTTGAGCGGCGAGTGCGGTAAAATTGTAACTAACACCGTGTAGTAAAATTCCCCCATACAGCATCCAAACCAGCGTCTGATTATCTCCGAAAGCAAAGAGGGTATAACGGGCTGCCCAGGCCAATAATCCGAGAAAAAGCATCCTCTTGACGCCGAGCCACCGGAAACAAAAAGGCATGAGCAACATGATCACAACTTCTACCGCCTGGCCAAGGGTCATTTTGCTGGCTGCATGTTCCACACCCAACTCATTTAAAAAAGGGTTGGTAAAGGTGTAATAAAAGTTGCTGGGTATAGTGATCAAAGCAACAGATACGACCAGTACCAGTAAAGACTTTGACTTGAAAAACTGCAAGGTATCTAATCCGAAAACAGCATACAATGAGCGGCTTTTCTGCTGCATCAGCGGAGGTGTTTTGGGCAGAAAGAGACAGAAGAAGCTCAAAAAAATAGAAGTTCCGGCTGCAATGCGAAGTGGTATGGCCGTAATCTCGATATCGAGTAACCCAATAAGTAGGCCGGCAACGATCCAGCCCACCGTACCCCATACACGAACGCGGGGAAAGTCACGTTGTTGATCTTCTATGTGGTGCAGAGTAATGGCATTGGAAAGCGAGAAAGAAGGGGCCGAAAGCAATGCGTAAAACATAAGACAAACATAAAAGAGCCAAAAGGCATTTACCAATGAACTTAGAAATAAAAAAATGGCGCTGGTAAAATAGAGAATGCCTAATAGTTTTTCTGATGATAAATACCGATCAGCAATAACTCCTGCAAAAAAAGGTGTCAGCATTGCTGCAATAGCTTTGGTACCATAAGCCAATCCTACTTCAGTACCCGAAAACAGGCGTGTTTCCAGCATGTAAGTACCTAGGGTGACGACCCACGATCCCATGATGAAATACTGAAAAAACATTAGGGTCGAAAGGATCGCATAACGCTTCCAAAAAGGAGCGGTATTACTTATTTCTGAGGGCTTTTTAATTTTTAGTTAGATTTTTTTCAAAAAAGATTGATATTCGCAAACCTTTTTTATACTTTTTTGTATAAATTACCGAAGTGTAGCAATAATGCTGCAATGGTAATCAAAATTTGGCAATAAAAACAGCTATCATATGAGTGATTCAATGCAGACTTTAGAAGCTCACACGAAAAGTGAGTACAAGTATGGTTTTACGAGTGATATTGAAACAGAAACGCTTCCTAAAGGGTTGAATGAAGACGTAGTTCGGGCAATTTCAGCTAAGAAAAATGAGCCTGAATTTATGTTGGAATGGCGACTTAAAGCTTTTCGGCAATGGCAGGAGATGAAAGAGCCCAAATGGCCCAATGTACATTATCCGCCTGTAGATTTTCAGGATATTATCTATTATGCGGCTCCAAAGAAAAAGCCTCAGTATGAGAGCCTCGACGAGGTAGACCCTGAGTTGTTGAGAACGTTTGACCGTCTGGGCATACCGTTAGAAGAGCAGAAGCTACTAGCGGGTGTTGCGGTAGATGCAGTTATTGATAGTGTATCGGTTAAAACAACGTTCAAAGAAAAGCTTTCTGAACTCGGTATTATTTTTTGCTCGTTTAGCGAGGCAGTACATAACCATCCGGAATTAGTGAAGAAATATTTAGGGACGGTTGTTCCTGCGAATGATAATTTCTACGCAGCATTAAATTCTGCTGTTTTTAGCGATGGTTCTTTTGTCTACATTCCAAAAGGCGTTCGTTGTCCTATGGAGTTATCGACTTATTTCCGGATCAACACGGCTAATACCGGCCAATTTGAACGAACATTGATCGTAGCAGAAGAGGGGAGTTATGTCAGCTATCTGGAAGGATGCACCGCTCCGATGCGCGATGAAAATCAGCTTCACGCAGCAGTTGTCGAACTGGTGGCCCTGGATGATGCAACTATTAAATATTCTACCGTTCAAAACTGGTATCCCGGGGATTCTGAAGGAAAAGGCGGGATTTATAATTTTGTTACGAAGCGTGGTCTTTGTAAAGGTAAGCGTTCAAAGATTACCTGGACGCAGGTGGAGACCGGTTCAGCGATCACCTGGAAATATCCGAGTTGCGTATTGAAAGGAGATGATTCTGTAGGCGAATTCTACTCTGTGGCTGTCACTAATAACTTCCAGCAGGCTGATACCGGTACTAAAATGGTCCATATCGGAAAGAACACTAAAAGTACGATCATATCTAAAGGTATTTCGGCAGGAAAAAGCCAGAATTCTTATCGTGGTTTGGTGAAAATAGGTAAGCGGGCAGAAAATGCCCATAATTTTTCGCAGTGTGACTCTTTGCTAATGGGCGATCGTTGCGGAGCACATACCTTCCCATACCTGGAAGTAGAAAATCAAACGGCTAAGGTAGAACACGAGGCGACGACTTCAAAGATTGGCGAAGATCAAATGTATTACTGTCAGCAAAGAGGGTTGAGTGAAGAGGATGCCATCAATATGATCGTAAATGGATATTGCAAAGAAGTATTCCGGGAGTTGCCTATGGAGTTTGCTTCTGAAGCTACAAAGCTATTAGAAATTACACTAGAAGGTAGTGTAGGATAATTAAATAGATTGGTGTCTCGAAATTCGTTTTGTGTTTTGAGACACCCTCGACCAAAATATACCTTTCAACCATTTATAAATAACCTAATATCTATGTTAACCATAAAAGATTTACATGTTTCGGTAGATGACAAGGCTATTCTGAGAGGAATAAACCTTGAAGTAAAGCCCCGGGAAGTGCATGCCATTATGGGGCCGAACGGTTCAGGAAAAAGTACCTTGGCTCATGTAATTGCAGGCCGTGAAGATTACGAAATAACTAAAGGCTCCATCACTTATAAAGGTGAAGATATCACAGAGATGGAAGTAGATGAGCGGGCAGTAGCTGGTATCTTTCTGGCTTTTCAGTATCCGGTAGAGATTCCGGGGGTAACGAATGCCAACTTTCTAAAGAGTACGCTCAATTCTATTCGTAAAGAGCGAGGCTTGGAAGAGTTGGATGCTGTCTCCATGCTAAAGTTGATGAAAGAGAAGGTGAAGCTGGTCGATATGGACCAAAAGCTGTTGAGCCGCTCGCTGAACGACGGTTTCTCCGGTGGGGAAAAGAAGCGGAACGAGATGCTCCAAATGGCCGTCCTTGAACCTACTTTAGCCATTCTTGACGAAACAGATTCCGGGCTCGATATCGATGCTTTGAAAGTAGTTTCCAATGCAGTAAATCAGCTTCGGAGTGAAGATCGCGCTTTTGTTGTAGTGACGCACTATCAGCGCCTACTTAACTACATTGTTCCTGATTTCGTCCATGTGATTTACGATGGAAGGATCGTGAAGTCTGGAGATAAGAGTCTTGCTCTTAAACTGGAGGATGAAGGATACGATTGGATTAAGGAAGAAGTGAATTCTATTGGAGCAGTTTAAAAATTTAGTTTATGTCTACCATAGTTCAAGAAGATCGTTTTTCAGAAGTTAAAGAACGGTTTAAAAAATTATTCGATGTATTTTCGACCTCTCTTAACGGACATAAAGACCCTGCGCTTTTCTCCTATCGTCAGCAAGCGATGGACCGATTAGCAGGCTTGTCTTTTCCTACCCGCAGGGATGAAGATTATAAATATACCAGTTTTGCTCCCGCTCTTAAGCCCGCTTACCAAATTGGTAAAGCTACCGAAGTGGATAAAGAAGTATGGAGCAAATGGCAATATGAAGAATTGGATGCCATCCAATTGGTCTTTGTAAACGGCGAACCACAAACGGAGCTCTCGGAATTAAATTTACCTGACGGGTTAGAAATTCTAAGTGTCCCTGCTGCACTGCAGCATGAAAAGGTTAAACCATTTTTGACGGAGCGGCTGGAGCATTTCTCAAAAGAAACGACCAACCCGTTTGTTGTGTTGAATACGGCTTTCGGAACTGGCGGTGTGGTTATTTATGCCCACCGAAACAAGGCTATCGAGTGTCCTGTTCACATCCTTCACTTGATTGCTCCTACAGAAAAACCAATGTTGCTAAATCCGCAAATTTGGATGATGGGAGAACAGAGCAGTGAAATGACGGTGATCGAGCAGTATGAATTTTTGGATGGAGCAGGGGAAGTCAATTTGACAAATGCAGTAACCCAAGGGCATTGTTATCCAAATGCTACCATTAAGCATTACCGGATTCAGAATCAACGTAAGGAAGACTTTTTCATATCTAACACTGAAGTTTACCAGGATAGAGATAGCACGTACACCAATAATGCGGCCGATTTGGGGGGAGATATTGTACGAAACAATTTGAGCGCGCATCTACAGGATGAAGGTACGTCTACTAATTATTACGGTATTTACTTTGCAAATGCCAAACAGCATATCGATAATCAATCTTACATCGATCATGCTCACCCACATTGCAATAGCAACGAATTCTACAAGGGAATTTTGACGGACCGGGCCAGAGGCGTATTTAACGGTAAGGTAATGGTGCGTCAGGATGCTCAAAAGACCAATGCGTTTCAGCAGAATAGCAGTTTGGTCTTGTCAAAAAATGCCCAGATGGATTCTAAGCCACAACTGGAAATCTTTGCGGATGATGTCAAGTGTAGTCACGGCGCAACCATCGGGCAGTTGGACGAAAGTTCGATTTATTATTTACAAACTCGCGGATTGAGTAAAGAAAAAGCTCGGTCCTTATTACAACAAGCCTTTCTGGGAGAAGTGCTGGAATTTTTTGGAGTAGAATCCATTAAAAAGTACGTAGAAGGCTTGGTGGAAGAAAAAATGAAATAACTTATGCAAAATACACTGGCTAAAAATGGAGCCCCAACAACCATAAGCCAAATACGCGATCGGTTTCCGTTGCTCAAAGATACGATGCGGGGAAAACCGATCGTGTTTTTGGATAGTGCGGCTTCCAGTCAGAAACCGCAGTCGGTCATTGATGCCATAGATCGTTACTATAAACACACGCATGCTAACGTGCACAGAGGGGTCTATGAATTAAGCCAGGAAGCAACTACGCAATTTGAGCATTCACGAGAGTTGGTGCAACAGTTTATCAATGCCGGTTCTGAAAAGGAAGTGATCTTTGTCAGAGGAGCAACCGAAGCCATTAATCTGGTAGCCTCTTCTTATGGCCGAAAGTATATCAAAGAAGGTGATGAGATTTTGATCTCTACGATGGAGCATCATTCCAATATTGTCCCCTGGCAGATGGTTGCCGAGGAAAGAGGTGCCAAAGTGCGGGTGATCCCGATTACCGAAGAAGGCGAGATCATCTTTGAGGAATACGAAAAGATGTTGAATGACCGTACTAAACTGGTAGCGGTGGTGCATGTATCTAATACATTAGGTACCATTAACCCGGTCAAAGAAATGACGGCTGCTGCTCATGAAAAAGGTATTCCTGTTTTAGTCGATGGCGCTCAGGCGACACCTCATATGAAGGTAGATGTGCAGGATCTGGATGTTGACTTTTATGTTTTTTCCGCTCATAAGATGTACGGGCCAACCGGTATAGGTGCCTTTTATGGAAAGGAAAAATGGCTTAACGCAATGCCTCCGTATCATGGAGGTGGCGAGATGATACAGACCGTCACCTTTGAAAAAACGACCTATAACGAGTTGCCTTTTAAGTTTGAGGCGGGTAAGC
>CAZHOV010000032.1:0-22407 GCA_964534315.1 uncultured Saprospiraceae bacterium | reverse complement strand
GGTTCGATTGCTATGGGAGAGGCGGTAAGGTTCGTCGAAGGAATTGGTCAGGATAAGATTAGCAAACACGAGGCGGAGCTTCTAGCTTATGGAACCGAAAAGTTAGCCGAAATTCCCGGTATTAAATTCTATGGCCAGGCTGCTAATAAAGCAAGCGTTATCTCCTTCCTTCTTGAAGGTGCGCACCCCTATGATGTGGGAACCATTCTCGACCATATGGGCATAGCTGTCCGAACGGGACATCATTGTACCGAACCATTAATGAATTGGTATAAAATCCCCGGCACCATCAGAGCCTCTTTTGGCGTGTATAATAATAAAGAAGATATTGATCGGTTAGTTGAGGGGGTCAAGAAAGCAGCATCAATGCTAGGATAACAGTTAACAGTTAGTAATGCGAATCACGGGCTAAACATTGATAGGGGACTAAGAGAAAGCCGCTTTTGCGGCGAAAAATCATAGCCTGTAGCGTAAGCTACAGGAAGAAATAGTAGATAGAACAAGAAGCTGCAGCGCAGCGAAAGAGAATAGTCAACGTATTTTTTCTTTCGCCCCTATGGGGCTTTAATGATTAAGCATGAATAAACCAGAGGCTTACGCCACTGGCTACGATATTTCGCTGCACTGCAGCTATATGCTGAAACTAATTTTAGCCCGTGATTCGCATTAGTAGTTAGTAGTTAGGAAAATAGGAAAGAGGAAAATAGGAAAGAGGGAAAAGAGGAAAGAGGGAAAATAGGAAAGAGGGAAAATAGGAAAGAGGGAAAAGAGGAAAGAGGAAATTAAGAAAGAGGAAATTAAGAAAGAGGAAATTAGGAAAGAGGGAAATTAGGAAAGAGGAAAAATAGGAAAGAGGAAAATAGGAAAGAGGGAAAATAGGAAAGAGGGAAATTAGGAAAGAGGAAAAATAGGAAAGAGGAAAATAGGAAAGAGAGAAATAGGAAAGAGGGAAAATAGGAAAGAGGGAAATTAGGAAAGAGGAAAATAGGAAGTGGAAAATTAGGAAAGAGGAAAATAGGAAGTGGAAAATAGGAAGTGGAAAATAGGAAAGTGTAAATGAAGGATTAGGGTAATGCTTAAACTTTAAACTAAATTTTCATATTTTATAATTTTCTCAATACTTCAGCATATAAGCTTTCTGTGATCTTTGCGAGAAACTTTAAAGATTTATGAGTATTAACAACATACAAGACGAGATTATAGACGAGTTTTCCATCTTTGATGACTGGATGGGGAAGTACGAGTATATCATTGATCTAGGGAAAGATTTGCCCATGATTGATGAGCAGTTTAAGACAGAAGATCATATCATCAAGGGGTGTCAGAGTCAAGTATGGTTGCATGCGGATATGGATAATGATCATGTGAAATTTACCGCAGATAGCGATGCCATTATTACAAAAGGGATTATTGCTTTATTGATCCGGGTGCTCTCGAATCATCGTCCTGAAGAAATTGCGAAAAGTGATCTCTACTTTATCGACAAGATCGGTTTGAAAGAACATTTGTCGCCCACTCGTTCGAATGGATTGGTGAATATGATCAAGCAGATGAAATTATATGGATTAGCATTTCAAGTAAAAAAGAGCGATAGTTAACTATGGATAAGCAACAATTAGAAGAACAGGCATTAGAAGCGGTAAAATCGGTTTACGATCCGGAAATTCCGGTGAATATTTACGATTTAGGGCTGATCTATAAGCTGGAAGTAGATGATCAAGGTGTCGTGACGGTGCGCATGACCTTAACATCGCCGGCCTGTCCAGTAGCGGAATCGTTGCCTATGGAGGTACAGCAAAAAATTGCGATGGTAGAAGGGGTGAAAGATGTGGATCTACGGGTTGTATTTGATCCGCCATGGAATAAGGAAATGATGAGCGAGGAGGCAAAGCTTGAATTGGATATGTTTTAAATTGTAATTGATATGAAAATCTCTGCACAAGATGAATATGGATTAAGGATACTGCTTCAGATCGCAAGAGCTGACAGCAAGCAAGGTCTTAGTATACCTCAGCTAAGTGAACTAGAAGGGCTTTCGACATCTTATGTGGCAAAGATCACCCGGGCTTTGCGTAAAGCGGGCTTTTTAGAAAGCACACCTGGTAAACAAGGCGGGTACATTCTGGCTCGCCCGGCAAATGAAATCAACGTTAACGAAGTTTTGAAGTCATTAGGTGGCGCTTTATACGATGCAGAATTTTGTGAAAGCCATGCCGGTGTCAATCGCTTTTGCATCAATTCGGTAGATTGTTCTATTCGTTCTTTGTGGCGCATTGTGCAGCGGAGTATCGATCAGATGTTAGATCAAATCTCTCTCCAGGATTTGATTGGCTCTGAATTGGAATCTAAGAAAATGTTTCTACAACTATTAGAAGAACAGGTTGCAGAAAAGATTAGTAATTGATATAAAACCTCTTTGATGGCGGCTCATAGACTTATGGTACAACCTAACTTATCTATAGCTTATCAAGTCTAAAAATCAGCTTTTGATTCAAGCAGTACAGGTTGCTGATCCTGAGGATCAAAAAACGTCAGCTTCCAGGCATGAAGTCCAATGGCTTTTCCCCCAAAAAAAGTAGATGCCCCATATTTCTCATCTCCAACTATCGGGCATCCAATTGCCGCCATTTGCGCTCTGATCTGATGAAACCTTCCCGTAAAAGGCAACACTTCTACTAAAAAACCTTGATCCGTACTTTTCAAAAACCGATATCGAAGCGTACAGGATTGGCTATTAGCCACTTCGTGATCATGGATGATTGCTTTTTTATTTTGCTGATCTTTTACCAGGTAATGCTTCAGGTCACCTCTGTCTTGAGGGGGGCGCTTTTCCAGAAGTGCAAGATATACTTTCCTTATTTTTCGATGTTGAAACTGAGCGTTGATAGCTTTTAGCGTCTGTTTTTTCTTAGCAAAAAGCAGCACGCCCGAAGTAACCCGGTCGAGCCGGTGGATGACACCCACATAGGGTTTTTTTACTTTCTTTCCTAAATAATTCCACAATAAAGATTCTACGGTAATGCTCTCGAAAGGGCTGCGCTCCACGATCAGGCCAGCAGGTTTATTTACAGCTATCCATTTTGGCGTTTCTTTGATGATATAATCGGAGATGGAGGGTTTTTGCATGACTTTATTTTAAAAATAATAAATTAGATTTGAGTGGCCAACCATAATTTCTTTAACTTAATGGTTAACTTTTTACTGAAAACCAAAATGCTAAACTGAACCAAAACCCATCTATGGAAATTGTAAAAGTCTCTTTTCGAAAACCGGGGATGTTTGGTCCGTTCCCCAATGTAATTGCTGCTGAAAGTACGCGTCATGAAGGCGTAAGCCTTCATCCTTATGAATCCCTCAATTTAGGACTATATACCGATGACAAGAAAGAATATGTAATAGAAAATCGCACCATCTTTTTTAGAAATTTAGGCATTCCTTTAGATCAGGTTGCCGGAGCTTTTCAGGTGCACAAAGATCATATCTTGGCGGTAACGGAGCCCGGGCAATACGAGGGGTATGATGCGTTGATCACCAATAAAAAAGAGCTGTTTTTAACGGTCACTCTAGCAGATTGTGGTTCTATTTTGATCTATGATCCGAATAAAGAGGTCGTCGGTGCCGTTCATGCCGGATGGAGAGGAACGGTTCAGGAGATCGGTGCAAAAACGGTTCAGAAAATGGAAGATACTTATGGAGTAAACCCGGCTAATTGTTATGCTTACTTAGGTACCTGCATCGATTTTGGTTCGTTTGAAGTAGATGAAGATGTAGCCAGGCATTTTCAAAAACAGCATAAATTCTGGGACAAAGAGCGGGGAAAATATTTTGTCGACTTAAAAAATGCCAACCGCTATCAACTGGAGAATGCAGGAATTCCTTCCAACCAAATTGACCAATCCCCATTTTGTACTTACAAGCACAATCACGATTTTTTCTCCCATCGAAAAGAGAGGGGGCTAACGGGGCGGATGCTGGCGGTGATAGGGATGATAAGGTGAGCAGAAACGGTAAACAGTAAGCAGTGAAGAAATTGATTCTAGCTTGAGAAATACTTCTTAAAAAACTACCAATTTCTCTTAGTAACAACCCAATAAAACTTCTTGTCTGCTTACTGTTCACGGTTCGCAGCTCACTTCAGATTACTTTTCAAACACTTCAATCATCTTATACTCTTTCACCAGTTTGGTGAATTTACCTTCGAAACGGGTAGCACGGACGATATGGTTATCGATCCAATGGTAATTTCCGCCGCGTGGCTTGCACATGAGTAAGTAATGGTATTTAAAATCATGCTTGTTAAGCCATTCTTCGGTAATTTCCCGATGCGCTTCGGTGCGGGAGGTAAAAAAGGTAATCACATGTCCTTGTTCATACCACTTATTGCACATTTCGAGTGCATCGGGATATGGATCAACGGTACCCATACGCTCGGGTTCTTCGTTAGGAACATCATCGCAGATGGTACCATCGATATCGATTAAGAAATTTTTGACCTCATCGGGCAAGGCCGGGCTCATTAGTTCGCCCTTTTCGTTAAATACTTTTTTGAGCTTGTGCATTGTAATTATTCTATGGTTTAAATAAATTCAAAGAGGGAGGTTATAACTCAATCAACTAATTATAAAACGCAAAGGTCGGGAAAGTAATAGTAAAATGTAAAGTAAATTAAAGGGTATTTAATTTCGTAACGTATATGTTATTGGTTGCTAGAGGCTTTGGAGGCATTTAATTTTTTTCTCGCCAAATCTGAAAATTTCCCTTCAGGATAGTTTTCAATATATCGGATCGGTTCAATAGAGTCTCGTTCGACTAATTTCCACACCGCTTTTTCCAATGAAGCTTTTTTATCGGTAGGTTTTTCCAGGAAAAGTTGAGGAAACCACCGCAGGTATTTTTTAAGTATTTTAATAGCATCGCTAATGCCCTCCTCTAAAGCTTTTCGTACGTCTGATTTCAATTCTTGCAATACGGACATTAGGTATATTTTTTCATTTTTAATTCGGTAAAGGACTTCAGCTGAACGGGTAGTTATAATAAAGATAAGGAAAAAAAGGGTTGGCTCCAATAGGTTGTTTCAGACAACCGCTAGGAGAGAATTTTCTGTAATATTTTATTGGTAATCAAATAAGTTGGTTTTACCCCATCCACTCCAAGGCCTCCCGAGGCTAAAGTTTGTCCGGAGATTAGAGGATTATCTGAAGCATAATAGGCATAGCGGATGGTGACGTCTGATTTGATGCTTTGCCGGATTTTGGAGGCGGCCTGGATCGCTTTTTGGAAGTGGGCGCCTTCCATCTCCAGGCCTACGGCTTTCCAGGAAGACTTCAGGAAGTATCTTAAAATGTCTTTATTTTGAAGAGAAGTGCCCAATACGGTGATCATACTACCTTTGTATACCCCTAGTCCGTTACCTTCAAAGTCTTTTACGGTGAAATCGTTTTCAAACGGATAATTATCTGCTGAACCTTCAAAGATATGGGCGTAGGGAATCATGATATCGCCTTTGGTCCCCTTTAGAATACCTGCTTTTCCCATAATTGAGATAGACTCTACCCGGATCGGATGTTTTTCTTCCTCCAGTTCGTAGGGTTTTAAGAGTTCGTCCATTAGCTCGAAGGCTTGTTCACCGAAGGCATAATCAAGTACTAAAATAACCGGTTTTTCCTTTTTGATATAATCTTCGTTGATAGGAATATGCTTAGATAAGCTCTTCCAATTGACCTTGTCGGAGTCGATGATCTGGACGGAGATATTGGTACCGCTGACATCATCGAGCCTGACCATACCATTGAGGAGGGCATGATCGGATACTTTTTCCCGCATGGTTTTGCTTCGGGGCAGGCTTAATTCCTTAGCAATATCTTCGAGGGGAAGGTTTTTGTGAGTTTTTGCGAGGGCATCAATGGCGTAGATGGTGTTCATGACACTATGCATATTAGCGCTGATGATATGTATAGGTCGTTGGAAGAGTCCCCTTTTCCAGAGATTTTCTTTGATGTTGATCGCCCATGACTCCCCATATATATGGTGCCCGATCTTCTCTCTAAGGGCAGTAGAGAAGGAAATTTCCCGGTCGTTGTCTTGATATTCTTCCTGATCTGCCCAGTACCCCAGCCAATAGGTAATATGGAAAAGACTGTTTACATGAGTGCTATCGTCAAAATCGGCACAGGCTTGTTTGGTTTCGTCAAAACTTCTACCCAGGAGCGTGCTGAGATAGGTAAGTGCTACTTCCCGCTGAAATTCTTCTCCGACTTCTTCTCTTTTTACAATCTCTTCGAGGAGCTTCCATTCGCGGCGTTTGCGCTCTTTGTAATCTTCGCTATTCCGAAGGATTTTTTGAGCTTCCATATACATGAAGGTCAGGTGGGTGAGGACGTCGTAGATATCGCTTCGACCTCTGGTCATTTCGATGAACATCTCTTCGCTGTCAACGCGGTAGCAGTTTCTTCGGCGTTTTTTGGGTATGATGGGCGTGAATTCAGAGTCTTCGTATCCCTCTTTAGTAATCAGTTTGATGTAGCGGCACTCCTCAATGCCCTTTGGCAGTCGTTCAAAAATATATAGCAACCCCTTTAGTTCCACCCTTTCCGGGTTATTGACAGAGCCGTAGATCTCGGGTTCTAATTCGCTAAGCGCCTCGATCATAGCTTCGCCGGATACCCCCAAAGGTTTATAACTGCCACGTATAAATAGATGTCGCATAGCGATATATAGTCGCTGAATGGCGGCTCTGGACCGCTGGGCGCGGGTTCTTTTTATGAATACACTGCTCATTGGTTATCTTTATGTAACTGCTTTACAAAAGTAAGTTCGAATATAGTTAAAGTGTTGAACATTTTCCGTTAGAGAAAAATTCGGCTTTTCGCTTAAAGAAAGATGAGTTAACTTAGAGGTCTTTCTTTTTGTAGTGTGCTTGTTAGTGATCAGCGTTATCTATAAAAGAAAAGGAGAAGTTCTTTTCATCAGTACTTGGGTGTTACTATTCTGATTGATAGAGTCTTATTAATAGAAATAGTAGGGGAATCTGTTTCCCAATTCTCTACTCGTTCTTTCATTTTGAAACGCTCTATCAATTTTTAATCAAAACAAACGACCATGTTAAAAGAATTCCGCAACTTTATCATGAAGGGGAATGTGCTTGAACTAGCCGTTGCCATACTTTGCTAAAAAAATAGTAATATAAATTTATGGCGAAGCCACCGAAAAGTCGAACAGGGATCAATCCCTCTTTTAAAAAACAATTTCTAAGGAAGAAAAAGGGATTGACCCTGGAAGACTTTGTAGAAGGGATTCGCAATGGTGACCGAAGCGTGCTGGGCCGGGCCATCACCTTATTGGAAAGTCAATTAACTGACCATCAAGAGCTAGGGCAGGAGATTATTAATGCCTGCCTTCCCTATTCGGGGGGGGCGATACGGATTGGAGTGACGGGGGCTCCAGGAGTAGGAAAAAGCACCTTTATCGAAGCCATAGGGCAATACTTGACAGCAAGGGATCATAAGGTTGCTGTCTTGGCAATAGATCCTACCAGTCCGGTTAGTAAAGGAAGTATTTTGGGAGATAAGACCCGAATGTATGAGTTATCCCTTGATCCCAAGGCATTTATCCGGCCTTCGCCAGCCGGCACGACCCTTGGCGGCGTGGCGCAAAAAACCAGGGAGGCCATGCTTCTGTGTGAGGCTGCAGGCTATGATGTCATCTTGATAGAAACGGTGGGAGTAGGACAGTCAGAAGTGGCGGTACACGCGATGGTCGATTTCTTTTTGCTGCTTTTGCTGCCAGGAGCTGGAGATGAATTGCAGGGGATCAAACGGGGGATTGTAGAAATGGCCGACTTATTAGTTGTTAATAAAGCGGATGGGGAACGCGAAACGCTTGCCAAAAAAGCGAAAAGGGCTTACGCAAATGCTTTACACTTATTCCCGCCTAAAGAAAATCAGTGGTTTCCGGAAGTCAGGTTGTGTTCTGCAATTGAAAAAGCAGGTCTAGAGGAAATTTGGAAAGTTGTGAAGCACTTTGAAGAAACAACTAAAAGAAATGGCGCATTCGAGCGGAAGCGGAAGAGTCAATTGAGCAACTGGTTTCAGCAGAGTATAGACGAAGGACTAAAGAGTTACTTTAAGAATGACGAGCAGATCAAAGAAAGGCTAGCAACTATTGAACAGCAGGTATTATCCGGTAAGATATCACCATATTTGGCGGCTCAACAGTTGCTAGATCTTTTTTTCAAAAATATATGAAATTTGACGAAGAGAAATTAGGGTGAATGATTGTCCTGTTCTTACTACTTAATGCGTTCCAAAATGGATTCTGCATTGTCAACGTGATATCTCTTCGCT
The DNA here is from genome assembly GCA_964534315.1 of uncultured Saprospiraceae bacterium. GTDB lineage: Bacteria > Bacteroidota > Bacteroidia > Chitinophagales > Saprospiraceae > CAZHOV01. Next base: position 14,065 of record CAZHOV010000032.1, on the reverse strand, counting down.
ATCAGTTCTTTTAGTTCTTTTCTTGCAAAAAAGATCCGGCTTTTGATCGTGCCAAGGGGCAACTGAAACTTTTCTGCAATTTCTTTATATTTAAATCCCTGGTAGTGCATTAAAAATGGCGTTCTAAGACTTTCGTCTAAGCTGTCTATCATTCCGATTAACTCTTGAACAAGGATATTTGCCATAGCATCGTTTTGAATGGTTTCAGAACCAGAATTGATGAAATACTGATTATCGGTCGAGTCAATCATCGTATTTTGTTTAACCCTTCTGCGATAATCATTAATGAAGATATTCTTCATAATGGTCATTAACCATGCTTTGAAGTTGGTACCAGGATTAAACTTTTCCTTATTCTTTAAAGCACGATAAGCGGTTTCCTGATAAAGATCCCGGGCTTGCTCGTGATTCTGAGTTAAGTTATAAGCAAAAGCTTTTAAGATAGAAGTAAGGCTGTCGAACTCTTCGAAAAATTTTGTAGATGTCATTTTGTTTAACTTTTTGGTGTCAATCATGGTTCAAAGTTAAACAAAATTAATTTACTATCCAAATGCTTTTTAAAAATTTTGTCAGCTATTAGCAAATAGAAAAACCCCTAAAAGCTAGAAAACCAGTGCTTTTAAGGGTTTTGATGTAGGTACATTAATTTATTTTTTTAACGGATCACCGTAAGTTTTTGGGTTTGTACTCCATTTTTTGTTTTTAAACTGATGTAATACACCCCTGGTTGGAAGTCTCCAAGGTCGATTTGAAGGGTATATTCGCCTTTTTGTTGAACGTTTTGATCTTCCAATATTTTAACCAAATTTCCACGATCTGACCGGATCTCAACCGTCACTGATCCTTCAGCGGGTACTTCATAATTAATCACTGTTGAATTGGAAGCAGGATTTGGATAAATCTTTAAAGTAGGTAATGGCTGTTTTTCCTCGCCTTCTTCCAGCATTTCTGGATTCAATAGTAAGAAACGTCCTTTGTGCATTTCCTTTCGTCTTTCCTTAAAATATCCCTTGTGGGAGCCTTTGTGCTCATCGGGATCAATAGCTGCTGCTCGGAGGTACTTCTCATGAATAGCTTTTAAATCTTCTTCCCATTGTTCGGCCTGGGGCTTGATCTCTTCCAGCAGAGCGGTTATTTGGCTATCGTATTTATCAACAAGAGCCTTAATGGTTGCTCTGTCTTCAGGGGCTCCATGCCTGGCTCGGTGCTGTCCGTGTCTGCCTTCACCCTCGTGCATACCTTTCATGCGGTTTCTCCGTTGTCTTTCTACGCCTTCTTTTTTTCTTTCGGCATGTCTTTCTTTAAATTTTGCGCTAAGCTCATCGAGGGTTGCTTTGTCTGCAGCAGCGATTTGAGGTTCTAGTTTTTTGCGTTGCTCGATCATTACGGGTAGCATATTTTTAGTTCTGTATGCTTTTACTTCCTTGCGTAGACCCTCACGGTCAATTTTAGACATCATTTCCCGATGCTCCTGCCGACGTTCTTTGCGTAACGTGGTTAATTGTTGTTTTTGTTCTGCGGTAAATATCTGCTCTACTTCTGCTCTTTGCGCTTTCATTAGATCGTGCATAGCTTCTCTCTTGTCAGCGGGGTCCATATCTTCTTGATCTTTTAATGCATCCATTTTGGTTTTGTAGTTTTCGTGGATGGTTTCGAGGCTTCTCACCTGAATATCGCTCAGGTTGAGTTGGGCTTTTAGTTCCTCCAGATGCTCGCCGGTTAATGGCGGAGGCATATGTCCATGATGCCGGTGGTGTTGAGCAGAAAGAGTTTGAGCGCCTATTATAAACAGGCAGAATAGTGCTGTTGCAATGATTTTATTTAGGTATTTCATAATTTGAATTGTTTAGTTGACCAGTACGGTCGGTGTTAAGTAGTAAGGCAAAAAGTTCTTTACTGTAATTTCCAAGTATTCAATTATTCAGTCCATTTCATTCGAACAAATTATTATACAAGCAATTTTGATTTGCCGCTTATCAATAATTTAATCAACCAATAGTTTGTCAACTTTCTTTACTAAGTACTAATCATTAGACTCTTTTATTGGTGCATTCTTTCCCGGTTTCTTCTTTTTCTCATCTTTTTTGGAGATTTCATTCGTTCGGTAAAGGTATTCAGGCGTTCTAGCTGCCAGTTTTCGAGTAGTGGCCTGAGCTTCAGGTTGAGGGAATCATGTAGGTTGGTGCGTTCAATGTGAAACTGATGCGCTTTATTACCCAGCTCATGCGTATATTTTTCAATAACCGGTTGTAATTTTTTCCATTGTTCATCTGTAGGGCTTAAGACATGTTGTAGCCTTCGCTCCATGCCGCGCTCGATACCCGGTGGGGTCAGATGTTTGATGCGATTAAAGACCAGTGTCCGGTGGGTGAAGAAACCACCCACAAAGCCTATTGCCAGAAGTCCTATTATCGTTATGATCATTTTCCATTTCATGATGGTTATTATTTTTTTATAAGTGTTTAGATATCTCGCACCATTTTATTCAATCTTCTCAATCGACCAATACTGCAATAACCTCCTCAGGAGTAAGGTTTTTCACGCCAAGTAGGATTTCTGTACTTAATTGCCCTTCCATGATATAAATACTCAAAACAGCTCCAAGGATTAAGAGTACGCTAGCTAGGGCTACCTGAGGGAACAGGCGTGCCAGTAAACTGGAAAAAGCGGGGCCGGTGACTTTTTCAGGAGGTGCTACCGCATCCATGACACTATTGATAAACAGATAATCTCGCTCAGGGTATTTTTCTTTTATAGTAGACCGCATGATAAGCAATTCCTCTTTTTCTTTGGCTAGTTCCGGAAAGCGTTTTAGCGCTTCTTCGAGTTGCTTTTGCTCCTGTTCGGGCAATTGCTGGTCAAGCGAGCGGATTAGGAGGTTGATATATTTTTCATAGTTATCCATTGCTGAGGTATTATATTTCTAATAATTTAGAGAGCGTTTTGCGTAATTTTTTTTGTGCTCGGGCCAGTCGCGAGGCGACGGTGCCTTCCGGGATGTTCAATATGTTGGCTGTTTCTTCTACTGAATAGCCATCGATCAGCCGGAGTACGACAACCGATCTAAAATCGGGATCAAGGCTTTTCAGGGCATTTTGGATCATATCTTTGGTTTCCATTCGTTCGGGAGAAAATTGGGTGTCAGTTTTTAAAAAACTGGGTTTATTTCCTGTCAGGCTTACTATCCACTTATTTTTGCGCTGGTTTTTTTGCGACTGATTGATTGCCAGGTTTATGGCAATCCGGGTCAGATAGGTCTTTAAACTAGCGTCTCCCCGAAATTGATGGATAGATTTATGAAAGCGGATGAACACCTCTTGCGCCACGTCATCGGTATCCGGCGAATTGCCCAACATTCCGTAGAGGGTTGCCCGAACAACCTGCTCGTAACGGATAACCAACTCTTTAAAGGCTTGGTGATCGCCCGCTTTGGTTTGTTGAATCAATTGTTGGTCCGTTATCATAATTACCGTTATCAGGTTGTCAGGTTATGTTAAGTTTTATCCTTTTCTATAACTTAGACCATTTAAGAGGGGTATTTTTTCCTGTAAGGGTGAATTTTTATTGACACTCCTCATATTTTACCAGAAAAAAGGTGGTGTTTCTCCACTGGAATTCCTTATAAATACGATGTTTCTGTAGCTTGAGATCTTTTTTTCCAGCCAGAAAAAAATCGGTACAATTGAGTTGAGTTTTTCGCTCCAGCACTTGTCGCCGATCTCGCTCGATGTAAAAAACGGTCTGAAAGGGAAAGCTGCCTTCCTTAAGAGAGGGGCTTAAATGCAGAGGGTCCTCCGGGACCCATTCGACAACCTCTTTAGCCATTGTAGTGGACTCGATCAGGTGGGGCTGGCGGGCATTTAAGGGAATAACCGCAGCATCAAAGAAAATCCGGACAAATACAAATAACAGGATAAAATTAAACAAACGGTTTACCGGGAATTTCCAATAAAGAACCAGATATCCTGAGGTTGAAAGAAAAAGCAGGATTGCAATCACCCATTTTTCGGTTAGGAATTCGAACATCGGAAGAAAGGGAAAGACCAACATACCCATAGCAAATAAAACTCCTGCTATCCCAAAAATGCTCTCCAGCACCTTTTTACCTGGTGTCCGGTATTCTTTTAGTTGAAAATAACCGTGCGTAAGGATCAAGATTAAGAAGGGATATAACATATATATATAGCGTGCCCTTGCTCCGGGTGAAAACCAATAGACTATAAAATTGGCTGCAAAGACAACGCTAGCGAATTGGATCAGCGGGTGTTGCCATTGGATCTTTACCTTTTTTTGCAGGAATAGGGGTAATGCGATCAGGGCTGCGGGTAAAATATTTTTGAGGGTGTCCAATAAAAAAGAAAACAAATGATTCAGTAATTTCAGTATTCCATTTTGGAGTAAGGTGCGTTCGCTGGACTGCGACCAGAGAGAGGCGAAGTAACTTTCCAGGGATTGATACTGACTGTAGATATAGAAATAACCTAAAGCGATGATCAAAAAGACCAAAGAGCCGGTGATATGCTGTATGGAAAAAAGCAATCGCCACTTTCTAGTTAATGCTAGAAAGGCCAGTGTGGTAATACCGGTGAACAGGATGGAGGGCAATCCTTTGGTGAGCAGGCCCAATGCATGCAGGGTGTAGGGTATGATAAACATGAGCCAGTAGTTGCCTTTTTGATAGTAATGAAATAACAATAAAAAGGCAACATAGGTAATCATGGAATAGAACAGATCGATCTCGGCGATCATAGAGAAGTAGAAATAAAAATCAACCGAAATCAATAGGAGGGCTGTAGAAAAAAAGGCGACTGGAGGGTTGAGGTAGATGCGGGTAATCTGAAAATGGACCGCTCCCATAGTTAGCAGGGACAGGACAGTAAGGAGGCGAGCAGAGAACTCATTTGTTCCGAATAGCTCAAAAAATACCAAGAGCATCCAGTTAAATAGGGGAGGCTTTCGGTAGTAGCGTTCGCCCAGTTGGGTTGGTACCCACCAGTTTTGATTATATTGAAGTTCGAGGGCGATAAAAGCGCGGCGTGATTCTTCGAGGTGGAGGGGCATTGCTCCCAGGTTAAATAAGAGGGAAAAAATATAAAGCAGCAGAACAGCCCAAAGCATCCATTGAGTTGCTGGTTGGCCAAAGAGTCCTTTGGGGAATATGGCTTTGGTATCGAACATATTGCAATGATAAGAGGAAATTTTCAATTTTTATTTACCTTTAAAACATGATTAAATGGCTTTTGCAACGGGTATTGAATTTATTGGTGATCCTAATTGCCGTTTTGGTGGTTTGGACCATTAACTATTCGAGTGTACAACCCGTCATTGATCCGGTACGTCCGGTAGAAGTTCCGGAACAGGCGGTTGAGCGTCTTGCAAGAACTATTTCCATGAAGACCATCTCGGATCCCAATTTTCGGGACTCTTTTGGCTTTCCGCGCTTTCATGCTTTTTTAGACAGTCAGTTTGTGTTAGTAGATTCATTTTTGGAAAAAGATACCATTAATCAATGGGGCTTGATTTACAGGTGGCCGGGTAAGAATGCTCAACTTGCTCCGATTTTACTTGCCGCCCATCAGGATATTGTGCCCGTTGAACAAGCCAGCCTTAAAAACTGGACTGTCCCGCCTTATGAAGGTAGAATAGAAGGGGATTATATCTGGGGTAGGGGAACGCTGGATGACAAAGTGAGTATTATGGCTATTCTCGAAGCTATTGAGTTATTATTGGAAGAAGGATATGAGCCGGTCAGGACGGTCTTTTTGGCGTTTGGGCAAGACGAGGAGATTGGTGGTGCTAAGGGAGCCAAATCTATTGCAGAATATTTTAAACAGCAAGGTATTCAGTTTGAGTATGTATTAGATGAAGGATCGTTTATTGTAAAAAATGCACTTCCACCGATTGAAGAGCCCATTGCTTTGATAGGAATTACTCAAAAAGGATTTGCCACCTTTTATTTGAAGGTAACGTTGGAAGAGGGGGGCCATTCGTCGATGCCCGGAAAAGAAAGTGCTATTGGAATTTTGAGTAAAGCCATTCACCGGTTAGAAGATAATCCTTTTCCTGCGAAAATGGGCGGAGCCGCGGAGAAATTATTTGAATATGCGGGGCCTGAAATGCCCTTGCCCGAGCGGGCGATTTTTGCCAATAAGTGGTTATTTAAACCTATGATCTTAAGTTCGCTTTCCAAATCACCAGCTTCCAATGCTTATATCAGAACAACCATGGCACCAACCATCATCAATGCAGGCATTAAAGACAATGTGCTGCCAACAGAAGCCGAGGCCAAAATTAACTGCCGGATATTACCGGGCGAAACCATTGAAAGTGTACGAGAACAATTGAAAAAGATTATTGATGATGAGCGGGTACGAGTAGAATTGGTTGCCTCTCCGTTTAATGGGAATCCCAGCAACATTTCTGAGATCGATGCCTTTGGGTTTAATGTTATTCAAAAAACGACTAAGGAGATTTTTCCGGAAGTACTTATTGCTCCCGCTCTGGTCATCGCCACCACGGATGGTCGGCATTACGAGCGTGTTTCAAAGAATGTTTATCGTTTTTTGCCGGCTATTCTAGACCGGGAAGACTTAAAAAGAATACACGGGCTTAACGAACGCATTTCTATAAAGTCTTATATTGGTGTCATTCAGTTTTATCATCAGTTAATTCAAAACAGCAGTAAGTGATTCGTTGGTTGCAACAGGCTTTTTTGGGGTGGACCAAGTTACAATTGGTAGTCGTTGCGTTGATTCTCTGCTGGTTGCTTTCACATTTTCCGTTTTTGTTTGCAGATGCCAGTGCTAATCTTTCCGGCAGCCGAGGGCCGTTTACTGACGAAGGGTTATACACTTCTACCTTAAGAAATTATATCAATTACGGGTATTTAAACCTTTACGGATCGGATGGTTTCGTGAAGTCTCCGGGTTTCAACTTCCTGCTGTTCTTTCCTTTTAAGATCGTTGGGATCTCTCAGGAAATTGGAAGAGGGGTGATCCTGACCACTAGCTTGCTACTGATTCTACTCTTGTCCTCCTCTGCGTATTTCCGAAAAATGCTTATTATTTTGATACCGGTTGGATTGATGAAGTTTCAGATCCATCAGTTTAATCATTTATGTTTGGCAGAGATCCTTGTCAGTTATGCAGGTTTAGCGGGAATGTTTTATTTTCATCGGTACCGGATGAGGGAGGAATACCGTTACTGGTCCTTGATCACTGCTACGGGTATTTTTTTCATTGCCTTTTTGCTAAAGATCCAATATGTTTATCTGCTGCTGTTGATTCCTTTAATGCTGGTGTTGGAGTGGCTACGTCAGCCAGGCCATATTAACCTATTAAAACCCTTGTCGATTAGTGGATTTACTATCATTATTTTGGCTGGACTATTTGCTGCAGGCTGGTATTTTCCGCTCAGGGCCGGTTTTGATTTTATGCTGGAGGAGCAATCAGGAGGGGTAAGGTTATCGGAAAAAACGTGGGATACAGTGAAGTATATTGTTGAGCATATTTTCTTTGCCAGGAAGAACCGGCTGTTTACAATAGTTTTTCTGCTTAGCTTAGTAACAGGCGGATATTTAGTTTTTAAAAAGAGCAGCAGGAATTTTTTGATAGCCTATCAGTTTATTGGATGTTGGATTTTGCTGGAAACCCATAAATTGGTTATGAATTATCTGCCTACCCGGTATTTGACCTCTACTTATATGGCAATGGCTGTTATGATAGCAATTGTTTTTGCCGAGTTGCTATTTAATCAGGATATACTCCGGGGAAGAGTTAGGCGATGGTTGGTGGCGCTCGTAGCAGGAGTGTTATTGATTTTAGTGGTTGATAATGGCGTAACGTATATGAAGGAATACAGGGCAAGGAGTTTCGGAATCTACCAGACCAGGGTTTATCTCAGTAAATTTGATTTGGAGGGTAAAGCTATTTTAGGTAATTGGGCTCCCTCCTTATATTGGAGTGCTGATGCGCAGGTTGTTCCCGTTACCTTGAAAAACTGGCATCGGATAAAACCGCTAGAAAATTATCAGCCCGTTTTGATTATTGAAGAGCCTGATGAAGGTGGGTCTAACCAGGCGTACCGGAGTAACGGCGTAGATTTGAGCGCAATTTCTGATTCTGTCAGGCAAGTGACGGTAGGAAAATGGACCTTGAATTTGTATTGGCAAAAGGAGTAATTAATAAAGAGAAATGAAGGGGCTCATTGACTAATGATAGAGTAATACCCAACTTTCTTCCATCATCCTTTCCATTCGATATCGTGCATGGCCATCCAATTGGAGATATCTTTTTTTTCGATAGCTGCAGAGATCAGTTGAGGAAATTTTTCCGGGGTGCAGGCAAATACGGGGATATTGAGGGATGCTAGCTGGCCGGCCAGGGAGCGGTTGTAGGAGGGGGCGCCTTGGTCATTGAGGGCGAGCAAGACGATTATTTGGGTATCTTTTAGTAATAGTTGATGGATTTGGCTGAGCAGTTCGTTGACGTTTCCACCTTCGTGGAGATCGGTGATGAGCACTAGTATAGCGTCTGCAGGATTGGTAATAAGTTGGGTAGTGAACTTAAGTGCTTTAGAGATATTGGTTCCTCCACCGAGTTGGGTGCCAAAGAGGAGATCAACGGGGTCGTTGAGCATAGGCGAAAGATCGACGGGGTTGGTATCGAAGACAACGAGACTAGTTTGGATAGAGGGGACAGAAGCCAGTGTTGCGCCCAGGATACCTGCATAGACTACTGAGCTGGCCATAGAACCACTTTGATCGACGAGCAGGGTAATGTGTTTGAAAGCTGTTCTTTTCCTTTGGTAGCCTACAAAATTATCAGGAATGATTGCGCCCAGTTCTGGTTGGTAGTTTTTGAGATTGAGGCGAATGGTGGCATGCCAATCGATGGATTTAGGGTTTTTCTTTCTGATTCTGCTAGCCTTATTGATACTTCCCTGGACGGCGTCAATAAGTAGAGTGTTCAGTTCCTGTTGGATTTTTTTGACGAGTTGTTGAACCACTTGCCTGGCGGTTTCTTTCGTTTCGTTGGGCATAACTTTGTTGAGGGAGAGAATTGTTGCAACGAGGTGGATATCCGGCTCGATGGATTCGAGGATTTGTGGTTCGAGGAGGAGTTTTTCCAGATGCAGTCGTTCGAGGGCATCTTTTTGCATAATCTGCACAACGGAGGTAGGGAAATAGGAGCGGATATCTCCCAACCATCGGTTGACATTAGGGGAGGAGCTTCCCAGACCTGCTTTGCGATCAGAGTCATAGAGGGCTTCCAGGGTATCATCTATTTTACCTTGGCCGCCCTCTAGTTGAATTTCCTGAAGCGGGTCTGCTTTTTTGCCCAGGATCAGTCGCCATTTTTTCAGCCGCTCGTCCATGAAACTTTAGGGGTTACCCATTCATGGAGGACAGTAATTCATCGTTGCTGGAAGTTTGCAGCATTTGCTTGCGCATGAAATCCATGGCTTCTTCCGGCTTCATATCGGCGAGGTGATTTCTAAGGATAAACATACGCTGGAGCGTATCTTTATCGAGTAGTAAGTCTTCGCGTCGGGTACTGGATTTGATGAGGTCGATAGCCGGGTACATACGTTTGTTGGCCAGGCTTCGATCTAATTGAAGTTCCATGTTACCGGTTCCTTTAAACTCTTCAAAGATCACTCCATCCATCTTAGAGCCTGTTTCGATCAGGGCGGTAGCAAGGATGGTAAGGGATCCGCCATCTTCGATATTACGGGCGGCACCGAAGAATTTTTTCGGTTTGTGGAGCGCGTTGGCTTCCACACCACCAGAAAGGACTTTTCCACTAGCGGGTGCAATAGTATTGTAGGCACGTGCCAAACGGGTAATTGAGTCGAGCATGTTTACATTCAACCAGTCGTTTGGCCTTTTCCAGAACGATATTGGCGACGCGCACGTGGTTGTCGGCAGGTTCGTCAAAAGTAGAGGCGATAACTTCAGCGTTAACGCTTCGCTTCATATCGGTGACTTCTTCAGGGCGTTCATCGATCAGCAGAACGAGCAGGTACACTTCCGGGTGATTTTTGGCGATAGCATTTGCCACGTCTTTCAACAAGAAAGTTTTACCCGTTTTTGGCTGTGCGACGATCAGTCCGCGTTGTCCTTTACCGATAGGCGTAAAGAGGTCGATCATCCGGGTTCCGAAATCTCTGCCGGTAGGAGAGGTGGTCAGGCCAAACTTTTCGGTAGGGAAAAGCGGGGTCAGGTAATCGAAGGGAACGCGGTCGCGGATGTTTTCGGGTACAAGTCCGTTAATTTTTGATACGCGTAGTAGCGCAAAGTATTTTTCTCCTTCTTTTGGCGGACGGATGGCACCTTGGACAGTATCGCCGGTTCGCAGTCCGAATAATTTAATTTGGGAAGGAGAGACATAGATATCGTCTGGAGAGGTCAGGTAATTATAGTCAGCTGACCGGAGAAATCCGTAACCGTCAGGCATCATTTCCAAGATACCGACACCTTCAATAATTCCGTCAAGTTCTATATCAAACTTTTTCGTAGACTCTTGCCTATTGCGGTCTCTTTGAGGACGATCACTACTTTTCGATGGATCATCAGGTTTGGGAGTTGGTTTCTTTTGAGTTTCTTTCATATTTTTTTCCGCTGCATGGCCATTTTCCGAATCGTCGTTTTTTGTAGAAGGGGGGCGCTCAGCTTTAGGAGTGGTTGTTTTAGTTTTACGAGATATTCGTTTTCTTCTGGACTTTTTGGAATCATCATCATCCTTTTCATCAGAAGAATTATCGTTTTTATCTTCGGGAACTATTTTTTTCTTTTGGGTTTTTTTTCTGCCGGGACGTTTTTTCTCGCCTCCCTGGTCATCCGCCGGTTTGGCGTCATCTTTCTTTTCCTGGTTTATAGCTTGTTCATCAAGAATTTTGTAGATTAATTCTTGTTTATTCAATCGCTTATATCCTTTAAGTCCAAGTTGCTCAGCAAGGTCTTTTAGCTCGGGGACGAGCATGTCATTCAACTGCAAAATATCGTACATGGTATGAGAAAATGTTTTTTACAAAAAAATTTAAAAATGGTTTAATCGTGAAGTATATAGGGAAAATCAAATGAGGTGTTTTGTTTTTAGGACACGCTAAAGTGATGCAGGTATAAACGCGTATCTTTAAATTAACGCAATATCAATACACATCGTATTTATCTTCCCATCAAATTAATTTGAAAATTTGCCTGTTATTATATTTGAAAGTGGGAAATCAGAAGGGATTACAAAAAAAATAATTCCTAAATATGTTATCGAACGTTCGAGTTATGTTCGATCCTAGGGCAAAAATACACTTTATTTTTAATTTCAAATAGTATCTTTGCCAAAAAGTTCATTTTTTCCTGTGATAAAGCCTATTTACGGGATAAAATAACAGAATTTTAACCACCCAAATTATAAAAATGTCCACTTGCTTATGTTACAAGTAAATTTCATTCGACAAAATAAAGAAAAGGTTCTGGACGGACTGAGAAGGCGTAACTTCAAGGAAGAAGATTTAAAGATCATCGATCAAATTCTCGAAGAAGATGAAAAGCGGAGGGCTGCCCAGAAGGAATTAGATGAGTTGAAAGCTACTTCCAATAAATTATCAAAAGAGATTGGTGCTTTTTTTGCCCAGGGTAAAAGAGCAGAAGCGGAGGCAATGAAGGCTAAGGTAGCAGGCATGAAAGACAATGTCAAGGGGCTCGAAGAGGCGATGAAGGCAGCCCAGGTCAATCTTGAATCCTTATTACTGGATATTCCCAATATTCCTCACCCTTCTGTGCCGAAAGGAAACACCGATGAGGACAATGAGGTATACAAAGATTGGTCGGCTTCTTTACCGGAATTAGGCGATAATGCTAAGCCGCACTGGGACTTAGCCAAGCAACTAAATATTATTGATTTTGAATTGGGGGTGAAAATTACGGGGTCCGGATTTCCCTTGTTTAGGGGAAAAGGCGCTAAACTAGAACGGGCATTGATTAACTTTTTTTTGGATGAGGCACATAAAGCTGGCTATGAAGAGATCATTCCGCCGTTGATCGTTAATGAGGATACAGCCAGAGCTACCGGACAGTTGCCCGACAAGGAGGGGCAAATGTATTATGTCTCCAAAGATGATTTTTACCTCATTCCCACTGCAGAAGTACCGGTAACAAATATCTATCGCGATGTCATATTGGATGAACAGGAACTACCGATAAGGCTGACGGGGTATACACCCTGTTTTAGGAGAGAAGCTGGGGCTTACGGCAAAGATGTTCGCGGTTTAAATAGAGTGCATCAGTTCGATAAGGTAGAGATTGTTCAAATTGCACATCCTGAAAAATCTTACGAGGTGCTTCAGGAGATGCTCGATCACGTTGAAGGATTACTTCAGAAACTGGAATTGCCTTACCGGATTTTAAGATTATGTGGAGGAGACCTTGGCTTTACTTCTGCGCTTACTTTTGACTTTGAGGTGTACTCCGCCGCTCAAAAGAAATGGCTGGAGGTCAGTTCTGTTTCTAATTTCGAAACCTATCAATCTAACCGACTCAAGTTGCGGTACCGAAATGACGACAAGAAAATCAATTTAGCACACACTCTAAATGGCAGTGCGTTGGCATTGGCCAGGATCGTTGCTGCATTATTGGAGAATAACCAGGTCTCAGGCGGAATTAAAATTCCGAAAGCCCTTCAGTCTTATACCCGGTTTGAGATGATATCGTTTTAAAGCGTAATCTCCAAAGGAGGGTAGTCTATCATACCAAAGATATTGTGAACCACTAAGCTTTTTTTTGAGCGTACTGTTTGTTTTAAAAAATGTAGAGATTTTTTAGAACAAACAGTACGCTCCAACTAAAAATATCTAAGAGAAAGGCTCATCGACTTATGAGACGCCCTCATAAATATAAGGGGTATCTTTTATTTCAAATACAAATCAAATTCTACTCGTCTGTTTCTCTGTCGTCCTTCTGCCGTTTCGTTTGTTGCAATAGGTCGAGATTCTCCATAGCCAAATGATTCAATTCTGCTGTAGGAGATACCTTTACTGATAATATAGGTTCTACACGATTCAGCGCGTTGCTCCGATAGTCGTTGATTGGCGTTTTCGTCACCACTTGAATCCGTGTGTCCTTCAATTCTTAGCGAATAATTAGGGTATTTCCTCATCAGGTCCACAATTTTATCAAGGGTTTCGTAAGAAGAAATCAATAGAGTAGATTTACCCGAATTGAAGTTGACGTTTCTAACAGCGAGGTCGAGTATTTCCTTATCTTCTTTTTTGATTTCCGGACAGCCGAAGTTATCTATTGGTCCTGCTTTATCCGGGCACTTATCATCAGGTTCTGCTACACCATCCGAGTCGGTATCTACACAGCCTAAGAATTGGCTTAACCCTTTGATTGAAGGGCAACGATCGTCAATATCAGGAATACCGTCACCATCGGAGTCTGGGCAACCGCCTAAAGAGGGAACTCCTTTTTGGTCGGGGCAGCGGTCTTCCACATCAGGAACGCCATCACCATCTTTATCGGCCACTTCTTTCGGGCAGCCTTTGTTGGCTATTGTTCCGGGGGTGTTGGGGCAATCATCGTCAGGGTCTGCGACACCATCGCCATCGGAGTCTGCACAACCCATAAACTGGCTTAGGCCTTTGATGCTGGGGCATTTATCATCAATATCAGGGATGCCATCCTGATCGGTATCCGGACAACCTCTTAGATTAGCAGGGCCTTTTTGGCCGGGGCAGCGGTCTTCCGTGTTGGGAACGCCATCTCCGTCATTATCTTCTACTTCTTTGGGGCAGCCGTTATTGGAAGCTACACCAGCCGTATTAGGGCAGTTGTCATCAGGGTCTGCAACACCATCGCCATCGGAGTCTGCACAACCCATAAACTGGCTTAGCCCTTTGATGCTGGGGCATTTATCATCGATATCAGGGATGCCGTCCTGGTCGGTATCCGGGCAACCAGCTAAGTTGGCAGGACCTTTCTGGTCGGGACAGCGATCTTCCGTGTTGGGAACACCATCACCATCATTATCCTCCTCTTCTTCCTCTTCTTCTTCCTCTTCTTCTTCCT
>CAZHOV010000031.1:12444-40039 GCA_964534315.1 uncultured Saprospiraceae bacterium | reverse complement strand
TTCATTTGAACCTAAAAAAATTATTCTACCAATTTTTTTGCCTTACTACTTAAATTAGATGGTTAAAGTAATCAATCAATATTAATTGTATGTGAAGTTTTAAATAATGAAAAAAATGAAAATATAAAGTGAAAAGAAAATGAGACCGAAGGGAATAAGAAATTGTCTTTTAATTATTATTCTAAGCAAAACCATAAAACTTGAGTCTTAGTCTGGTCATCTTGTCCTGTGGTCCTCTGGCATTTAGAAAAAAAAGTATTAATTTTTGAATATATGAACATAATTTCATAAATTTCGGCATTCATGGATCAGCACTAATTTTTCCCTCTCTATTCCATGTTGAATTGGACTTTGATTATTCCATTAAATCATCAAAAATTTCCACCATGAAAATTGAGCAGATTTATACAGGCTGTTTGGCACAAGGCGCCTATTATATTGAAAGCAACGGCGAAGCCGCTATTATTGATCCGCTAAGGGAGCCGACTCCTTACATTGAACGTGCCGAAGCATTTGGTGCGAAGATCAAATACATCTTTGAGACCCATTTTCATGCGGATTTTGTTTCCGGCCATCTTGATCTGGCTAAGCAAACCGGTGCAAAGATTGTTTTCGGCCCCAACGCAGAAACAGCATACGAAAAATATCAGGCAAAAGATGGGGAAGAATTCAAACTGGGGGATCTGACGATCCGGGTATTACATACTCCCGGACACACTCCGGAAAGCACTTGCTATTTGTTACTAGATGAAAATGGCAAGGAAAAAGCCATTTTTACAGGAGATACCTTATTTATTGGCGATGTCGGCCGCCCCGACCTTGCTCAAAAGGCCGGAAGTATTACAAAGGAAGATCTTGCCGGCTGGTTGTATGACAGTTTACGGTCTAAGATTATGCCGCTACCGGATGACGTGATTGTTTACCCGGCGCACGGCGCCGGATCGGCATGTGGAAAAAATATGAGCTCCGAAACCTGGGATACGCTCGGAAATCAGAAAGAAACGAATTATGCGCTACGCGCAGATATGACGCGTGAAGAATTCATTAAAGAGGTTACGGAAGGCTTGATGCCTCCTCCTCAATATTTTGCTAAAAATGCCAAGCTGAACAAGACGGGATATGAAAGTTTCGAAACGGTCATGAAAAGAGGCGCTGTTCCGATGACGCCAAGAGAATTTGAGACCGTTGCCAATACAGAAGGAGCTCTTTTGCTTGACACCAGAAGCAAAGAGATCTATCCGAAAGGATTCATTCCGAATTCTATATTCATCAACCTGGACGGAGATTTTGCTCCCTGGGTTGGAGCCCTCATCCCCGATCTCAAACAGCCTATCCTGCTCATTGCACCCGAAGGACGGGAAGAAGAAGCTGTCATGCGACTTTCGAGAGTCGGTTATGACAATGCGCTCGGATATCTTAAAGGCGGATTTGAAGCCTGGAAGGAAGCGGGTAAGGAAATTGATACTTTAGAAACCTTCGAGATGGCAGATTTTGAGAAATTATTTGAAAATAATTTATCTGCAAATATTCTGGACGTAAGAAAACCGGGCGAATTTTCAGCAGAACACATCGACGGCGCCCAGAATTTTCCGTTGGACTTTATCAATAAGAATATGGCAGAAATTGATCGCGAAAAGACCTACCACGTGCATTGCAGAAGTGGCAACCGGTCTACAATTGCCTGTTCTATTTTGAAAGCCAGGGGCTACCATAACGTGATCAACGTAGCAGTATATTTTGATGAGATCAACGCCTCTTCGAAGATTCCGGTAACCGATTTTACTTGCTCATCTGAAAATGCATAAATTACTTTCTAATGAAATACGGATTTATTATTGACAACAGGAAGTGTATTGGCTGCCACGCCTGTACGACTGCCTGTAAATCAGAACACCAGGTCCCCGTGGGCGTAAATCGTACCTGGGTCAAACAAGTGGAAAAAGGAGAATTTCCGCACACTCGCCGATTATTTTCGGTTATGCGATGTAATCACTGTACGGAGGCTCCATGTGTAGAAATTTGCCCCGTTGAAGCGCTTTTTTTCCGGGATGACGGTATTGTTGACTTCGATAAAGACCGCTGTATCGGTTGTAAATCTTGCATGCAGGCTTGTCCTTATGACGCCCTTTATATCGATCCTGAGAATCATACGGCCGCAAAATGTAACTACTGCGCCCACCGCGTAGATGTGGGGCTGGAACCAGCCTGTGTTAATGTATGTCCGGAACATGCCATCATTTCCGGAGATATGGAAAATCCTAATTCTGAGATCTCCCAGTTATTGGGCAGGGAGCAGGTGACCGTCCGGAAAGGAGCGAAAGGGACCGTTCCCAACTTATTCTACATCGATGGCGATGAAGCTTCTCTAAATCCTACTGCCACTGAAAAGTCGGATGATTATTTCTGGAGTTCGCAAGCTCATGGAGTTGGTCATTATGCCAAAGCAGCTGAAAAACTGGCCTTTTCCAATGGCGATGTGGTACAAGCCTTAATGGAAGCCTCTAACCAAAGTGCCACTGCAGGGGAAATTGCTGAAAAAGGGCCTTCCAAATCTATCGATCTGATGCTCGGCAAAGCCCGAAGGGTTTACGATGCACCGGATAAGGGAATACTTTGGGGTTGGGAAGTTTCTGGTTACGTCCTGACCAAAGCTATCTCAGCAGGTGCTTTTCTGGTTCCTTTTCTGGCGGTATTGTTTGGTTGGGCATCGGTTAATCCATTGATCGAATGGTCTGGATTAGGTATCAGTCTTGTCTTTTTGGCTGCCACCGGTTTATTACTCATCAAGGACCTGGATCGGCCCGATCGGTTTTTGAATGTCTTATTCCGCCCTCAATGGGGCTCCTGGTTGGTCAAAGGAGGATATATCATCACCTTCTTTGGCGGGTTCTTAACACTCTGGGGAATTGCTTATTATTTCGAGTTGTCTGCTATCGCTAATGCGATCAAATATATAACAGCGGTATTTGCTATCCTTACAGCAGTCTACACAGCTTTCTTATTTGCACAGGCCAAAGGAAGAGACTTTTGGCAAAGCCCTACCCTATCCATTCATATGCTGGTCCATAGCTTTATGGCCGGGGCAGCTGTATTTGCAATCATCGCCGCATTTACTGATCATACAATGGATTGGAGTACCTACCTGACTAATGTTTTGCTGGTTTCTATCGTTGTAAATCTAGTGACCATTGCCTCGGAGTTAATCACTCCTCACCCGACGCAGGATTCCAAATACGTAGTAAAAATGATTACCAAAGGAAGGTACCGCAATCAGTTCTGGATAGGTACTTTATTGGTAGGAAATATCATCCCCTTTGTATTGCTGTTCCTGGGAGTAGGAAATCCAATGCTATTAGCAGGTTCCGGACTATTAGTCTTAATAGGAATCTATTTCACAGAGCATATTTGGGTAGAAGCCCCACAACGAATTGCGTTAAGCTAATTATGAATTAAGAATGAAGAATTAAGAATGATTTTCTTTCAACTTTAATCCTTCAACTTTCAACTAACATTTTATGAAAAATAATAAGAAACCATCCATCATAGAGCAGATCGCCGAAAAGCTAAGATTGATCCCCAACTTGCATAAAGAACAACCTGAGCCAGTAGAGCGATTGGCACCAAACGGTGATCTCACCAAATACCCCCCTATGGAAAAGTGGGACGATTGGGTCGAATATGAAGCTACTGACTGGCCAAGGGTTAAGAAGAAGCATTATACCATTGTTCCTACCACCTGTTTCAATTGTGAATCTGCTTGCGGGCTCACCGCCTATGTGGATAAAGAAACCCATGAGATCCGAAAACTAGAAGGAAATCCGCATCATCCAGGCAGTAGAGGAAGAAACTGTGCCAAGGGACCTGCCACCATCAATCAACTTACCGATCCCGATCGCATCCTTTACCCCTTAAAGCGGGTGGGCGAACGAGGAGAAGGTAAATGGGAGCGCGTCAGCTGGGATGAAGTATTAGACGATATAGCGGGTCGTATCCGAAAGGCTATACAGGAAGGTCGAAATAACGAGGTGGCTTATCACGTGGGTCGCCCCGGTCACGAAGGTTATGCCAACAGAGTATTACAAGCCTGGGGAGTAGACGGACATAACAGTCATACCAATATTTGCTCTTCGGGAGCGCGATTTGGTTATAATATTTGGTATGGTTACGATCGTCCTTCTCCTGATCACGCCAATGCAAAATTCATTTTATTGATCAGCGCCCACCTCGAATCGGGCCACTATTTTAATCCGCACGCCCAGCGCATTATCGAGGGTAAAATGAAGGGAGCCAAGTTGGCAACCATGGATCCTCGTTTATCGAATACGGCTAGTATGTCAGACTATTGGATGCCTACCTATCCTGGTTCAGAGGCGGCCGTCATGCTGGCAATGGCCAAAGTGATCCTGGATAAAGGTTTATACAACAGACCTTTTCTGGAAAACTGGGTCAACTGGCAAGAATACCTGGAGAAACGACATCCGGGCACTGAAGTAACGTTCGAAAACTACATCAAAAAGATGCAGGAAGAGTATGCGGAGTATACTCCAGAATTTGCTGAAAAAGAGAGTGGTGTGAAAGCCGAAATGGTTATTGATGTAGCCCGTCAGATCGGTGAAGCTGGCGAACGTTTTGCTACCCACAACTGGCGAAGTGCTGCCAGCGGTAATCTCGGAGGGTGGTGCGTCTCCCGTTGCCTGCATTTTCTGAATGTACTTACGGGAAGTATCGGAACAAAAGGAGGAACTTCTCCAAACAGTTGGAACAAATTCAAACCTCAGTTCTTTGATGTTCCCCCAGCACAAAAGTTCTGGAATGAATTGCATTTTCCCAATGAATATCCACTATCGTTCTTCGAGATGAGCTTCCTGCTTCCCCACTTCCTCAAGGAAGGGCGTGGAAAGATGGATGTCTACTTTACAAGAGTTTTCAACCCTGTCTGGACCTACCCTGACGGTTTCTCCTGGATGGAAGCACTCTCCGACCCAAATATGGTCGGCATGCATATTGCTCTTACGCCAACCTGGAATGAAACGGCCTTTTTTGCCGATTATGTGCTACCTATGGGGCATTCTGCAGAGCGACATGATATCAACAGTTATGCTACCCACTCCGGTATGTGGATAGCCTTCAGGCAGCCCGTTTTGAGAGAAGCGGCAAGAAGAGCAGGCAAAGATGTCACCTTCACTTATGAGGTCAACCCCGGAGAAGTTTGGGAAGAAGATGAATTTTGGATCGAACTATCCTGGCGGATCGACCCCGACGGAAGTTTGGGTATTCGCAAGCATTTTCATTCTCCATACCGCAAAAATGAAAAGATCAATATAGACGAGTATTATCAGTATATTTTCGAACGCACGCCCGGTTTGCCTGAGGCAGCTAAAAAAGAAGGTATTTCTGAGCTTGAGTACATGAAGAAATACGGTGCTTTTGAAGTAGAAAAACATTCTTACACTAAGCACCTCAATAAGTTACCAGAAGAAAAGATGAAAGGTGCAACGGTTGATGAAAAGACCGGAACTATCAGTAAAGATGGCAAAAATATCGGGGTCATGATCGATGGCACTCCTTATGTTGGTTTTCCGACTCCATCCCGAAAAAATGAGTTTTATTCTCAGACAATGGTCGACTGGAAATGGCCGGAATATGCTATTCCAACCTATATCAAAAGCCACATTCATCCGGAAAAGCTAGATTGGGAAAAAGGAGAATATTGTCTGGTACCTACCTTCAGGCTGCCAACCCTCATCCACTCCCGCTCCGGTAATGCCAAGTGGTTGACTGAAATTTCCAATAGAAATCCGATCTGGATGCACCCTCAGGAAGCTGAACGGTTCGGGTTTAAAACGGGTGATTTGGTTAAAATAAATACGGATATTGGTTATTTTGTGGATAAAGTTTGGGTGACGCAGGGGATGAAACCAGGGGTTATCGCCTGTTCACATCACCTCGGACGTTGGAGGCGCCCCCAGGATAAGGTAGGCAACCGTTGGGCGACCAATACAGTAGCGATCGAAAATGATGGCAACGGTGGTTGGAAAATGAGCACGATAGCCGGTATTCTTCCGTTCAATAGTAAAGATCCGGATTCCAAACGGATTTTCTGGAGCGATGGCGGTGTACATCAAAATATCACTCACGCTGTTCATCCAGACCCCATTAGCGGAATGCACTGTTGGCACCAACGTGTTCGGATTGAAAAGCCCGGTCCAAATGATAGATATGGCGATATCTTTGTAGATACGAAAAGATCATTCGAAAATTACAAAGAATGGCTGTCGATGACACGCCCGGCACCAGGCCCGGACAACCTCAGAAGACCGCTCTGGTTTAAACGACCGCTAAGACCGGTTGAGGAGTTGTATTATTTGGATGAGGAGTCAGGAGAATAGGCCAATTGGAATGACCTTGATAATACCATAAGGCAACAGACTTTTTAGTTTGGACGTCATCGTCCAAACCAGCTTTCTTTGCTTTGTTTGGAGTATTGGTTTACCCACCATTAAAATGGTGGGTTGATGAATTAATTTTTCAAGGTTTGGACGATGACGTTCAAACCAGTATTCATTTCGTTATTCATTATTTATTGCAAATTGATTTTACCTTTTGGATCAACAGACAAATACGCTTTCGAAGATATTCCCCTTTTTGACTTGGTTGCCCACGGTAACCAAGTCTACGTTAAGAGATGACCTATTAGCTGGAATTACAGGGGCTATTATCGTACTGCCCCAAGGGGTTGCCTTTGCCATTATTGCGGGGATGCCACCGATTTATGGGCTTTACACAGCGATGATCACCCCTATCATTGCAGCATTGTTTGGTTCTTCTTATTATTTAATCTCCGGTCCGACTACGGCTATTTCCATTGTTGTATTCTCGGCCATAAGTCAATTTGCAGAGCCGGAGTCAGCCAATTTTGTAGCGCTGGCGCTAGTACTGACTTTTATGGCCGGCCTTATTCAGTTTGTGATGGGTGTTGCCAGGCTTGGCACCTTGGTCAATTTCGTCTCGCATACCGTAGTTATTGGGTTTACGGCAGGGGCTGCTATCCTTATTGCCGCCAAGCAACTGAAGCACGTCTTTGGAATTGAAATAGAGGGCGGTACGCCGTTTTTTGAGATCATTTGGGAGGTTATCGTAAGAATAGGAGAAACCAATATATACGTTTTTGCAGTAGCTATTTTCACATTAATTTCAGCTATTCTAATCCGAAAGTTTATCCCAAAAGTACCTTATATGCTTGCCGCTATGGTTTTGGGAAGTCTGTTGGCCTATTTTCTCGGATCAGCAGAACATGGCATCAGCCTGGTAGGCGAAATGCCCTCTACCCTACCACCATTTGTCATACCGGAGATTACTTATACGAATCTTCAAAAGCTCGCGCCCAACGCCTTTGCAGTAGCCTTATTGGGGCTTATTGAAGCGGTAGCTATTGCCCGAGCTATTGCCACGCATACGGGTCAGCGCATCAACGGAAATCAAGAATTTATTGGCCAGGGATTATCTAATTTAGTGGGTAGCTTTTTCTCTTGTTATGCGGGATCAGGATCGTTTACCCGATCGGGAGTAAATCACCAGGCAGGAGCCAAAACGCCCTTATCCGCTATTTTTGCAGCTGTCATCCTAATGCTGATGATCTTGTTTATTGCTCCGCTGACAGCCTACCTGCCGATTCCTGCAATGGGTGGAATTATCTTATTGGTCGCCTATAACCTGATAGATTTTCATCATATCAAACAAATTCTAAGAGCTAGCAGGCTTGAAACCGCTGTTCTGTTAATCACCTTCTTCTCTACCCTGGTTTTAGACCTGGAATTTGCCATTTACGTTGGCGTTATTTTCTCTTTGGTCTTTTACTTGCAACGTACTTCCAAGCCCAATATCGCTGTTATGGCTCCTGATCCGGAGGACAGAAAGAGAAGGTTCCTCAATCTGACCCGAAAAGAAGGTATGCCCCAATGTCCGCAGATGAAGATCGTAAGGATTGATGGCTCCATCTACTACGGAGCTGTCGACCATGTTTCCAAATTCTTCAACCAACTTCAGGATGGAGAAGAAAATAGTGTCCTTATTATAGGTAATGGCATCAATTTCATTGATCTGACCGGTGCCGAATGGCTACTCACCGAATCCAAAAAGTGGAAGGCCAAAGGAGGGAATCTATACATCTCTGGCCTGAAAATGACAGCTCAGGACGTATTGATCAACGCCGGTTTTAAGGGAAAGCTTGGCGAAGAAAACTTCTTTGCCACCAAAAAAGATGCTATCCAGGAGATTTTTCCTCGCCTCGATAGCTCAATCTGCGCTACTTGCACCAAACGCATTTTTCAAGAATGCTACCAATAATAATTTTTTCTTATCTTTATTAAGGGAAAAGTGAGGTTCGTCTTAAATTAACATTCATTAACTCCTTTGACTACAAGCAAAAATATACCATCATAAAAATATCGCTTTAGTACATAAAAGATGAGTAAAAATCCATGCAAAATAAGTCGTTGGGACCAGCTCAAAAGAGCCTTAAATAACCTTTCTGGTCCTGAATTCAAAGAAGCGATGGAAAAGAGCGACGGAATACTCCTTGATGTTAGAAGACAAGAAGAGTTTACTCAGGGGCATCTTCCAAATGCTGCCAACCTCGATTATCTTGCCTATGATTTTATTGATCAAATGGAACAACTTGATCCAGAGCAAACCTATCTGGTTTATTGTCGATCGGGAAGAAGAAGTATCAGAGCTTGCACCCTTATGCAGAATGGTGGATTCCAAAAAGTTTATAATCTGGATGGCGGATTAAAGAATTGGGGGAAGATTTTTGAACTGTAGTGCAGACTTTATCATGATGAAGGACGTGCTGTCTACTGCATGATAAAGCCTACTCTATTCTCCGTATTTTTTAGTCAAACGGATTTTGATATTCCGGCTTATTCATAAATGCTTCATCGTTAAGAGCGGTCAGAAAATTTAGAATATCTTGCTTTTGGCTTTCTGTCAAACCTAAAGGACGCATTAAAGGGTCTTTATTAATGGCTAAGCCTCCTCCGGAGTTGTAATGCTCAACCACTTCCTCAAGGGTTTCAAAGCGACCATCGTGCATGTAAGGAGCGGAGTAAACGATATTTCTAAGGGAAGGAATCCGAAACTTACCTTTATCCTGCTGGATCCCCGTTACTGCTCCCAGACCAAGATCCTCGAAATTATCGAGATGTTCCAAATCGGGGCCTACAGAGTCCAATCCGTTATTTCGGTATTCGTTAATCGTAAATAATGGCGGATTATGACAGTGGCTACATTCTGCATCCGGCAACCCGTCATCACTCCCGTCATCAATAAACATCAATAAACCTCTGATTTCGGAATCTGATAGGGCCAGGAAATTACCTGCTCTATATTGGTCATACCTGGAAGTCCCTGTATTGATCAACGTCTTTTCAAATTGTGCAATCGCTTTGGCTGCCAGCTCTTTGGTAATCTGACTAGAATTTTCAATGCCAAAGGCTCTACGGAACATTTCCGGATAGTCAGGATGCGATTGCAGGTCCATAATGGCCTTTGTCCAGGTATTGTGTAATTCGATAGGGTCTTCAATGGGTAATAAGGCTTGTTCTTCAAGGGTTTGAATTCTTCCGTCCCAAAAAAGCCCGTTGTTAAAAAAGGCTGCATCCATTAGCGACATAGAACTTCTTTTACCGGCAATCCCATCAACTCCTACACTTACAGCTTCATTATCGGTAAAGTTGCCAGATGGTAAGTGGCAGGTAGAACAAGACATGGAGCTATCAGCGGATAAGATGGGGTCATAGAAAAGATGACGCCCTAAATTTACGCCATCAACGGTAATAGGATTCGCTGGATTTTCAGGAAAAGGCGGCATGCCG
Organism: uncultured Saprospiraceae bacterium; assembly: GCA_964534315.1. GTDB lineage: Bacteria > Bacteroidota > Bacteroidia > Chitinophagales > Saprospiraceae > CAZHOV01. Next base: position 30,164 of record CAZHOV010000031.1, on the reverse strand, counting down.
TCCGGGATTTCTAACTCATATTGCTGAGGATTGTAGGGAATATCCGTCAAATCCACCACTGCAATGGGATTCGGGTCATTACCGTTAACAATATCATTAACATCTTCGTCATTATTACAGGCAACCGCGAAAACCAAAGAAAAAAAGAGTAGTGCAAAGAGTAGTTTTTTCATAAAATATTTTCTTTTCAGGGATACACTTTATACTTATTATAAAACCTTTAGGAACGAATTAGTTCAATACACCAACACCTATTCGGGCATTACAAAAGCATTTGACGTATTATTTGCAATTTTTTGGGTAATAGTCGAAACCGGGTCATTCACCACATCCACCCCTTCAAACCATTTTCGGTAATCGACTTCGATATTAAACCTAAAATCCTGGCCTTCTGTAAAGGATTCGCCTACGGCAAACCCCAGGTCAAAAGCATTGGGCTGACCAATTTCAATAGTTATGGAATCTGTAGGATTTGAAGAGGTTACCGGAAAATATTGAAGGCGATTAAAAACATACCCAATATCTTCGTTCCAGTTTAGGCTATCTGCCTGGAAGGCCAGTCCATTTCCCGATTCAAACTGTGTGGGATCAGCTAAATAATAGGGATATTCGATACCAACAGTAAAATAAAGGCTATCAACCCTACCGGTTGCTAACACTTCACCAAAACTGTAATTATTGTCAGAAGGATTAACCAGAATAAAATCTTTAAAGGTAGTGGTGCTTTTTTCCACGCCATTCTCCATATAGGTCAGGTCGAACGTAACCCGCTTGCGCACGGTTTCTCCACCGATGATCATCCGTATATTCGACACATAATAAGTTAGATAACTAAAATCGATCAAGTCATCCCCGACGGAAAGCGAATCGGTAAAGCTGAATGGAAGCGTATCCCAACGATGATCAAAATTAAACCGGATCAGCGGATATTCGCAGCAACAGTCTTTATCAGCATCCACATTAAAATTTTTGGCTAAGGTATCCTGGCAATCTTCGATCGGTTCGTAACAACCGCTCCATGAGAGTAGTAGCAACAAGATAATTCCTAAAAAGGAAGCAGTGATTCCTTTCTTGCTATTTATTGTTGCTATTTTGAGCTTTCTCATAATCCTTTACCAACTTTTTAATGATTTGCTTGACCTGCGATGAAAAATCCTTATTTAACATCCAGTTATAGTATTGTTTGTCGTTATAAAGAATTTCAGCTGCGGGCTTGCCATTATACTTTCCGAAATTAAAAACGACAACCCCGTTCGAATCGTATTTGAGGCGTTGAGTAGCATCAATTGTTTTTAAATCTGTTGTAAATTCATGCAGCTGTTGCATGTCATTGCGAATGGGTGTTTCTACCTCATTTCCGTCAGGATCGGTATAGTTGGTGTTTTTATACGTTTCCAATTGTCCTTTCAGCACATCTACAGTAGCTTTTACATCGGCAAGTGCGTCGTGGGCATCCTCCAATTCTTTGTCGCAATAGAACTGGAGAGCTGCTTTCAGGGTTCGGGGTTCCATTTTATAGAAGATACGCTGCACATCGATCAATCGCCGGTTGTCAATATCTAATTCTAAGCCAATTCGTGCAAATTCTTCCATCAACATGGGAACATCAAACCGATTAGAATTATAGCCGGCCAAATCAGCATTTCCGATAAATTCATAGATTTTTTCGCCCACTTGAGCAAAAGTCGGTTTATTGGCGAGGTCTTTTGGTGTAATCCCGTGTACATTAATTGCCTCTTCAGAGATGGGAATACCGGGGTTGATCAGCATTGATAACTCCTCTGGCGGCCCACCCTTCTTTTTATATTTAATAATAGCGATTTGGACGATACGATCCCTAATAACATTCAGTCCGGTAGCTTCCACATCAAAAAAGCAAAGGTCCCGATCAAGTTGAAATTCCATAACAAATATTTTGTATTTAAGGTACTCTAAACGAAAAAAGGTTGTTGCTTCTAGGGTATGATCCTAACATTGGCGTTGGGATTTAGTGATTTGATCTCCTCGACTTGATCGGCTGAATAATTCATTCGGGAAAGCACCACCTCCTTTAGATTGCTTAATTCCTTTATAAAGGCAGGCACCTCCCGTAATTTCGGGCAGTTTAAATGAAGAACCTGCAAGCTCTCCAGGTTTGACATAGCATCCTGAGGCAACTTGCTTAATTGATTACTATGGATAAATAACACTTTCAATTGAGTCAGCTCTTCGATATCCTCCGGAATAGTAGATAGACTGTGACAACTAAGATGGAGGTTTTCAAGATCTTTCAGGCGATTCATTTTGGAAGGTAGTTTCTTGACTTTTTTATTATAGCCGACCGTCAGGGTTTTGAGGTTTTTACACTTCCATGCTACCTCCAAGTCTTCGATGCGTTCTCCGCTGATTTCGAGTATTTCCAATCCGTTCATTTTATGAAACTTTTTTGGTAAGGAAGTAAGATAGCTATCTTGAAAAATCAGCTTTTTAATAGCCTTACAGTTTTCTACCATTGCAATGTCAATATTTTTACATCGATGGATACCAAGAAGATCGTAACTTTTACCATCAAAAAGAAAAGCGCCCGATCCCACAAAATCACAGTCATATAGGTCGAGCGATTTTAATTGATCTAGCTGATCAAAAGACTGGGGTATAATCTTTAGCGGTATTCCGGTAAGCGATAGCTTTTGAAGCTGTTGGAGGTTACTCATATCTTCGGGAAAGACTTGGACTTTAGGACCTTTAATTTCGAGTGATTGAAGGTTTCTTAACTGAAAAACAGATTTTGGCAATACCTCTCCCCCAAAATGAATAATCAACTCTTTAACACCTTGAAGGTTTTCCAGTCCGTCAGGTAATTCGGTGACGCTATTCACTTTGAGCGTTAGGGATTCCAGATTGTTGAGTCTCGAAATGGACGCAGGCAAGCTGATCAAGGCATTTGCGGTAATATCGAGTTTTTGCAATTTCGTAAGATTTCCAATATCATCAGGAAGGCTTGTAAGGACATTAGACTGGATGGTAAGTTCTTCCAGTTTAGTCAATGCGCTTAACTGCTCAATGAGTTGTTGCTCGTCCAGATCGTTTCCCGCCAGTCGCAAGGTAGTTGCATCTTCTTTATTTCGGAAAGCTTCTTCCAGAGAATTATACTGGGCCTGGAGCACACCAAAAAAGAGAAACATCATCAGGCTGATTCCTAGTAATTTATATGCTATTTTCATTTTAGAACTAATTTTTAATTTTTCTAATCCATTATCTGGTTACTTCAGCCAGGACTCTACAGCTTCAGTATAGTTAACGCCAAAGGTACCGTTGTCTTTACTGAAGATCAGGTAAGCTTCTACCCCTTCAATGGAGTTGGCCAACTTAAGAGCATCTTCCACTCCCATAACCATCATAGCAGTGGCGAGGCCATCTGCAGTCATGCAATTTGTTGTAAAAACAGAAGCGCTTAACAGCCGGTTGCGCTCTGGAAAACCCGTTTTAGAATTGATGGTATGGCTGTACTTTTTACCATCTACCTCATAAAAATTCTGATAATTACCTGAAGTGGCTAAAGCAATGTCATCCAACTGTACCAGCGTCTGAAATTCATTGACTGCCACTCCCTCTTTAGGCGTATTGATGCCGATCACCCACGGCGTACCCCTGGTATTGACGCCTCTGGCCCTGACCTCTCCACCAATCTCTACCAAATAATTACGGATGTTTTCATCTTCCAACAATCGACCAATCGCATCTACGCCATACCCCTTGGCAATAGCGCTGAAATCAAGTTCCATTTCTTCCGTGCTTTTTTCAATACCATTTTCATTAATTTTCACATTATCAAACCCCACAAACCGGATCAAAGAATCAACTTTTGCACTATCTACCTTTGTAACAGGCGTTTTGGGAGTATATCCAAACCCCCAATAATTGACCAGGGGCATAACAGTGGGATCAAAAGCACCGTTTGTCAATGAAAAAATCTTTTTGGCTTCTTCAAAATTGGTTATAAAATGAGCTCCCTTTGCAGGTGAGAAACTATCAAGCCCCCTATTCAGAAGCCCCCCTTTATTGATGGTGCTAATCAGCGAGGTGTTGATATAAGTTGATACTTCTTGATTTATTTCAGCAAGTAGTGAATCAATTTCGTTCTTGAAGTCTACACCATCTTCATGACTGTAGGTAACCTGATAGGTTGTCCCCATCGTTTTGCCGGATACTTTCAGATAACCAGTTTTACTAGTTGCCGAACCATCCTGGCAAGAATAAAACCCTACGATGATTAAGAAAACAAAAGATAAACACGTTAATATTCTCATAACTACTTGTTGGAACAATTACCGGTTAAAGATTAAATAATCAAGTGAATATCGGCCTCCTCCATTAATCATTAAGATTAGGAAGGGAATTAAAAAGAGGATAGCCTTCTCCATTTTGGGAAAGGGATCAGAAATATGCACCATAAAAATGGCAACTAGCATAGTAATAACCAACGGAATAGACACCCAACGGGTAAGTAATCCAATAATAAGCAAGCCTGCACAAAAAACTTCTGAAAATACGGCAAGTGTTAAGCTATTGGAAGCACCGATACCCAGGGGATCGGAGAAAGAAATTTCACCTCCCGCCATCAATTTATTAAATTTTCCTAATCCATGGTTAATGATCATTAGACCACCAAAGCCTAATCGTAAAAGGAGTAATGCAATATCAAATCCAGCTCTCATTATTTATTAATTTTTTACAAAATTAACAAAATAGGAGCCAATAAAAACTATATGACCATCAAACTCTATTGGTTCTCCAATTTTCAACTTTGAAATAAATAAAATGAGGTTGAAATTAAATCCTTTTTTTATGTTTGTTCTACTTTTTGATCCAGTCGAACACCCGAATGAAGAAAGTTTGCCACATCACCACTGTTCATAACTACCGGGATACCCGTATTTTCCACAAGGAATGTACCACCCTTGTGGAGGCTGGTTATGAGGTGCATTTGATCGTAGCGAATCAAAAAGAAGGCCTGGAGCGCGGCATTCACTTACACAATATCGATCATCCGGTGCATACAAGACTAGAGCGCATGCGAAAGCTAGGGAAATTTGCCCTTGAAAAAGCATTAAAGCTCAATGCCGCTATTTATCACTTCCACGATCCGGAATTACTTCCCGTCGGTTTGGCCTTAAAAAAAAGAGGAAAAACGGTGATCTACGATGTTCATGAGGATGTTCCCAGACAATTGGCTTCCAAGCCTTATCTGCCTAAAATGATCGCTCCTTTTGTTGCTTATCCTTTCGAACGATATGAAAATTACGTGGCCCGGAAGCTAGATTATATCATTACCGCTACTCCGTTCATCAGGGATCGTTTTTTAACGATCAATTCACAAACGATCGATATCAACAACTTTCCGAAAATAGATATCCTTCAACCGTTAAAAGAAAATACTCAAAAAACCCGCGATCTTTGTTATATTGGGGCCATAACGGAAATCAGAGGATTTTACCAGATTATCAAGATGCTGGAATATACCGAAGCTCGTTTGACGCTGGCAGGAAAGTTTGAATCTCCAACTTTAGAAGAGCAATTAAAAAGAATGCCGGGGTGGTCACAGGTTGATTATTTAGGACAGGTTCCTTGGGAGGAAGTCGGAATTATTATGGCGGAAAGTAAAATCGGACTAGTTACGTTTTTGCCAGTACCCAACCATATAAACGCACAACCTAATAAATTATTCGAATACATGTCATCCGGGATTCCGGTCGTCTTATCTCATTTTCCTTTATGGAAACAACTAGTTGATGACTATAACTTCGGCTATTGCGTAGACCCAAATATTCCCAAAGAAATTGCTTATGCAGTGAATACCTTGCTCAATCAACCCGAAACTGCCGAAAAAATGGGAGTTAACGGAAGGAAAGCAGTGGAAAATCATCTCAACTGGAAAGCTGAATCCATAAAATTACTTGAGGTTTATCAAAAACTCTTAGAAAAAAATAACGCATGAAAGTTGTAACCATCATTGGGGCAAGGCCACAATTTATAAAAGCAGCTGTGGTGAGTCATGCCCTGGTAAAAGCAGCCGACGCAGAAGAAGTGATCATTCATACAGGACAGCATTATGATGAAAATATGAGCGATGTCTTTTTTGAGCAGCTCAATATCCCTAAACCAGTTTACCACTTCGGCATTGGTGGTTTGAACCACGGAGCTATGACTGCCAGGATGCTCGAAAAAATTGAAGAAGCCATCATGAAAGAGCAACCTAACTGGGTGCTCGTCTATGGCGATACCAACTCCACTCTGGCCGGAGCACTCGCAGCTTCCAAATTAAACGTCCCGGTAGCGCATGTCGAAGCCGGTCTGAGATCTTTTAATATGGAAATGCCCGAGGAAATCAATCGAATTTTAACTGACCGCATAAGCGAACTCCTTTTCTGCCCTACCGATATTGCTGTAAAAAATTTAAAGAAAGAAGGATTTAACGAATTTGATTGTAAGATCATCCGCACCGGAGACGTGATGTATGACGCTGCCCTGCTTTTCGAAAAATATGCTGCAACGCCTGACTTTGACATCCCGAAGAACTTCATCCTTGCAACTGTACACCGTCCGGTCAATACAGATGAAAAAGAACCCTTACTGACTATTGTTAAAGCCCTTGATGAAATCCACAATTCCTTGCTTCCCGTAGTGATGCCAGTGCACCCCAGAACTCAAAAGAAACTGGAACTCCACCGTATTGTTCCGAATTTCATTACCATCCCGGCCATTGGTTATTTGGAGATGATCCATTTATTAAAAAAGACCAGCCTCGTAATGACTGATAGCGGAGGGTTGCAAAAAGAAGCTTACTTTTTCCAAAAACCCTGTGTAACGTTAAGGACCGAAACCGAATGGAAGGAATTGATTAAGAAGAAAGCCAATACGCTTGCAAATATTGAGGAAAAAGAGATCATGGAGAAAACTAAAAAAATGCTTAAAAGATCCATCAATTTTGACACTACCCTATTTGGTGATGGTAAAACCTCCCAAAAGATCGTTAAATACCTCAAAAAGCACACAAAATAATGCCTGTAGACGGCTCGGTATACCAGCCCTTTGTTTCAGTAGTCATTCCCTGTTTCCAGGAAATACGGTTTATAGAAGCTTTCATTGAAGACGTTGTGAACCAGGATTATCCAAAAGAAAAGATGGAAATCCTTATTGTAGACGGGATGAGTAACGATGGTACACGTGAAATCATCCAAAAAGCTGAGAAGCAGTACACCTTCCTCCGATTATTAGATAATCCTCATAGTTACACCCCATATGCTTTAAATATTGGCATTAAACAAGCAATCGGAACAATCATCATCCGCCTGGATGTACATGCCAGCTATCCTCCTGACTATTGCTCTTCACTCGTTCATTGGCTTACCACTACCAGTTATGATAATGTGGGTGGCATATGGGAGACCCGGCCTCGTTCTGACAATAACAAAGCCAAAGCTATTGCATTGATGTTGGGGCACCCGCTGGGGGTGGGAAATTCAACTTTCCGCATTGGTACTCCGGAACCTAAAGAGGTAGATACGGTACCATTTGGTTGCTACCGGAAGTCGACGCTTGAAAAAATCGGCCTGTTTGACGAGCGCCTGCATCGAAACCAGGATCTGGAGCTTAATAAGCGACTTTCTCGCCATGGAGGTAAACACTTACTGGTACCTGAGATAAAGATAACTTATTACGCCAGAGACACCTTCAAAGCATTATGGAAAAATCAATTCGCCAATGGAAAATGGCATATTCCTACCCTTTATTACACTAAAGAGTTGAATTCAGTCTCTTTCAGACATATGGTACCTCTTTTTTTTGTGATTTATCTTTTTTTATTCTTTTTGATCATCCCTTTTTTTCCCATTATTATTTTACCTCTTTTACTCTACTTTATGCTTGTAGGTACAAGCAGCTTGCTCATCTCCTTCAAAGAGCAAAATTGGGGACTCCTCCCCTATCTGATCGCAGCATTTTTTATCAACCATATCAGTTATGGGTTGGGGACTATGGAGGGAATCGTAGATGTAATGAGAAAAAGGGTTTAGGGTTCTTGGAATGCTTCTTCTTTTACGTCGTGTAGCTGGACCGGTTTGGATTTTTTCTTTCTTAGGCGCATGTTGAGGAATTCTACAAATAAAGAGAAAGCGATGGCAAAATAGAGATATCCCTTTGGTACGGCACCGACCTCTGATCCGGCGATTTGGAAATGGGCCAGGTGGGCGCCCTCCGTGATCAGCATAAATCCGATAAGAATGAGAAAAGCCAGACCAAGCATCTGAATAGAAGGATGCTTGTTGACGAAGCGGGCGACCGGAACCGCAAAGATCATCATGATCACTACGGATAAAACCACCGCTACGATCATGATCACCAAGGCTCCTTCTACTCCATTCGTCATGCCCAAGGCTGTTAAGATAGAGTCAAAAGAAAAAATGATATTGATTACGGTAATTTGTAAAATCACCTTTGAAAGGGAAGATGTTTTTTTTCCTTTTTCACCATGGTGAGATTCCTCCCCTTCTAGTTTATGATGGATCTCTGTAGTGCTTTTGTACAACAAAAAGACGCCTCCAATCAGAAGGATAAGGCTTTGACCGGTAATGCTGGCATCTATCCAGGAATTATGTATAGATATCCAAGGATCCGTCATGGCGACCAGGATAGAAATACCGAACAACAGAACGATCCGCATGACCATGGCCAGGATCAGACCTATATTCGTAGCTTTCTTCTGATCTTCTTCGTCGAGCTTATTGGAAACAATAGAGATAAAAATGATGTTATCAATTCCTAATACTATTTCTAAAAAAGTAAGTGTCAACAAACTCACCCATACTTCTACACTAGCTAAATTCGGTATGACAAATTCCATTGATCAGCGGATTGGGTTTATAAGGAAAATGAGTAAAAAGTTGGTTTTCTAAATAATTTGAGGCAAGTTTACAAAATTCCCAATAAATATTATGAATAATATGAAATTTAGACGACTTCATAAAGAAGAACTTCAGGAATTGGAAAAAGAATTCGTTCAATTTTTAGCTACAAATAGCATTACGAGCGACGAATGGGAAAAGATGAAAAAGGAAGAAAATGAAAAAGCGGAAAAAATCATCGATATATTTAGCGATATGGTTTTTCAAAGCATCTTATCCTCTGTTGATCTACTGGAATTAAAGGAAAAGCAAGAAATAAAGTTTTTCAAGTTTTTGGATGAAAAAGTAAAGATGATCGGCATCAAAGCAGAAGGCACCTCTGATCTGGACTTCACCCAACCAGATAGTCCAAACAAAATGATGGAGCAGTTGCATGCCTCGGGCGCTCAGCTAAAACTGCTTAGCGCAGAGAAAAAGTATGCTAAAGAAAAAGAATTGGAAATCTTTGCTATGATGGAAGCCGGGTGCTTAATTTCCAAAGATAGCCACCTGTATGACACACTGGTGGAGTTGAAGCAACAGGCAAGCGGGTAAAGGAGGGTGAAAGGATTGAGGGGTTGAGATTCTCTGAAGATTAGGGGTTGTCTGGCTATTCAAGTTACTTGATTACCTTTACAATTCGGTCTTTTTGGGATAAGTCTTTTACAATTTCGACAGACTGAAAGTGATACCGACTAAAAAGTTTCAGGATTTCTTCTCCGAAAAATTCATTGATCTCCAGATAAAGGCTGCCTCCAGGAAAAAGATGGTTAACGGAAAAATCGGCAATAGTTTGATAGAATAAAAGCGGGGCTTCATCATCTACGAAAAGGGCTTCTTCCGGCTCGTATTTCAGTACATTATCATACATGATCTCTTTTTGGCTCTCCGGAATATATGGAGGGTTACTGACAATAATATCAAACGTTCCCAGTTCCTTCCATTTGTGGTCGTCCAGAATTTCAAACTCATGAAAGTCTATGAATAGATGGTAATTCCTGGCGTTTTGTTTGGCCAGGGTCAGAATAGCCTTATTGATATCAATGCCTTTGATTTCAGCTTTAGGTAGGTGATGGCCCAAAGCAATAGCGATACAACCGCTTCCTGTACCGATATCCAGTATTTTAAAAGGGGTGCTCCTGTTTTTGTAGTCTTTTATCACCAAATCTACCAACTCTTCGGTGTCTTGCCTTGGAATCAACACATTGGAATTCACTGCTAATTTTAGGCCGTAAAAGTCAGCTTGACCAAGAATATACTGAACGGGTTCATATTGCAACAAACGCTCTTTGATGCCCTCCAAGCGATCTATTCCGGCAAATTCTCTGGAGCTCCCCACGTCGAGACAATTGAATTCGTCTTCAAAAATAATCCTAGCCACGCTTTTGGCTTCTCCCGGCGAATAGACAGGTTGTAAGTCCTTCACAAATTGATCAAAAGCTGCTTTCACTGTTATATGCATCAGGAAAGTCTGTTTTTAAAGTCAAGGTAATGAAAAGAGCGAACCAGTTCGAATTGCTGATCCTGACGCCAAATTCCTATGACAGGATGGTTTAACCCATTAAACATGGTTGTTTTGACCATAGTGTAGTGAATCATATCTTCAAAAATAAGCCGGTCTCCCACTTTTATCGGATCAGCAAAAGAATATTCGTCCAGGAAATCACCAGCCAGGCAGCTTAATCCACCTAGTCGATAGGTCGGCAATTTGGGGTCAACCTCTTTTAGGGCGCCTTTTACTGAAGGGCGATAGGGCATTTCCAGGGTGTCCGGCATATGGTCGGTAAACGAAACATCGAGAATAAGGGTTTTGATGCCTCGATTTTCCACAATATCCAGGACGGTAGAGACGAGTTCTCCTGTTTGCCAGGCCACTGCCCCGCCAGGTTCCATAATAATCTCGACATCATATTTAGATTTAAATGCGTTGAGTAATCGAATCAGATGATCTACATGATAATTGCTGTCGGTCATCAAATGGCCCCCGCCCATGTTGACCCACTCCATTTGGGGGAGGTATGATGCGAACCGATTTTCAAAGGCGTCTAGTGTTTTCTCCAGGCTGTAAGAATTCGACTCGCAGAGGGTGTGAAAGTGGAGTCCTTTGATCTGTGATGGCAGTTCTGGAGGCAGTTGATCGGCGATCATTCCCAAGCGAGAGCCAGGAGCGCAAGGGTTGTAAAGATCCGTCTCGACCTCAGCATACTCAGGATTTACGCGTAACCCCATAGAAATCTCCCCAGGATAGTCCGCTACAGCCTTTTTAAACCGATCGAACTGACTGAGGGAGTTAAATGTGATGTGGCTGCTTAGCCGCATAAGCATTTCAAACTCCTTTTCTTTGTAGGCCGGAGCATAGGTATGCGCTCTTTGTCCCATTTCTTCATAGCAAAGGAGCGCTTCGTTTAGGGAACTAGCTGTAGCTCCTTTCAGGTATTTTTTAATAATAGGAAATACCGACCACATAGCCATGCCTTTTAGTGCAAGGATGATTTGAACACCGGCTTCTTCCTGCACCCGCTTCATGATCTCCAGATTTTTGATCAGGCGGTCTTCTTCCAGCACAAAGGCGGGAGATGGTATTGATATATAGTTGATTTTCATATAGTTGAGTTAGCCTTATTTTGTTGTGCCCCACCTATAGGTGTGGCACACGTATACGTGTACCAAACCTAAGCGCCCCCACTTAATACTCAAATTCCAAATCCGCCCCAACCTCCTCGTGCCAGGGCAGACCATATTGGTTTAATTTTTCCAGGAAAGGATCGGGATCAAGTTCTTCAACATTGAAAACGCCTTGGCCCTCCCACTTGCCGGTAAGCATCATCATGGCACCAATCATAGCAGGCACCCCGGTAGTGTAGGAAACCCCCTGCGCTCCAGTTTCTTTATAAGCGGCAGCATGGCTGCAATTATTCCAGATGTAATAGGTTTGCTCTTTTCCATCCTTGATACCTTTTATTCGGCACCCGATGGATGTTTCGCCTTCATAATTCTCTCCCAATTCTCCGGGGTCTGGCAAAACTTCTTTTAAAAATTGAAGTGGAACGATCTCAATGCCTTTATACATTACAGGCTCTATACTTGCCATCCCGATATTCTGAATAACCCGCAGGTGGGTCAGGTACTCTTCCCCAAACGTCATCCAAAACCGGGCACGTTTAAGGGTAGGAAAATTCTTGGTAAGAGATTCCAACTCTTCATGATAGATCAAATAGGAGTTTTTAGGACCTATATTGGGGTAATTGAGCATTTTTGATATTTCGTGAGGCTCGGTTTCTACCCATTTTCCGTTCTCAAAATACTTCCCCTTTTGAGTGATCTCCCGGATATTAATCTCTGGATTGAAGTTGGTGGCAAAAGCTTTACCGTGATCGCCAGCATTGCAATCAACAATATCAAGGTAATGCATCTCATCAAAATGATGCTTGGCGGCATATGCAGTGAAAACGCCGGTAACACCAGGGTCAAACCCACAGCCCAGTAGCGCCATGAGTCCTTTCTCTTTAAACTTATCATGATATGCCCACTGCCAACTGTATTCAAATTTAGCCTCCTCTTTTGGCTCGTAATTAGCCGTATCCAAATAATGAACGCCTGCTTCCAGACAAGCATCCATAATCGTTAAATCCTGGTATGGTAACGCTACATGGATCACCATGTCAGGGCTAAAAGACTTGATCAAACTAACCAGTTCCGGAACATTCTCCGCATCTACTGATGCTGTCTGAAGGTGTTTATGCCCAGTATCCCGCTCCACATCTGCAACAATCTGGTCACATTTGGATTTTGTTCGACTAGCCAACATGATCTGTTCGAAAACCTCCGGATGTTGAGCACACTTGTAAGTCACTACTCTACCAACACCTCCTGCCCCGATGATTAATACTTTTGCCATAATTTTTAAATTTAAAATTAATCCGTTAGAAAAACTGTCGTTTTCAATTAATTGATCAACTTACCTAAAATTGTCAATAAGATGGTCAAAAGTAGTAATTTTGACTTTTCAAAACCACAAAAGAATATGTCGATCAACGAAAAAATTAAAAATTTTGACCCCAACGGACCAGGGCAGCGCAATGAGCATTTTATCGGTCTACCCTTTGAGGAAGAAGATGCCGAACTGGTTTTAGTTTCCATACCCTGGGATGTGACGACATCTTACCGAGAGGGTACAGCTTCGGGGCCGGAAAACATTCTCGAGTCTTCTTACCAACTCGACCTGCTTGATCCGCACGTGGCCGATGCCTGGGAACTCGGCATTTTTATGCGTCCCCCAAATCCCTATTGGAAAAGAAGAAACGAGGAACTCCGCCCCAAAGCTGCATCTTACATCGAGTTTCTGGAAAGTGGAGGTGATGTAGAAACGGATAAAAAAATGCTGAAAATACGCGAAGAAATCAATCAAAGCGGAAATAACCTTAATAACTGGGTTAAAGAGCAAACCTCGGCACTCCTCAAAAAGGATAAACTAGTTGGTTTAGTGGGCGGGGAGCATAGTATCCCCCTGGGTTTCTTAGAAGCGCTGGCAGCTATTTATCCTAATTTCGGCATTCTGCAGATAGATGCCCATATGGATCTACGAAAAGCTTATGAAGGACTTAATTTTTCTCATGCATCAATCTTTCATAATGCATTAAATATCAATAATATAAGCGCCTTAACACAAGTAGGAATCCGAGATTATTGCGAAGAAGAGCTCATTTTGGCTGACCAGGATGAACGAGTGACTGTATTTTTTGATTACCAACTTAAAGAAAAGCGTTTTCAGGGTATGTCTTTTCATGATCAATGTATCGAGATCATCAATACCCTTCCTCAACAGGTATACATTAGCTTTGATATTGACGGATTGGCTCCCTCCTTATGTCCAAACACCGGCACGCCGGTTCCCGGCGGCTTTTCTTTTCAGGAAGCAAATTATTTACTTTACCTACTTGTCCAAAGCGGCCGGGAGATCATTGGTTTCGATTTGTGTGAAGTTGCTGGAGTTCCGAATGAATGGGATGGCAATGTCGGCGCTCGTATGCTTTATAAATTGTGTAACCTGACGGGCAGATCGAAGGGAAGGATTTAATCAATGTGCAATGAGCAATGTGCAATGTGCAATGTGCAATGTGCAATGTGCAATTAAAATATTAAAAAGGCAGAAGGTCCATGACTTATCGCATAAATAAAGCTGTGTATCTTTGGTTCCAAAGTCCTGCGTAACAGGCGGGGTTAAGAAACAATCCCTAAGGCCCATTCAAGAATAACAATAATATGCGTGTATTATTTCTTCCAAGGTGGTATCCCGACAAGAACGATGTGCAAAATGCCATCTTCATAAGGAAACACGCGCAAGCCGTAGCGTTACAACATGAGGTGGATGTGTTGTATGTCACCCCTGATCCTCATGCTGAAAGATCCTTAGAAGTGGAACACTGCAAGATAAACGGAGTAACAGAATATTTTTATTACTACAAACCCTCTTCGTTGCCGCTAATTGGAAGAGTAATCAATATAGTAAACTACAGTCGATATACCTTAAGAGCATTTATTACATTATCCAAAAGGAACCCATACAAGCTGCTCCACGTCCATATGATGACCCGAACAGGGGTTATGGCTTTTTTGATAAAGTATTTTTGGAATATTCCATACGTCATCACAGAGCATTGGACCGGATACATCGACCATAAATTTAAGTCGCTATCTTCGCTAAAGAAACGCATAATGAAGGTGGTTATTCAACAAGCTTCCGGTATTTCAGTGGTTTCGCCTTCTCTAAAAGAGGGTATGCTGCAGTTAGGTTTGGAAAACACCTATACCATCATTCCGAATGTAGTGGAGGCGCTGCCCGGTCCTCCTGTTTATGAAAAAGATTTATCCCCTCGGAAAAAATTGTTAACGGTCGCTGATTTTTACGATCCCAAGAAAAATATTTCAGGGATCATCCACGCCCTGGGGCCGATGGCCCAAAAAAGATCCGACTTCGAATTGCACCTTATTGGCGACGGACCTGATCGCGATATTATTGAAGCCGCCATCAAACAGCACCCAGCATTTCAGGAAAGGGTTTTCTTACACGGCCGTCTTGGTAATAGGAAGGTCTTGGAACACATGCAAGAAGCCCATTTATACATTTGTTTTAGTAATGTAGAGACGTTCTCCGTAACCACTGCGGAAGCACTGGCAGCGGGAAAACCTGTTATTTGTACCGCTTGCGGGGGACCTGAATATTTTGTAGAAGAAACTATGGGAATCATTCTTCCAAAAAACGACCAGAAAGGATTACGCAAGGCCGTAGAGCAGCTTCTGGATCACTCCGGACGTTTTGATCCGAAACAGATCAAACAAAAAATGGAGCAAAAATTCAGCATTCTGGCCGTAGGAAAAGCTTTCGACCGCTTCTATCAACAATGTTTAACAGGAGATAAAAGCGTATGAGTAAGCTTGTTCAAAAACTGATCCAATCTATTTTTGGTTTCGAGAATGATCAACCTTTAAAACGATATTTGATAAAGGGAATTTCCTGGACTTTTGTACTTCAGCTATTCACTATGATGGTCACCTTCGGCACAGGGCTTTTATTAGCCCGGTTATTAGGGGCTGAAGAATACGGAAGGTATACCTATGTGTTTACGTGGATAACGGTGCTGGCTACGGCAGGTACTTTCGGAGTTGACGATCTTCTGATCAAAGATACCCCTAGCTATTTGGCAACAGATAAAAAACGGTATTTAAAAGGATTAATGATCACAGCTCCATTCTTTGTATTGCTACTCATTTTAGTACTAGGTGCTATTTTTTGGTTTTGGATATCCAATAGTCACTCGGCTGATTTTCGGGAAAATAGATCTCTCTTTGCCATAGGACTGATAGCTCTGCCTCTATTTTCACTAAGCCTCGTCTTTTTGAGCGCCATTCGAGGATTGCAGCATGTGCTGACCAGCCAAATACCTGACAGGTTGATTAAACCAGTCCTCCTGCTCCTATTATTGCTTTTATTTTATTGGCTTGATCCCCTGGATTTTAAAGCAAGTCAAGCTACTATTGCCGGGGTTATTAGTTTTGGTGTCATGTTTTTGGCTTCTCTATACTTGTTTTTTCATAGAGGTGGAAAATACCTCAAACCGAACCTTAAACCGCGCTATGATTTTAATGGTTGGTTCCATCATCTGAGTTTTTTCTTTCTTGCCTCCTTCATCAATGCGCTAACCATACGGATGGATATTCTGCTGCTCGGCAAATTAGAAGGTATGGAAGAGGTTGGTATTTACAACATTGCCTTAAAATTGGGAGAATTGATCCTATTGTCATTCAATATCGTGATTACCGTCATTGCTCCTCTCTTTTCAAAGTTTCATGCTCAAAATCAACTGAAAGACCTGCAGAAATTATATACCAAATCGACTCGCCTGATGCTGTTGCCATCCCTGGGGTTACTGTTCATCTATTTGTTTTTCGGTCAATGGATTCTTTCACTATTCGGCGCCTCTTTTCAGGAAGGTTATACAGCTTTGCTCATTTTGGGCATTGCCCAGCTGGGTTATGTTTTTATTGGACCTTCCTCCTATTTATTAATGATGGTTGGGTATGGAAAATCGGTATTTTATATTCTTTTGGCTACCATGATTTTGAGCTTTATCCTAGAATGGGTGTTAATCCCAGTAATCGGTATGGAAGGGGCTGCTATCGGCAGGGGAATAGGACTTATCCTCTCCCATGCTGCTACTGGATGGTTAGTGTATCGAAAAATTGGTATTCGACCAGGGGTTTTATAGTGAAGTTAGTAATCCTTTATTAACTGCTTAAACTATCTTTTTCCCTAAAAACCACTCCATAATCTTTTAGTTCTTCTAGCACGGGTTTGTAAACTTCAGGATTTACCGGAATTTGTACGCCTTTAGATTTTATCTTTCCCAACATCATCAATTTAACAAATATTCCAAGCGGAAGGCCGACGAGTTTGGCCATGGCGGTGTCCACTGCGTTCTCTCCTTTCATGATTAAAGTTGAAATCAAGGTGCGCTTTTCCTTTTTCAATTCATAATCAAACTCGTGTTGCATGATGATCATGTCCTTGTCAGTTGGTTGGAGTTTCCATTTTTCCAGCAGCAAATTCTCCAGAATGTAAGCCGGGGTGGCTTTTTCTACTTTGATCTTCTTACGGCTAAAAAGTCCCAGCCATTCCAGTTTTTTCATGACCTCAGAATCAAGTTCTTCTTTGAGGAAATGAGCTACTTTTTCTTTTAGCGTTTTACCAGGAATATTACTACCGATGTAAGCCTCCACCAGCTCAAAATAGGTCATCGAATGAGAATCAACTATAGGATAAGAGCTATCTGTCAATCCCAATTTTACCAACGCATTCCAGGCTTCACAAAAACCTTTGTATCGGATAGTCCCTCTAAAAATATTAGGTATGTCTTCTAATCCGTAAGCTTCCCGGTAAAGCATGGAATCGCGGTTGGCGTAATATTCATAAGCATGGTCTTCCATACCCAAAACTTCCAGATCTTGAGATTGGGAAAATAAGCGGCTGTAAGGGATATATTTATGCTTTCCGTTTTCCAGGTATTGGGCGGTACCTTGCCCGGCTCGAACTACATTACGAGGGTTCCATGTAAATTTATAGTGCCACGGATTATCATCGCTCTCAGGAGCAACCAACCCACCTGTATAGGAGCGAAAAGCATTAATTTTTCCGCCTTTGTTATGGATATCATCGATGTTTAGCTTTGCTGACATATGATCGATTCCCGGATCCAACCCCATTTCGCCCATAAACATCAATTCGAGCTGACTGGCTTTATC
>CAZHOV010000031.1:0-12434 GCA_964534315.1 uncultured Saprospiraceae bacterium | reverse complement strand
CCCAGGCGGTAGATATCCTGTGAAATATAAGAAGCTGTAATAAGGTGCTTTTTGAGGTGGATACAGTCTTTGGCTACCTCATGGTGAAGGCTGGCAGGTAATAAGGAAACAATAAGATCAGCTCTACCGATAAGGTCTCTCCGGTCGTTTCTCTTAGTAGCATCCAACCAGGTACCCCGTCCGTTAGGGTGTCCGGCAACCTTAGCTTTTGCCAATTCCGGATTAGCATCCGCAACGGTAATAAACCAGTTATTCTGTTGGGCTTCCTCTAGTAAATATTTAATCAATGCCGTAGAGGATCTCCCGGCACCAATAATTAAGATATTATTCATGGTTTTATTTTTAGTATTTCAAATTGATTTCAGGGAACTACTTAAAACGCAAGTTTCGGTAATTATTTGAAAATATGGTAATATATTAGAATGAAATATTTACAAAAAGAAAAGAATATTTAAAAAATCGTAAATTGATCCCTTATACCCAAGAAGACCTCCACTTTAATTATTGACTATGAAGGAATTAATTATAAATACTCATGTTCTGATCTTTGAAAATCCCGATGAGTTAGCGTCTGCCGATCGGCAACTACTTGAAAAGGCCAGAGCGGCATTAGATCAAACTTACGCACCTTATTCGAAATTTAAGGTAGGGGCTGCGGTAAGGCTGGATAATGGTCAGTTTTTAATGGCCGGCAATCTGGAAAATGCAGCCTACCCTATGTGTTTATGCGCCGAGCGGGCAGTCTTAGCGGCCGTACATGCACAATATCCCAGAAGTAAAGTAGAAGCTCTGGCAGTTGTGGTAAAATCTTCTACTAAAATTATTAAAGAACCTGCCAGCCCCTGCGGAGCCTGCCGACAAGTACTGACTGAACAGGAAGAAACACAATTACATCCTATCGAATTGCTTATGCAGGGGGAAACAGGCCCCATCTATCGTTTGAATTCCTGTGCCTCACTCCTCCCCCTTAGTTTTGGTAAAAGTTTTCTGGCGTAGCCAAAAATTAAAAATTACCCTCAACTTCCTAAATAAATACGAAGAAGAATAGCGGAAAAGATAAGCAGGCGGGCCAGGATTTTGCGGTAAAAGCTGGAGGCTCTTTTATCAGAAAGGTGGGCGATAAACAGGGCGATGCTCATAAAAGTTAATGCAATCTCGGCATAGAGCGCGTATTTAAGGAGATAATAAGCCAAACGTTCTCCATACAGATAGTCGATCAAAAAACCGATAATCCCTAGGGGAAAAATAACGGCGCTGACCGTTGATAATAATAATTCCGGTACCCGGTATTCTTTCACCCTGAATAGCTGCCAGGAAAACGTTAAATACAAGATAGCCGCAGCCAAGCCCCCGATCATAAATACCGGCATCCAAACCCCAAACCCAGACGATTTAAAGATCAAACCAAGGACAATCAATCCTATAGGAATAAATTCAAGGTAAAAAGAGCGATTTTTAAGCCAAAGCACCGACTCCTCCTCGGTTCCTTCTTTTACTTCATCTATGTCTAAGGGATCGCTTTCGTTATTTTCCATGTATCGGATTTCTTAAAAATGCACAAATAATACCACATGAAACAGCTGCATTTAGCGATTCTGCACCTAAGCGGTGATTACCGGGAATTGCTATTTTTTGATGAGCAACTTGCTGAATATCTTCGGAAATACCACGGCCTTCGTTTCCGATTACAATAACTCCGTAACCCGGGAAATTGGTATCTGCTATTGAATTGCCTTCCATGAATGTTTGGTATACCGGTATTTCTGCCAGTTCTTCCGAAAAAATGCTCGTATCTCTATAAACTACCTTTACATTAAGAAAAGCCCCCATAGAGGCTTGAATCACTTTAGGATTATAAACATCCACCGTATCCGGAGAGCAGATCACCCATTCTATTCCAAACCAATCTGCAATCCGCAGGATCGTTCCCATATTTCCGGGGTCCTGAATACCATCTAGATAAAGCGCATAATTAGTTGAAAGATAGCTGCTATCTAATTCCAGGTTCCGCTTTTGGAGGATTATCAAAACCTGGTTCGGATTGGTTAAAAAAGAAAGTTGTTTTAATTCCCGGGAATTGATCTCTGTGGAAGTTATTTTGGTTTTCTTTAACAAATCAAAATGTTTATTTAACCAGTCTTCAAGGGCAAATAATTCGACAACAGCGGCGTTGGGGTGCTGTAGCGTTTCCAAAACCAATTTTTCCCCTTCTACCACAAAAGCCTGATGAAGGTCTCTGAATTTTTTCATTTTGAGTGATCGAACCCATTTTAATTTGTTTTTGGAAAGCATAATTTGGTTTAATTATTCTAAAACTAAGTACATTTGGCCTGTCTTTTGAGCTTTATGCATAAGCCTTTGATGATATGGATATTGGACGTTTACAGTATAGGATGATCATTTTCTCCATTGCACTTTTTCTTCTGAGCAGTTGCAATACCAGTAAATTCCTTGCTCCTTCCGAAAAAATAATCGTTAAAAATAAAATTAGTATTTCAAAAAACAAGGACACCGGTCAAATTGGTGACCTCAACTACCAATTATCCACCTTAGTTGCACCTAAACCAAACAAAAAATTCTTTGGACTCACCAAGGCCCGGCTTTGGTTTTATTTTAAAACAAAAGATAAACAGGATCCCTCTAAAATCACCAGGTGGATTCAGCGTAAAATTGCAGAACCCCCTGCCCTATACAATCCCGACCGCTTGGAAAGTTCCAAACAATCCATTAAAAACTATCTCCAGCACCGCGGATTCTGGAATGCCACTGTCAGAATAGATACAGCTGTTACAAAGAAAAAAATGAGGGTTACTTACGAGATAATTCCCCAAAGCCGCTACTACTTCGATAAGGTAACCTTTGAAAGTCCCGACCAAAATATCGAGCGCATTTTAAATCAAACCAGGAAAAAAGCTTTTCTAAAGGAAGGGCAACCAGTCGATTACACTGCCTTTAATAAAGAGGTACAAAGAGTTACTCAAACACTCCGGGATAGCGGATATGCTTTTTTCTACCCCAACTATATCGATCAACTGGAAGTAGACACTAATGCAGGAAAAGTCAACGCCGTATTCCGGGTCTTACCATACAAAGATACGACTACCCACCCTACATTTGAAGTAGGCAAAGTCTCCGTCTTTCCAAGCTTCCGTGCTTCCCAAAAATTGTATTCTTACAGTATTTCCAAAAAGAATGTAGATTTCTTAAGTGAGGATGGCGACTTTGGAATTAACCTGGATGTCTTACTCGATCAGATTTATCTCAAAAACGGCCAAAAGTATAAGCAAAGCGACTTTGATAAAACCAATAAACAAATTCGCAATCTGGATCTTTATCGGTTTATCGCTATCGACCAGGAAATCGATAGCCTACGGCCTGACCGCTTAAATTTCGATATCCGGTTGATCCCCAAAAAGAAATGGGCGTTGGGATATGATTTTGATTTAAACACCTCTATCCAACAGGGTAACTCCTTGATCGGTGGGGCTGTTAACCTAAATTTAAAAAACAGGAATTTATTTAAAGGAGGCGAATTGCTCGATTTTAATCTGCAATTGGGGATAGAACTCCCGAGGGATTTTAGAAGTGATATTATTAACACTTTTGAGAATAGAGTCCAGGCAGAGCTTACCATCCCTAAATTTGTCGATCCTTTTCGGTTTTATAGAATATTGAAAGGACTCAAAATTTTGGGCAGAAAACGATACGATCAGTTGGTAGAAAACTCTACCAGCAATATCACCTTAAGCAATAATTTTGTTTCCCTGGTAGATTTCTACCAATATAACCAGTTCAATTTCACGTTCGGCTATAATATTCAACCCAATCCCTTCAGGACCATCCGTATCAATCACCTGGGGCTTGATTATTTGGACACCCGCCCCTTTTCCAACTTTCAAGCAATTATTAAAGACAATCCTTTTTTAGAAAATAGTTTTGTTGCTCAACAGGTATTTTCAGGTATTATCTTAAGGAATTTAGAATACTTTTGGCGTAAAGATGTCCCCCAAACCAACGATTACTGGTTTTTTAAAGGGGCCTTTGAATTATCGGGCCTGGAGGTGCATGCAATCAATTCGCTTACTAATGCCCTGCGTCCGGCAGAGAGAAGAGATACGTTCAACTTTTTTGGAATCCCTCTTGCTAAGTTTTTTTCTATAGATCTCGACGGACAATATCTGAAAAAGTTTAAAAATAAATCTGCATTATCCTTTCGGATAAATTCGGGCATTGCAATACCTTATGGTAGTAGTGCAGAGGTGCCCTATGTTAAACAGTTTTTTGTTGGAGGACCGAATAGTATCCGGGCATGGCGGATCCGGGAACTTGGACCGGGAGGATACCTGGACCCCAATCCTCCCGCAGCTTTCTACCAGACTGGCGACTTCAAACTGGAGTTTACTGCCGAGTACCGGTTCAATATCTTTTGGCGATTTAATGGAGCCTTATTTTTGGATGGCGGAAATGTATGGACACTCAGTAAAGATGAAAACCGGATCGGCTCGCAGTTGAGATGGAACCGAGAAGTAAACCCTGAAAATGGCCTGATCATCCAGGATAATTTCCTCAATCAAATCGCACTAGGCGCAGGGTTTGGTTTGAGAGTAGACTTCACCTATTTTATAGTTCGACTAGACATGGGGTATCCCATCCGAAATAATTATCCTAAACCAGGCGATCCCTATAAAAACGCTTACTGGACTATCCGCGAAGCATCTGATTTTAGATTAGATAATCTAAACTTCAACCTCGCTATCGGCTATCCCTTCATGAACTATATCAAACTTTAGTCCCCTTAAACAAACTCTTGCGGCCATATTTGCTGCAAATAGGGCATTTATAGGGATCATGTCCGCGGGCAGGGCAATATTCCCTTCCAAAAAAGATGATCTGTAAGTGAAGCTTATTCCAAATCTCTTTAGGAAATACCTTTTTGAGGTCTTGCTCTGTTTTGGTGACGCTTTTTCCGGTGCTTAGTGTCCATCGATAGGCAAGACGGTGAATATGCGTATCTACCGGAAAGGCAGGAACTCCAAACGCTTGCGACATGACGACTGAAGCCGTCTTATGCCCTACTCCCGGCAATTCTTCCAGCAAATCCATATCATCCGGAACTTTTCCACCATATTTGTCGATCAGAATATGAGATAATTCATGAATGGCTTTTGATTTGCGCGGAGACAAACCACATGGGCGGATGATCGATTTGATTTCCTCAACAGCCAAATCAGCCATATCAAAAGGATTATCAGCCTTTTCGAATAAAAAAGGCGTCACCTTATTTACCCGTACGTCAGTACATTGAGCCGACAATAAAACAGCTATTAGAAGCGTGTAAGGATCCTGATGGTCCAAAGGAACCGGTACTTTTGGATATAGTTTATCAAGTAGGGCGGCTATTTTTGTTGCTTTTTCTTTTCGACTCATCGGGTTTCATGTTTTGGTTTGATCCAAAATTTATTTTCAGGCTGCGCTTCATTGCTGCGACATTGCTCGGTATCAAAGCTTGCTTAAAAACGCCATCGTGTCAATATTATCGGCATAATCGCTCAGTGTAGGTTGTTGAGCTTTGCCAGGAGGAACGATCTTATAGGGACCTATAGATTCGTGAGAAACAATAACTTGTATTCGTTCTTTTTCTTGTTCAATTTTTAACAATAACTCATTTTCATCCTCGTAAAATTCATAATGCAAGCAGCCTATGCGTGATTGAAGAGAAGGTTCTTCTCTTAAAAGAACAGTATTACCTTGAAGATGCTGGATTTTATTTAAAATAAAAAGAGAGTAATTGTAGTCAAAATTATTTTTGTATTTATCGTGAAAGACCACCTCTTCTTTTTTATTCAAGTATTCAATTAACCCCGGGAGTTCATATCCTTTGGGGAGGTAGAGCTTAGAAACGCTCCGGCATCCTAGCCCAAAATAATCAAAAATGTCATCGTTGAGTTTTTCTAATTCGTCCGGCTGTTCTTTACCTGTTAAAATAGCTACGCTATTTCGGTTTTTTCGGATAATATTGGGATACCTCCCAAAGTAGTAGTCAAAGTAACGAGCGGTATTGTCGCTTCCCGTAGCAATGATGACATCAAAATTTTTAAGTTGAGGGACGAATTGGATGCTGTCCTTTAAGGCAGGCTCAAAAGACACTAGTTTAGTGGCCAGAAATGGCAGGAGTTTTTCGTCCTTTTGAGAAAGCTTGACCTGTGCTTTGTGTCCTGCCATCAGGATACATAAAAAATCATGAAACCCGACAAGGGGGATATTTCCGGCAGCGACTAATCCAACTGTTTGAGGCGTTGTTTCTTCAACATTATACTGATGCACCCAGGCTGTTAATTCAGAAGCTTCCAAAAATTGGGAAGCTATTGCCTTCAGTGATTTAGAAATATTTTCTTTGGTAAACCATTTATTAGCCAGGTAAGTCTTAGCAATAACCGGCTTGATATCTTCCGGCTCGCTTAGGATATATTCGCCCAGCTTTGAGAAAGCTGCTATTCTTTTTTGTAAAGGTAAAGTCATGAACAGTTTATTTTCAACCTAACTTCTTTAAAAGCCCCTTTGTTTGAGGTCTTTTCTACTTTTTACATATTTGCGCCATTTTTCAAGGACAGTGGCAAAGTCCTCAGGCAGATCAGAGTCGAAAAGCATTTCTTTTCCTGTCCTGGGATGAATAAAACCAAGGGTTTTTGCGTGTAGGGCATGACGCGGAATAATCTTGAAGCAATTCTCGACAAAGGATTTATATTTGGAAAAAACAGTTCCCTTCACTACGCGATCGCCTCCATAGCGATCGTCGTTAAAAACGGGGTGCCCTTTGTAAGAAAAGTGTACTCTGATCTGGTGAGTTCTTCCTGTTTCCAGGCGGCATTTCACCAGACTGACGTAATAGAGCCGTTCAACTACTTCGAAGTGGGTAACGGCATGTTTACCTTCATCGCCATCAGGAAAGACGGTCATTTTAAGCCTATTGCGAGGATCCCGGCCGATATTTCCGGTAATGGTGCCTTCGTCTTCATCAAATTCGCTCCAAAGGAGTGCGAGATACTCCCGTTTCACGGTATGATCGAAAAATTGTTTGGCCAAATGGGTCATCGTTGGCTCGTTCTTGGCGATAACGAGGAGGCCGGAAGTGTTTTTATCAATTCGATGGACCAGTCCGGGTCGATCTTCAAGATTCCCTTCCTGGAAAGGCAGGTCCATCCCGTTGAGATAATAAACCAAGCCATTAACCAGGGTTCCGGAAAAGTTACCAAACCCAGGATGTACGACCAGCCCTGGTGGTTTATGAACGATCAAAAGATCCTCATCTTCGTAACGGATATCAAGGGAAATATTTTCGGGAGCAACGATTCCCTTAGCAAGCGGATGTTTTTTGATGACGACATAGATCTTCTCTCCCGGTTTGATCTTATAGTTAGCCTTAACCGTTTTGCCATCTACCTTAACATTACCAGCTTTGATAGCTGCTTGCACCTTATTGCGGGATACTTGTTTGAGCCGATCCATGAGAAACTTATCGATCCGGAGCGGTTCTTGTTTAGGATCGATCAAAAAGGATTGAATCTCTTGTTGAGATTCGGGAGTTAGATTGGTAAGGTCATCTTGATCGGACATAGGAGTCAATAAACTAAAAGAAAACATGAATCATCCGTCCCGCATTATCTTAAATGCGGGATCGAGATGACTTATGGGCCATTTTTTGCTAAGATTAACGGGCTTGAGCCTATTATCAAGCTTAAAATCTACAGCCCTTTTCAGGTATTTTTAAAAGGAATGCTGTGAATTTTTTGAAATTCACAGCATTCTTTTTAAAAAATTAGATCAAAAGGTGTCGTTTTTTTGATTCAAAAAAGTGCTTTCAATGAAGGACGTTGCCTTCATGATAGTGAACGATAGTACCTTCACTACTCGTAGTAAAGACTTCGTCCTTTACTAAACCTTTTGATAATTAAGCAAGAAAAAAACATGAATTATTCCGGATTTTAAAAATTCGGGATGATCCATGTTTTGATTAGCATCTTAAGTTCTAAAGACGATTATTTCTCGTCGTCATTTTCTTCAGCCGGAGCTTCTTCTTTGCTTTCTTCCGCAGCAGCCTCTTCGACTGGAGCAGTATCTTCCTCTGTATTTTCCTCAGTTGGTGTTTCTTCTGTAGTATTTTCTGCTTGTTGTTCTCCTTCACTATCTTCTGCTACCTCAACAGAAGGGATTTCATCAGATGGCTGATCTTCTGGTGCTTCTTGGACGACATCCAGACCTGCCAGCTTAGCAAGTGTCGCTTCTCTTTCTTCTTCAGATTTCTTGAAGCGTTCTGCTATTTTGGCTTCTTTTTCGTCGATCCATTCTTGGTATTTCACCATTGCTTGTTCTTCAGTCAAAGCACCTTTATTTACACCTCTCATCAAGTGTTTTCGATATAAAACACCTTTGAATCGAAGAATTGCTCTAACAGTATCCGTAGGTTGCGCCCCCTTCATCAGCCAGTCAAAGGCCAAATCGCGGTCTAGTACGATGGTAGCAGGTTTGGTCATTGGATTGTACGTACCAATCTTTTCAATGAACCTTCCGTCTCGAGGAGCTCTACCATCAGCCACCACAATGTGATAAAACGGCCTTTTTTTTCTCCCCTTGCGTTGTAATCTAATTTTTACTGCCATTATAAGTTAAAATTTAATTGGGTTAACCATACCCGCGTAATTCGCTTAACGAACTGCAGATTTTTAACGGGCGCAAAGATATGGGAAATAAAATTAAGAAACAAGAGTCTCGCTTTAGTCTTCTTTAAATTTATATCCCACTCCTCTTACAGAGACAAAAAATTGGGGATTTTTGGGATCTTCTTCGAAGTATTTTCGGAAAGAAAGAATGAAATTATCGATCGTCCTGGTAGAAGGATAGACATCGTAGCCCCAGACCGACTGGAGGATTTGCTGCCGGGAAACCACTTCGTTTTTGCGCTCGATAAGCAATTTCAGAAGCATCGCTTCTTTTTTCGTCAAATTAAATTTGCCTTGGTTGCCTACGGCTTCATAAGTAGAAAAGTCGATCTTATTATGCCCGAAAGTTACCTCGTGTATCGAGTTATTTTCTTTCTTTTGAGTTCTCCGAATCAGGTTATTCACCCGCAATAAAAGCTCTTCCAGATTAAAGGGTTTAGTGAGATAGTCATCTGCGCCTTTTTTCAATCCAGCAATTCGGTCCTCGGGAGCATCTTTCGCAGTAAGGAATAAGATAGGCGTTTCTACATTGGTCAGACGAACTTGCTCGCAGATCTGAAACCCATCTATTTCGGGGAGCATGACATCGAGGATCAACAAGTCAAAATGCTGTCCTTCCACCGCCTTCAGAGCTTTTTTTCCATCTGTTGCAGTGACTACTTCGTAATCTTCCAGTTCTAAATTGAGCTGTACTACATCTAAAATATTTTCTTCATCTTCGACCAATAAAATACGCATATGCTAAATATTTTCAATTTCTTTAGTAAGGGTTTCTTTCGGTTTTGTGGATTTGGTTGTTTTTCGAGTAGCCAGTTGATTAGTAGGTAGTTGTAGCTGAAAGATCGTTCCGGTTGGCTGATTATCCATTACCTGAATGGCGCCGCCGTGCGCTTTGACAATTTCATCAACGATATACAACCCCAGCCCTGTGCCTTTGGTCTTACGGGTGTCTTCATTACCAATCCGGTAAAATTTTTGGAAAATGCGTTTTTTTTCATCATCCGGAATGCCAATGCCTTGATCTCTAAATTCAATAAACACCTTACTATTTTCTTCGTAAACTATCAAATCAATTTGGGCAATGCCTGTTGAATATTTGACCGCGTTGCTCAGCAAGTTGGTCGTTACTGCTTCCAAGCCCTGTTTATCAAAAGATATCGGAGACATATTGGCAGCAACATTCAAATTGATCGACGCATTCTTCTGAAAAGAGGTAAATTGTTGGATCAATTTTTTAAAGAATGGCTCCAATTGAATAGACTGTCGGTTAGGCCGGTAAGATTTTTCCATTTTTGCCCCTAGCAAAAGGTCATTTACCAATTGATGCAAGCGATCCGCTTCTTCTAGTCCATTTTGGCATAATTTATCGGTTTGTTTTTCACTCAACCCTTTACGCTTGCGGAAAGTTTCCAATACCAATTTAATAGAAGCAATAGGAGATTTTAATTCATGAGTGATGGACAACAGGAAATTTCTCCTCTGATTGGCAGCGATCATCTGCCGATGATAGGCGTTGTTTACCAGCCAGATACCGACCACAATAGTGATCACAAATACCACACCTTCTCCAATGATCATGTTTCGCTGTCCGTCAAACTCTTCTTTTATCAACTGATAATCAGGCGTTTTTTCAAAATCCCCATCAATCGGTAACTTCCCTGCTTTTTCCATTTGCAACTCTGTATACCAGGCCTTGTAGTTAAAGGCTTCTTTATTCTTTTTCAATAATAAAACAGACCACCAGGAAAAGGCCAGTAGCATGTAGACCATAACCGTGTAGGATAATATTCGTAACTGCTTCTTTTTCATAAGCCCTAAATTTTACCTTCTAACAAAAAATTAGTCTATTCGTTGGGTTTTTATTAAAAATAACTCGGTAGCTAAACGAAAATCATCCAATTCCATGTTTTCAAAAGTCTGTGACTGCCAGGCTGCATTAGGCCTTATCAACTGATAATCCTCTGATTCTCCAACTAAAAAAGGCATATCAAATCCTTCAGCATCTGCTTGCCAACGATAGGAGAATACTAGTTTATTCTTTTTTTCTTTCAGTTTGTATTCTAAAGTCGGAATGGTTGGATACTCCAGATACTGTTCAAAAAAACTCGTGAAATCTTTTTTAGTACATGCGTTAACGTAGTCAACAAAATCAGCAGTAGTGATATTGGATCTTTTGTGCTTTTGATAAAAGGATTTCAACAGATCGAACCAAAGTGCATCGTCATTAATGGCATGTCTTAGCGTATGCAGCATCCAGGCTCCTTTATAATAGTGATCGCTCCCCTTCCAATCTTCCCAATTAACATTTTTTGGACCTAAAATGGGTTCCTCGTTCATAATGTAATATCGTTGGCTAGCCAGGTATTTTATCGCCTCTTCATAATTATAAACACATTCTACATACAACGCTTCCATGTAAGTGGTAAAGGATTCATGGATCCACATTTCTGCAAGATCATTGCAACTGATGCTGTTTCCAAACCACTCATGCCCGGTCTCGTGGATAATGATGTAATCCCAATCCATATTTTTGGGAATCATCCCACCGAGGTAGCCTCGCATGTATTGGTTCCCGTAGGCAATAGCACTTTGATGTTCCATGCCCAGATAAGGGGTTTCCACCAGGGCATATCCATCTTCCCAAAAAGGATATTTTCCGAAAAAGCGTTCAAAACAAGCCAGTACTTTATCTACCTGTTGGAACTGTTTTTTGGCCTTTTCCAAATTGTATGGAAGCACGTAATAATCACATTCCAAAACCTGCCCGTCTTCTGCTGTATATGTATCTGTAAAATGAACGTATTTGGCGATGTTGACCGTCACATTATAATTGTTGATCGGATAGGAAACAAACCAGTTAAATCGTTCAACCCCCTTTTCTACCATTTCTCTAGACCGCAGGTTGCCATTGGATACGCATACTAATCCTTTAGGCACGGTAACCGAAATGGCCATGCTATCTGGTTCGTCAGATAGATGATCTTTATTGGGCCACCACAAACTGGCACCATCACCTTCACATGCTACACCGATCCAGGGGTCCCCGTTTTTATCCTTTTGCCATACGAAACCGCCATCCCAGGGCGGGCGCCGAGCTACGTTGGGCTTCCCTTCGTAATAAACCCTGAAAACACCTCCATTTCCAGCCGCCTGAAGAGGAAATTCAATAAATACTGCATTATACAGACGAGTAAACGAAAGTTCCTGCCCTTTAAATTCTATCCGGTTAATTTTCATATTGGAAAATAGGTCGATCTGCAACTTCGTGAAATCATTAAGGGCAATGAAATGAATATCATTGTAACCCGAAATAGTTTTTTTTGACGGGTCGATCGAAATAGAAAGATCGTAAAACTGAACGTCGTAACAAGTACGTTCAGGCCTTAACATGCCCCTAAGCGTATCCGCCTGCGTAAATTTATAGCTCTTGTAAAACCCTTTTTGTGCAGGTAGTAAAAACCAGACAAAAAGTAACGAAATGACAATAAGAGATTTTTTCATACGTATTGTATTCGATTTTATACTAAGGTTTTAAACTCAATATCCGATAAATTTATTAATTCGTAGCGTAATGGGGATCGATCACATTTTTTCTTATGGACGAAACCTTTTATTTTTACCTTGTTTTAATTAACCAAAGCGGCCAAATAAAATTGCTTGGTTATAAGCGGCAAATCAAAATTGCTTGTATAATAATTTGTTCGAATGAAATTGACT
>CAZHOV010000030.1:0-40263 GCA_964534315.1 uncultured Saprospiraceae bacterium | reverse complement strand
GCCTTCTTTAGATTTCCCTTTGCTAGAATAATATGCTAAACCGAGAATCGCTGTATCCCCATATGTGATATAAAGTTTAATGTTTATCTTATAAAGATTAAGTCGCTAGTCATTCCCGCTGGTTGTCAAACGGTTTTCCCTTCTTTTCTCAATTCTTTTTTTATGCCTGTAAAAATATCTAGTTGGTCAATGATTGGAGGATCTTTTTCTACGGCTAACAAGGAACAATAACGCAAAACGTTGATGATTGCCCCTCCGGTAAGTTCGAATTTTTCGGCTATTTGAGGAAGGTCAACATTTTCTGCAAGTTGGCAGTTTTCAAAAGCATTTTTCCAAAGTTTTAGTCGTTGTTCGGGGCGTGGCATGGGGAAATAGATGATCGATTGAAATCTTCGGGCAAATGCCTCATCGATATTGGACTTTAAGTTGGAGGCCAGCACGACTACGCCCGGAAAATCTTCAATACGTTGAAGTAGATAAGCTATTTCCTGATTGGCATATCGGTCTTTTGCGTCTGAATTGCTCGTTCGCTTACCAAACAAGGCATCAGCTTCGTCAAAAAACAAGATCCAGTTTTTATTTTCTGCCTGATCAAATATGTTGGCCAGGTTCTTTTCCGTCTCCCCGATATATTTAGAAACGACTTTAGAGATGTCTACCCTATAGACATCCATATTACATGATTTTCCGAGTAGAGAGGCGGTCATCGTTTTACCTGTTCCGGGTGGGCCGTAAAACAGACTTCGAAATCCTGGTTTTAAAACTTTTTTCAATCCCCAATCCTCCATAATAACGTTTCCGTATCGGATCCAGTTCAGGATCTCATAGATCTCGTCGAGAATATGGTTGTCTAAAACAAGATCTTCCCATTCGAGTTTGGTAGATATTCGTTTGGCAGGAAACTCGCTGCTAAAGGTGGGTTTATATTGATTGCCGGTAGTAAAATAAAACAAAAATTCTCTTGAGATTGTCAAAACACCGCTGAAAATAGGTTCGCTGCTTTTATCTTTTTCAACAGACATAATGCGGTGTTGAGCAAAAAAATGATCTGGATCAAAAATTTTCATAATCTGAAAACGTTTGGTCAGGTCATTGGCCGCTAATATAAAAGCTGCTGTTTCTGCTGTGGGTAGAAAGCCGCTGTGTTGTATCCCTTTTACTCCGCCAAATTCGGTAAAGCCTCTTCCATATTTTTCATTCTTGGTAAAAAATAAGTCTAGTATTTGAGGACATATATGCGGTGTCAGTGTCAAAATGAGGACTAGCCGCTCCTCATAGGACATTTGGTAGTGATTAATAATTTCTGCATAGACGGAAGCGCTTTCTTTGTATGCAGGAGGGGGAATATCATAGATTGATTTATAAGGCGTATCTTGTTGAAAATAAAGCCGGAATCTGGTGTCTATAACTTCAGCCAACCACTCCAACTCACTTTGCAGAGCCAGCGCGTTTTCAAAAAGCGTATTTGGCGGATTTTTTGTCATAACACTTTTCCCGTTTAATCAACCTAAATTTTTAAGATACGGATATTGATTTACAATTTTAGGTTTATTTATGAAATTTTCCACTTTTTTATGCCGGAGCTGATTTTTTTTCTTGCGAACGTGGTCAGATTATCTCCATTCCACCGTCAGCATATTGGGCATCCAAGGGAGTTTGATCAGACTGATCCCCCATTTTATGCGATCGAGTAAGACATCATAGGCTTTGGGATCGACTCGTAACGTCCAGTTCTCATTTTTTTGAGTAAGCCGGGCGTCTCTGATCAGAAACCCTCCTCTGAGGCCGTCGGGAGAGGATTTATCCATTCCGGGCCACTGTTTAAGGATAGCTTTTAACATGGACTCGGCCAGATCTTTTGCTTTTTGCTCAAGCTCTACTTCCATGGGTATAGGCTCTGTAATGGGTACGCCGCACAAGATTTTATTCAATGCTAAGAGGTGTTCGGGAGTGACCGTGTTGCGGGTAGCGATAAACTCTAAAATATGAATGGCCTTAAACGCTGTTTCTGCATCATGGAATTGCCGGTCTTCATTCAGCATTTCCATAGTTTTGAAATAATGCCCCAGAAATGGCCATACCAAGATCAACCCGCCATTTTTAATATAGAGTTCTTCCTGATCTCCCAGCGAAAATTGGCTCTTTTGGGTAATATACCCTTTTGTTTGCTTTGGTTGCGCTTTTATTACCTGTTGAACGGCCTGTACAAGTTGCTGCGTCCTTGCAGTTTGTTGGCTCTCGGGGAGCTCCTCAAAAGATTTACTAATTAGTTTCAGCGATTGGTAATAATCTTCTTTTAAGATCTTTTTAGGAGCGATATGCTGTAACAATATTTCAGCCACCAGGTCGGGTTGATGGTCTTTAAGTAATTGTTGAATAAGCCTTTGATAATCAGAAGGCTGAAAGTCTCGCCGTAAATAAACGGGCGGGGCTCCGGTCCTGATAAACGTTACCACAATTTTTAAAGAATGTACTTCCGCCAATTGTTGACGTGCTATCTGCTCCTCTAAAACACGTTCTTCAACAGCTTCTTTATTGCCTTCTTGAGCTGGAGGATCAGGGGATGTTTCCTCAGATTCCCGGGGGGATTGGGGCGTTCGCTCGGGCGGTTCCGTTTTTTCCTTTTGGAGAGATTTAAGCTGTTCGGACTCCGGTTGGCTACCATCCTCAACAGGCTCGTTAAAAGGTTCCTCCGCTTCCCCTTTTTTGCGTTCGTCAGGAGGATCAGTTGGCTTTTGGTCGCTGGTTTCTTCCGTCCTATATTCCTGTTGGCGGAATTTTTCTTCTGGGCTTTCCCGTTTTCTGGTAACTTCTCCTTCTTTTTCTCTTTCAGACTGATCTTTTTTTTCTCCTTCTTTTAGGTCTCCCATTGGTGAGGAAGTCTCGGCAGGGGGCTCCTCTACGTTTTGTGCCTGGCTTTCTTTTTTTGATTTGGCCGGTTCTTCTGTTTTTTCGCTGCTTTCTTCTTCTTTTTGAGGTGGAGAAGGTGGCTGGTCGGGTGTTTCCTTTTGGGTAGGTTCTTGTTGTTGGGGATCCTGAGGATCGGGAGTTAGCTCCTTTTCCGGAGAAGTCCTGTCAATCGGTTGGGGTTGTTGCTCTTTTTCAGTAGGAACGGATTCAGCAGGAGGCTCTAAAGCGGTCTTTTCTTTTTCCTGATCCCTAATTTCCGGTTTGGTTTCTTTAGTTTCTGGCGGTTCTTTTTTGGGTACATCGCGGTCGTCGGGATGATGATCGGATTTGTCTGGGGAGGCTTTTTTGGTTTCTGACGGTTCTTTTTTGGGTACGTCGCGGTCGTCGGGATGATGATCCGGTTCTGTAGTAGCAGGTTCCCTTGAAGCAGGGGAGGTAATTTCAGGAGTAGCTTCTTCTGTGGGAGGCGTGCTTGTTGGTTTCTCATCCTCTTTGGCTTCGAGGGAAGTTTCCCCGGGTTCTGCTTTTGTCGGAGGTGTTGTGCTGATTGCTGGTGGCGTTGTTTGTTTTGGTTCTTTAGTAGAAGCTATTTCCCTCTTCTCTGCTGAGCTTGACTGGTTCTCATCAGCAGTAATAGTAGTAGGGGCTTCAGCTTCCAGCTCAGGAGTTTGGGGGTGGTCTATTGGTTCGGAAGTCGAAGTCTCCGTATCAGGAGAAGCAGAGGGAGAGGAGCTTAGAGCAGTTTCAATAATTTCTTTTTCAGTTTTAAGTTGAATGTCGAGTCCTTTTTCAATTTTTTGGACGGTGTCTTTAGAAAGCTGCCGATGAATGCGGAGTTGGACATAAGGGAGGTGGATAATTTTTTTCAATTCCTGGATTAGGAAAGAGGAAAATGCTTCAAACGTTTGATTTACCCAGTCATCCAGGGACGATTCAGGCAGGGTGGAATGAGTTGGAATATTTCCGGTTTTTAAAAAATTGATAAACGTTGGTATCTCTGCTACGGGCGTAGGTTGCACCTGTAAATCGGAAGTTACGGGGCCATCAGTAGAATGCTGAAAGCTGGATGTCACCAATTCAGGCGTAGAAGAATCTTGTTGACTTCTGACCGGGCGGATTAGATTGGAAGGAATCGGTGGCCGCTCGGATTGTTTAAGCTGAACGTTTCTTTTAAAATTGGCGATATTCTGTGTAAAATAGATCGTATCAAGGTATTTTCTGAGTGCCTTAGGAAACGCATCGAGCAGTGCTTTTTCCAGATTGTTGGAACTAATTTCTCCAAGATCTATTTCGATTTTATTAAAGGAGATGGTGTAACCAGGAATTTGATACTCATCGAGGATTTCTTCGATTATTTTTTCCAAATTCCGGATAAAAAGTGTTTTGACCGTATTGTGATATTGAATTGCTTCCTGTTTAGAGGGCAATTGAAAATCAAAGATACATTTTTTTATGCCATGCCTTTTCTTCTTGTCATCCACAGTTTCTACCTTAATCTAGATTTAGAAGTTCAGAAAGCATTAGGAAAACCGTTTTCTGAGCTTAGGTAAATATTCTTTAACGATGAAGTGATCTGGTTCGTCTTTTTGGATCAGTATTAAAAGAAGATAAAGAGACAGATCATCAAGCATAGGTTGAGCTGGAGTTGGGCTGGCTTTTACTTCCAGCCATTGATGGTGGACGTCTTCAAATTCTGCCATTTTATCAAGGGTCAACCAATAGCATTTGACCCTTGAATGAGCTGGAGCATGTAACTTGATAATATTTTCGAAGAGGATCTGAAGTCGTTGGTTATGGAATTTCGCTGGCCAGGAAGGGAGTACGACAGAAATTTTAAAAGAATAGGGGTCTTTCACAAAGGTGGCTCCCGCTTTAGGTTGTTCTTTATAATCGACGATGGTTTCTATGGGAGGATTGTTATTTCGGATGACATTTTTCAGGTATCTGGATGTTTCTTCAATTGACTTTTTGGCGGAATCTTCGATCAGGAATCCATTAATCTGGGCAATAGACAATCCTGTTTCATCTTTAAGGAAAACGGAATAAGCATCTTCCCCTTTTATTTTTTCCACTTTATAATTTTTAGGATCGGTACCTAGTTCTGACATTTGCCGGATAAATTCTGCTTTTCCTTCTTCCAGGTCCGTGTAGATGTAGTCACTTTCCAGCAATTCATTTTTATCGTTGCGCAGGTAGAATTTATAGCGCAGATCCAGAGGCCTCAGTAAAATATGCTCGATAATGTGGAACCCCTCACTTTGGATGTTGGCCTCTTTGAGGAATTCGATTAGTTTTAACAAGGCGTTTTCACATTCTTCGATGGATTTTCCGCTAAAAACGGTGCTGGTTTCCCTCGAAACAGGATGAATGAAATCGATTAGGAAGGTCTTTTTATCTTTTGATTTTGCCGAAATGATATAATTGGTTCGGTTGATGCCATAGGTCAGAATCTCTGAAAATAGTTCGCTATTAGAAGAAGAGAAGGTGAATTGGTTTGCTTTCAGAGCAGGGGCTTTGTCTTTGGATTTTCTTTCTTGCTTAATATTCTTGTTGGAGTTCAGAGAGGAGAGCCTTTTATTATCGAAATCGGGAATATTAAACAGGAGGCTAATCTTCTTTTTAAGACCGGAGACATTATTGGGTTGGTCGATGCCGGCCAAATAATCATAACCGGTACCTCTACTGCGGCTGATATCGATATAATTCTCCAGGAATTTTATTTTGGCATCAATACTTTTCAGTTCGAATTCTTTTTTATTATAGATACTAGCCTGGCGATTAATAGCATTAAACGAATCTATGAGGAAGGATTCGCCAAAGCGGGCGAGCAGGTGATCTAGAAATTGATGTCTTCGGGTGATAAAAGGGTCAAATTTTTGTTGTAGCTGTTGGAGTCCTTTTTCAAATTCTCCGAGCTCCAGGTCTACAAGTTTGTCTAGGTTAGGAACGGTAGAAGGAAGTTGATAGAAATAGGTTTTTTCATTTTGCGGAATAACAGAAAAGAGGTGGTGAACATTGGCGATTTGGGCCAGGAAATTAAAATAATGTTGTTCGAAAAGCAGCAAATATCCTTTGAGTTGGTTGGCTTGAGCGCGTCTTTCTTCGATTGCCGGTCCGTCGACGCCAAACTCTCCGATTCCGTATACGAGCGGGAATGTATATTGGATACTGGAGAAGAATTGAATCTCTTCTGGTGTTAGTTTGGCTTGGGGAGGAGGAGAAGAAAGCGATAAGGACTTCTTGAATTGCGCTTTAAATTTTGCCAATAGAATATTGAAAGAATAGGTAACCACTTCTTGATCAATTTGATATGGAAGGTTACCGATGTAGAGTGTTACGCCTTGTTCTGGATCCAGGACGCCTTCCACATCCAGGACGGGGTAGCAGTTATCGTCGAGTGTAAACGTTTCGGAAAGATTTTCCTGCCCATCCACTTTGATGATAAAATTGGAAACGCTATTAACCCCTTCGACATCGGATATGAGCTTTATGAGTTTAGATCTGTAGACCCTGTTGAGTAGTTTGAGTTCAGAGCGCTCCAGGTCATCGTTTTGGATAAATCCGTGGGAGGGGAGGGGGCCGTTAAAAATTTCTTCCAGGCCGAGTTCTTTTTTCATTAAATCTTCCAATGAGTGGAAGCGAATTTGGGGAGAAAAGGCTTCGTAAAGGTCGAAGAGAATTTTGGCAAAAATAGTTTCTCCTTCAACACTTGGGTTGATATTGATATCTGCAGAGATGGTCAACTTTTTGGGGGTCAGGATCTTGATGGCGTCGAAGTCTTCACATAGATTACGGTTGGCGCTTAGTAATTTAAAGACTTCAGCTCTGATGGTATGGGCTTTTTCAGGATCTTCAATTTGAAGAAGTACCTCATAGAGGCCTTTAATGGAGACACCCAGATCGCTTTGTTTCTTTGGCACAATCCAGGCATTTTTAACGCCATAGACTTTATCGATGATAAGTTTCCTGTAATCTTTGAGATTTATGGGAGCTGATGGGAAAATTTCTGAAGGCTCGTAGAAGGAGTAATTATGGCGATTGAACACTTTTCCGTTGGAAAAGAATAGATCTTCTATATCGAAATCGGCTTTAAATCCTAACTCTGTAAGGGCATAGACGATTTGTTCCAGTATGGTGACGCCCGGATCATGTTCGTTGTAATCCGTCCAGATATCACCAGATAATTGTTGAGAAAGATCAACTCCAAGAGCTTTCAGGAAGTTGAAATCCATGTACTCCGGAAGATCTATTTGCCTTTTTATAAATTGGGGTTCGTTACTCATTTTCATTTATTTTAGAGGATGCCTCATCTCCTTTTGAGTGGGGATCATCCTTTAATTGTTGGTTGGCTTGTTGATTGATCTTTCCGATCAATTCAAATACCTCTTTAAAAGGCAGATTACCCAGTGATTTTAAGATGAGATTGACTTCTTCCAGTTCTAATTCCAGCTTAACTTTAGCCATAATTTAATGATCGTTTTTTCATCAAAGTAATCCTAAATAGCAATATCCATGATCTAACCTCCAGATTTTTTGATGACAATTCCACCTCCTGGCTTGGGTGGTGTTGTTCGAACAGGCGGGCGTATACCAGCCTGAATATTTGGTCGTTGCAATACGTCTCTATCTGGGTACCGTTCTAGTTCGTAATCTTTATCCCACAGGAGCGAAACGCGGAAAAAGATTTTTTTAGGTTTTCCGCCACTCATTCCGTAATGCGTTCTGGATCGGATCTGGATCATATACTTTTCTTTTTCGGGTATAGAGTTTTTGGGGTCTATGGCCCATCTGAATTTGATTTTGTTCCAAATCTTTCCCCAGATCCAGCTACTTCCTGCTTCAACTGTTCGTACTTTATTTTTGTAACCTCGAGTGCCGTGGCTCATGAGCATAATGCCATAAGTCAGACCGAATCTACGATCCCCTTCATCATTGATATGTGCCATGATTTCGTAACCTCTGCATCCGTCCAGGTTGGATAGAACAGGGATGGTATGCCATTTGCCATCTGCATTCAAATAGCCTTTGGTATAATTCCCTACTCTTCCTTGCATAGCAGCTAATCCGCGAACCTCCAGCTTGTAATTGGGGGTATTCGTTCCGATGCCTATATTTCCGCCAGCCTGAAGGAAGAGACGAGATTGGTTTTTTTCGGAAAAGTCAAGGCTTTTTTCCGACCCATTTTCATCCAAACTTACTGACCACAGGGGCGAGGTTTGATCACCTATGTTTTCAAAAAAGCTGATTAATTGCTTTGATGCTCCTTTTGGAGTAAGTACCAGACCATTATCTTTATCGGTATTAATACCATCATCAGAGATATTTATGCCGGAATCAATAAGATCGATATATGCTCTATCTGTAGCACCATCCCTAAATAAAGCTTTTAAAGTAGAACGGGTTTGACGTGCCATAACGGGTTAAAATTTTCCTGAAAAATGTGTTAATAAATTTTTTCTATAAACAAACAAAAGAAGCTGCTCCCTGGAGCAATAGGCTTCTGTTCTTATATTTTTATATTGACCGTGTATAAGTCTTTACCTTTTTCTGTTTTTACCGTTAACTTTTTGCGCACCTTGGGTTTGATAACAATATATTTAGAATCTTTTGAAATATCTACTTTATTTTGAAACCGTATAGGTGCTTTTGCTTCCTGTGGTTCCTCTTCTTCTTCGATATCAATAATTTCTATTTGATGATCGCTATCTGGTACAAAAATACCCCAGGGCATTGCTTTAATAGTTGAAATAATACCTACTTCTTTGGCTGTGTCTTGAATGGTATATGTTCCGTCTTCATTTTCTACAATATGTAAAATAGAAAATTTAGTAACGAACTTGACGTAGGGTAAGCCTTTGATAAAGTTGAGAATAATATTTTCATCAATGCTCTGGCCGATGTTTATTTCGAGGGTATGATCATACCACCAAGGAGCGATAAAGTGGTTGAGGTCCTGGTATAATTGCTGTAGGGATAATCCCTGATTTTGTTCCTGATCAAATTTGATGTTGCATAAAATCCGGATATATTCGTATTGCGGATTGCGCACTTTCAATTGCGTAAAGGGTGAAATATATTGTTTGAGATAGTTTTCAACATTAAGTAAATACTTGTAATTAACTCTTGGGGTAGAATCATCGAGGTATCTGTTACGTTGTGGAACAAGTACCATGATGATGCCGTCTCTGGATTCAATATCTTCAGGATAGTTCAGATGACTGAGGCATTTTGCTTGAAAGACGGTATGGAATTTTTCCAGTACGAGCCGTTCATAATCCCAGAGGGTAATGCCTCTTCCTTTGTGCCTTAGCCGTTCGCTGATTCTGCTAAAAAACTCGGAAAGGTTTTCAGCCGGTTTTCCTCCGTAAGATTCAAAGGGTTGTTCGATGCCTTGAATGGCAGATGTTTGATCAACCAGAGAGGTGATCGAATCGGGAGGAAGAGGTGCCCGAAGATGAGAGTCTTCTCCATTATCTACCCATTTGGCCGGTACCGTTTGGGGTAAAATATCAATAGCGTGGCACAAGGCTTCTACATTGCCATTTACGGATATGGATATCCAGAATAACCCCTCTGGCAGGATCGTATTCCGTTGGGGGATACGCCGGGGTGCTCTAAGTTGGATAATTCCGGTTTTGGTGAACTGATCGGTAGAATCTGATAATAATTCCCGGTCTGAAAAGTTGACCCATGAATTTCGGCTCAGATAGCTAAATTCAACGGCTGGCAAAGCATAAATTGAAGAATCTCCCCTGGTGTTTTTAGTAGTCAATTGAAAAAGAAGTGATATGGTCTGAAGTGGCTTCAGGTCACTTAATCCGATAAACAGGTGGCCGTCATGTTTAAATTGAGGTACCAGAAATCGCTCGGAAATCGCGTCTTTCCTCAATATGTTTACTAATCCGAAAGGGTGGATATGATAAATCTGAGCCTGACTAGACTGATCTTCAGCTCCCCAACTAATTCGGGTATTGGCTTTATAATTTACAGAAATAGATTTGACCATTGGAGTGTAGGGCTCAGAGGGTATGGGGAGTTCGTCTTCGGCGCTGCTACTTTTAGCGTTATGAGTAACCACATCGGTAAATACCTTTTGGTAAATAAAATGGCCAAATGCTTCTGGTGGTTCTGCCAGTTCTAATTTGAAATAGCCGCTATTGGTATTGATATCGAATGGGTTAGGGCTTTCAAGATATGGATTGGGGTTGATAGAAAGCCTGTTTAGTTGATCCTTTCCTACCGGAAAGGAAGATTTTCTCAGGCTGATGGAAGGATCGTCGTCTTTGCCGGTATTGAAAAGCGGGAAAAGCAGGTTATCATCTTCCTCGTAGGGATTGAATTCATTGTCAGACAAGGCCGACATCCGGACCTTAAATTTTGAAGGGGCCAAGTCTTTTCGGTATTGTTTGTAGCGATTTTTAAAATCTTCGACAGAAGTTGGAATATTGAGCCAATTGATTTCAACCTCCATTTCTGTTAGCGCCTTTTTGAACATTTCGGTGCTACCCAGCAATAGGTACGATCCAATCGTTGGTTGTGGACCAAAGGGTTGGAAGGGCTGGTTGGTATCGATGAGGCCAATGTCATTATAAGCGTCCAGTTGTCGGAGATTTTCTACTTCGACATCGATTTCCACCCCTTGAATTTTTAAATCTCTTAGAAAAGAATAGGGGTAAGGTTCGACATTATCGCTCAATAAGATTTTGACGACGGGAAACTCGGTTATGTAATGTTCATCTGGAATAACTGCAGGGTTAAAGGCGGTGATCGCCGGCTTGGAGGCTGCGAGTTGAAATTCAATGGTCAGGGCATCTAATATGCTGCTTTTGGTAGTATCCTGGATACTTAATTCTAATTCTTTCCAGTTACCGGGACCGGAGGCGACTACCCGGATGGAGTTGGAATCAATCGTTACCCATCCTCTATTTCCGCTGGCCAGGATCTGGATATTCCGGTCATTACCGACTTGGTTAAAGATTTTGCGGTAAAAGGCGTCTTCATAGTTTAGCGTTTCGCGATTTCCCGGCTCTAGATTAGCCTTTTCTCGAACATCTTGGAGTAATTTTTTAAGGATATTGGTGGAATCGGGTTGTAGTGCAATGCGGATCTGCACTTTTCGATTTCCTTCCCGGAGGAAAAAGATAGGAGAAGCAAAGGCAAAACCGAGATCTGCCCGAATCATAGTATTAGCTTCATTGGGCTTATCTGCTTGTTCTTCTCCGAAAGTTGGCCATGGTTCGTGTTCATTTTCAAAATCGAGGCCATTGCCATCTCTTGAATTGGCAATGGGAGCAGCGTAGATCCCTGTAATGAGCTGGTAGCTACTGTTGTCGATTTTGCTGTATTTGCTCAAGTAGATGGTTCGAAGCGATTCAACATCGGCTTTATTGAGCTCAATATCCTGAGTAGTTTCGTAAATGATCTCGTTGCCCGATTCGTTCAAGCCTGCTGACAGTTGTGTTCCTTTCGGCAAAAAATGGTGATTGGCGTGGTCTGCAAGCAAAAAACTCACATGAACTTCATCGGGAATATTTTTTTGTTGGAATTGCTTAAGGTAATGTTCGTAATAATATTTCAGATAGCGGTGTGAGATATGGTTGGCTCCTTTTTGAGCATATTGGTACAAGTTAAGAAAGGCAATGAGCAGTGCCATGTCGGGAGAGTGATTACTTTTCTGGTTAATCGAGGTATCAAAATAATCCTTAAAATTGAATTTAGAGTAGCTTAATGTATTATAGAAGGAGCGGTATAAAAGTCTGAGCTTGATCAGCGCTTTATTCATTTGTTCAAGAGGAGAAGTCCCTTTAAAGAACTCAATGCCAGTGGGAGGGTTGGGACTATCCCAAACAGGATCAAAAACGGAAAAATCCAATTTAAAATCATCTTTAAAATTGGCAGTGCTAAGGGCTTCCTGGTAATAGGAATTCAGGAGCGATAAGTCACTTCTTAGTTGTCCCCTGATGACGCTTTCTATTTCAGCAACGATCTGGAATTCCAGTTCGGTTGTTTCCAGGATAGCTAGTTTTTTACAGTCGATCAACCAATTATTGAACGTCTGAGCGATATTCAGGATAAATTTAAAAATCTCTTTGAGATGAATAGCCTTTTTATCAATTTGGTGCGATTGAAGTACTTTTTGGGCCAATGCACTAAATTCTTCTTCAACGCGGTCGAGATCGACACTTACGATAGAGGCCAGGATGAAGCTGATATCCGAGGTAAGAAAGGGAGACCAATCGCCGTCAATTTCATTGGTTTGGTTGTAAAACCGGACCAGTTTTGAGAACTCCAGGGTGTAGGCCAACAGGTCTTCCAATTCCCTTCCTTCCACTTTAACCTTATCGGGGAGTAGAGAATTCGGGAGTCGGCTATATTGAGTGGTGCCGTTCCCAAACATGGCGATGTCGATGGTTTGTATTTTATCACTCATTTGTTAAATCTGGGGAATTAGGTTATCAAATATTAGAAACAAGATTACCTTCAATTTTATAAAATGGGAATACGGCATTAGCTCGCATATTGATTGACCTGATGGTATAAACCAGATTGATGTAAACTATACCATCTAATATGGCGCTGGTATCCAGTTCTATATCTTTAAGTTTAATTCTGGGTTCAAAATAAGTTATGGCTTGTCGAATATGGTGTTTGATGGTGGATTCGAAAAAACCATCAGTCGGATCAAATAAATGATAATACATCATACAACCGAAATCCAGGTTGGTAATTCGTTCACCCGGATACGTAGATAAGATCAGATAGAGGCTTTGACGGATATCCTCCTCTTCAGAGACCATTTCAACCGTTTTTGTGTCTTTATTAAAGGCCGGCGGAAAGCTCCACCCGGTTCCTAAAAATGATTTTGATTTTGCCATTGGTTTATTAGTTTATGCGTACTAAACCGCCTTTAATTTCTGTTTGGGCATTTCCGGCCAATTTGGCCATGGTACCCTGAATTTCGGCAGATACTTTAGCTTTTGCTTTCACATTCATGCCATCTAATGCGAGATCCATTTTTGCTTTGATCGTAACTTTCTGGGTCGCGTCTAGGGTAATATTTCCTTTTGCTTTCAGGTTGATGTCTTTCACGGTATCCAGCAGAATACCTTTATTATCCATGACGATCTTATTTTTATTCTGATCTTCAATAGTGATAGATTTATCTTTATCGCTTATCGTGATCTTATTCTTCGAGGGCGTTTCAATGATGATATTTTTGTCTTCGTCTTCAAAGATGACTTTCAGCTGGTTGTTGGTGACAATTGCTTTCACCGAGTTCTTTTTATCCGGAGTGTAGGGCGGTTTCAGTTTTGTGCTGTAAAGAGAACCCAGAATGACCGGGTATCTGGGGTCATTAGTCATGAAACCAA
Organism: uncultured Saprospiraceae bacterium; assembly: GCA_964534315.1. Taxonomy (GTDB): domain Bacteria; phylum Bacteroidota; class Bacteroidia; order Chitinophagales; family Saprospiraceae; genus CAZHOV01. Next base: position 26,983 of record CAZHOV010000030.1, on the reverse strand, counting down.
GAATGACTTCGTCGCCTACTTCCGGGATAAAAAACCAGCCTGCATTATTGGTTGCATAGGGGTTGGAAAGCCTTGCCCAGACGCCGTCTCCTGAAGGTTCGATTACGGGGATATCCACTTGTATGCGCGTTTCTCCGTCAGGGTCTGATTCAATCTTTTTTACGGTTCCGATATACAGTCCTTCTATTCCTGGTAGTAAACCTGCGGCAGGAGGGATTTCTATATTCGGGGCTGTTTCAGTAAACCAGTCAGCGGGAGTGCCTAGTGCCACTTCGGTCATAAAATTTCCTTCCTCCACTACGTGGGTGACGGCGGAAACATAGCCATAGCCATTGAAATAATTACTGAAGCCATCAAGCTGAACCAAATTATCAATATTAACCTCTGTAGATCCTTGAAATTCAATAGTTCCTCGAATAAAGGACATCCGGGACTTTAATAATTGAGCGTTTGCCCACTCTTTTAGTACAGCTTCCTCTTCGGGGCCACTAGTATGGAGGGTAAATGGATCAGGAAAAAAATCTCCGGCTAGTTTTTTTCCAAGGCCGGTATCTTCCCCCTGAGAATTAATTGATGGTTCTTTGGATACTCCTTTGAGCAGTTTTTGTTTGCTTTGGTCCCAGGAGGTGCATTCTACTGTTTTTAGCTGTGTTTGTGCATCGATGACCAGATCAGACTTGTAAACGTCCATCCCAAAGGTGAGGACAATTTTCTTTTCTCCATCAAAATCCGGTTTTTTTACAGATAATTTATTTTGATCATTAACGACTACCAAGCCGTTGATCTCAGCTCTTGCCATAATGAAATCCCAATCTGTACTTTGATATTGGATTACTTCCTTATGCTGATGAGGAGTCGCGTCAATCTTTCCTGATGAAACACTATGGTTACCAATAATTTGGTTGATGATATCAGAATCCTTTTTCTTCAAAAAGTAGGCGCTATTTCGTTTTAGGGTCATTTTATAGGCCTCATCGACACATTCAAGGACTAGCAGTGTATGATCACCTGTTTCGGTTTTGATCCCTGTTTTTAGGACAATTCCTTTGAAAACGGTGTCGATTTGACTGTGGTACCCCAATTTTATTTCTACCGATTTGCCTGGTTCGTACTTACCCGAATCAATATTAGGGAATTCCATATTTTCGGGGTTTCCGTCAAGTATTTCAATATAGGCTCTTGCAATAGAATTAAGTTTTTTATCTATTTTAATGGACTGAATAAGAACATCTTCTTCTAGTACGCCTCCATCTACCAGAATTTCATAGCTGACCAGATCTGTTACCGGGCCAAAGGGAGTATCAATGGTTCTGTCAGAATTTGCCATGAATTAACGTTTTAGCGGGGGAAAAACGAGCTGCGTCCCCACTTTTAATTTTCTAAAATTAGAAAGTCCATTTGCTTTTGCTACTGCGATGTAATACTGGGGATTGTTGTAAACATCATCACACATATGTAAGATTGAATCTCCATCTCGTACATATTTGATATGTGTTAAATCCGGAGAATTGGTTTCTGATGCGATCAGTTTGGGGTCTATATATTCTTTAAAGGAAAGGGAGGCTTTTGCGCGAAGCGGTTTTCCGTCTGCGTTGAATAAGGTATATTCTAAATTAATACTTTGGCAGTGGCATTTCAAGGTATGTTCTCCATCTCCTACTCCCCAAAAAACCAATAAATAATTGGGCTTGTGGATTTTTCCATCCATACGGTATAGCACATGAATCAGTTCTTTAACTTTGTTATTGACGTCTAATTTAGTTGTATTTCCAACTTCATTAAAAACCCCTGTTCCATCGATTAATACGTCAAAGCTCAGTTGGTCGGCAGCATAACTTTGATGTTGTGACTGTTCTCCACCTCCCTGGGGTTGTTTGCCCGAATTCATTTGAATGGATTTCTGATGGGTAATTTTTTCAGGATTAATGTCTACGACAAACTCACTCGGTTTATCAGAGGAAGGCTTACTGAAATTATTATCTTCATAGGCTTCGATTTTTATTTTTACCTTGCTTTCTGACATAATTTATCTTTTCTTGTTATGATCCTGCAATTTAGACAACACTTTTTTTACACAATCACGAACTACATCCCCTTTAAGTTTTTTAATTTCCTGGGTGATCACCTCCTGATTATTAATTGGATTGGTTGAAGGATTCACGGTAGCTTTAATGATGAGTTCTCTTATTTCGATCGGCATAGTAGTAGTTGATTTTGTTTAGACAAAAAAGATTATTGAAAGCCTTGGTCACTCCACATTAATATTAAAATTTCGATAAGCAAACTCAAGGGTTTCCGTAACAATAGAATTTTCTTCGGCATTAAATCCTGAAATACTCCACTTGACCGGATAGGCACCATAAAAGACCCAATTCATTAATTGGTCTTTTGATCCGCTGGGGTCTTTTAGTTTTACCATAATGTTCTTCAACACAATTCCCTCTGAATCATTGAAGCGGCCTTCTGATAAAATGGTTTCTTTTACCCAGTTAGTAAAGTCAGGATCATTAAGCGTCAATAATCCTCTTTTAAGCACTAAATTGGAATAGGAAGGTGCTTTTGGAATCTTTTGTTTATACAGATTATTTCCCCCTTCTCCATAATCCTCTGTTTCCAAGCTCACCTCTATACCGGATACTTCTTGAAAATGCGCACCATCAACGAGGTTTGATGCGGGGTCAAAAATGGTGACTTCGAAGAAGAAACCTACTGGTGGAAAATAAGATGCATCAGCCATGTTGTTTGATTGTAATCTTTTTATCTAATCTAACTAGTGGAAAGGCTAGTTTAGCCGGTATATTCCACTTTTATTCCTTCATGCACAAATTCCAGCGATTCAATTGCAATTTCGTTAGCATCAGATTTCAAGTCGGTTCCGCTAAACTTTATAGGTACAGCACGTTCCACATTCCAGGCGACTAATGTCTCTCCTTTATGGTCGCAGAGTTCGATTTCGAGTTCGATAAATTGTTGTCTGGAGGTCGGATAATAATCGCGTTGTTTTTGCATAGCGAAGAAATCCAGCAGTACTTTATCCCCTTTAAACGTTCCTCTTTTCATGGAGATTTGTCCGCTTTTAAATAGTCCTCGCCTTTTACTTTTGATAAAGTTTGAGCTATTTCCCGCTCTGTATTCTACTGTATCGGATTCTTGATCCAGACCACTAACTTCTTGAAAAGCAATTTCTTTTCCATTGATTGTTACTTTAAAGAAAAATTTTGGTAATGGAAATGTAGTATCATCAGGTGGCATGGGAAAACGATTTAGAGTTAAGAAAAGCCCCTTACACTGGCAAGAAATAATCAGCCATAGATTATATCTTGCCAGCGGGCATTCTAATAGACGATATACTCATTATCCTTCAGCGGATAAGCTACCATCTAATGAGACACGGATTGACTCGTAGGCAAATTCAACGGTCTCAACTGCGATCTCGTTGGCATCTGATTTCAAGTCTGTACCGGTGAACTTGATGGGGAAAGCACGTTGAATGTTCCACCCCATGACGGTTTCACCGGTTTCATCCAGTAATTCGATCAGAATATCGACACGGGTATCTTCCGTGCCGTAATAGTCTTTCTCATAAATTTGGTTGAAGTACTCCAGTAAGCGAGAATCTTCAGCAAATACACCTTTCTTTAAGGTAAGGTTACTGGTTTTTACGATTCCTGCTTGTTTGATCGTACTAAATACTTCGCTGTCACCGTGGCGATATTCAATCACTTCGGTGTTGGCCTCCAAACCTGAGACTTCTTGAAAGCTCATTTCTTCATCAGCTATAGAAACGCGAAAATGAAACTTCGGAATGGGCCATTGATCTTCAAAATCTGCCATAATATGTTGATTTTTAAAGGTTTAACTTAATATTATGTTTTCAAAAACAACAAGGTGCTCAATCGAAAAATTGAGCAAAGAAGTGGTGTTGATTATTATTCACCGCCTTCATCTCCGCCACCAGCGTCACCGCCTTGCATTTTTTGTTCGAAGGTTACTTCGATAAATTCTGCAGGTCGAGAGATAGCTACTTTGATGGAGATTCTCATGACACCATCCAGGATATCGTTAGGCGTCATGGTGGAGCCTAAGCCTAATCCCACATCAAAAGCCTGTGTAGGAGAAGTACCGACTAAGGTTCCCTGACGCCACATACTAGTAAGGAAGTTAACGAGCGATGCTCGTACCTTAACCCATGTACCTGGAGTATTGGGTTCGAAAACGTAACGTTCCAGTAAGTTTTTTACCGATTGCTCCAGCATGATCATGGATCGTCGAACATTTATATAACGCCAATCCTGGCTATTTCCATCTAATGTTCGGGCACCCCAGACCAATACGCCTCTTCCGAGGAAGGTACGGATGGCATTCACGGATTTACCGTTAATAGGAGCATTCAGGTCTTCTTGATCTTCGCTGGAAATATTGACAGCAGGGGCCAACGCAGCACTCACGCTTAAGTTGGCGGGAGCCTTGTGTACGCCTGTCGCATTATCCGTCATACAATAAGCACCAGCCATAGCGGCACTTGGAGGAAGCAGGTTCATGTGAGCACGCATATCGGCGAGGATCATCTTATACATTGGGCTAATAGCCTTAACGTTTTGATCCACGACCTTTGAGTTAGCTTCGGCATCTTTTAGTTTGTTAATTTCAGCCTTAGCCGCATCAAACTTCTTTTGCGCCTTTTCATCCACCGGTCCAGGATTATCGGATTTTTTTGGCGGAGGAGGCGTCGACTTTCCTTTATCCTTATCATTTCCTTTAGAAGTAGAGGAAGAAGATGATGAAGTGGAAGAAGGAGTAGGTTCCGGAGAACCACCCAAGTAGCGGTTTTCTGCTTCTTTCGTCAACAATTTAACGAGATTGTCAATATTGCTGATGTTCTGGTAAGAAACTTCGCTCTTAGAAACAATAGAGGTATGTAAATAAGGGTAATACCCTGCACCGTAAGAAAGGAAGTTTTCTCCAACGCCTTCCCGGAATGCATTTACGACATCTTTGTTGTCATAAGTACGAGCTTCATGTCCGTCATATACATCAAAAATAGAAACTCTGCTTTTGGTTTCCATTCCGCAATGCATCAACATTTCCTGGTAAACTTTATAGCAATCGCCTTTGTCCAATAATTGGGCATCAGGCACCACCAACATGGTTGGTTCTTGAGCTAAAAGTAAGGATTTCAATCCACCACCTGTCTTTTCTCCTGTGAGGTCGGCAGGATTAACAGGTTTGGAGTAGTCTCCGACTGAAACGACATAACAAATACCGCCACCGTTAGCATAGAATAATCTCATACTATTGTAAAGCAAATATTTAGTCTTTTGATCTTCTGTCAGAGCGTAGCTGTCGCCATCAGCTTTTACGGTAAACGTTTGATGAGGTGCTCCGCCGAAGAATTTTTCAAATTCAGCCAAAGACTCGACTCTGGTTGGAATATTTAACAAGGAATTATTTCCTCGACTAGCCTTTTCAGTATAACCAATAAAGGCAGGTACAGCAGTAGGTACAGCAGCGCCTGAAGCACCAAAGGAGCTCTTTTCTTTTACATAGACGCCTGGAGTTGCAAATCTAGCCATGGTTTCATTTCAATTTTTTGAATAATGAAGGGTTTGATTTATAAATATACAAATGTTTCGGAGTAAATTTTATTCGTTTCTCTGTCCGGTTTTATTAAGTCAATTGTTGGTTTCGGTAACTTTAAGGGTTTACTAACCCATTTTCCATTCTTCTTTATCTTTAGGTTTAGCTTGTCCTTATTACTAATCATTTCAGAGAGCGGTAGTGGTTTCTTGGACTCAATCATTGCTGCTTGATGTCCGTTAGACAATTCGATAAATTCCGGGTTCGTAAATTCTAATTCTGTTCCGTTGGTAGATACTTTTGGATTGCTGAACTTGGGTTGCTCTTTCTTATTATTTTGATCGATGAGGAAATAACGCCAATGTGTGGACCGGCGCTCAATTTTTATGGAGTATTCCTGAGGGGTAAATTGATTCTTTACAATTATTTGATTACCCTTGGGAGCGGCTTCCAAATAAATATCGATTACTCCCCAGTAGCGCTCCAGTCGTTTTTTTGACGTTATAATCGGTACGTCTCCCTGCTTTGTTTTTAAGGTATATTTTCCGGGGGAGTGACTATCCAGGTTAAGCGGAATCAGCCGCGTGGGGGCTTTTTCGGGAAGATCCTCCAGCTTCACCTTTTTTCCGAATACGTCAATTACTTCTAAATCAATTTTTTTACCTTGCTCTACCCTTACCTGAAAACGCTTTGGCCGCCAGGCACAAAACTCATCTTCCTTAGGATAAAGATATTCCTGCCCGTGCAACAACTTCGCATCGGACCCTTTTTCTTTATTTTCAGTCAAATTATTAAAATAATATAGCTGACCGAAGGAAGTAAATGGCAAATTGGAAAAGTTTATGAACTTGCCGTTATTCTGGTTGATATAAAAAGTGAACTTCTCCACTTTTAAAACAGGAGACTGAAATAACTTCAAACTTTTTTCTGAATGCCCTAAAATGGTAAAACCATTTGGTTGAGATCTGAAAATACATTTCAAATTCTTTAGCGCCAGATCCGTTTCCATAGATGGAGTGAAGCTGAAATCCTTACATATACCATCTTCGTAAAACGTATGATGACATGATAAGCTGATCAGCTTTTCCCAATTATCCGCTACATAAATATACTGCATCATATGGTGTAAATGGTTTTTTTCGTAGTCACCTCCTCCTGTATTGAGGTTGGGGCGAATCATTGTTTAATTGATGAACTGTTGAATCGTTTAAAGTTGTAGGTTTAAGGTTTACTTTCCAAATTTCCAAATTTCCAAATTTCCACTTTCCAACTTTCCAACATTCCAACTTTCCAACATTCCTACTTTCCAACTTTCCAATATTCCTACTTTCCACTTTTCCACTTTCCAACTTTCCAACATTCCAACTTTCCAACATTCCAACTTTCCAATATTCCAACTTTCCAATATTCCAACTTTCCAATATTCCAACTTTCCAAATTTCCAACTTTCCAAATTTCCAACTTTCCAACATTCCAACATTCCTACTTTCCAATTATATCGTTATTCCGGAAATGGCCGGTATTTCGTCTCTGATATTGTCTTCATCCATATTCAATGTTCGGATCTTATACAGTACGGATGGTAGTACTTTAGCGCCAACGGCCGTCCATAAATTTCCCAATTCTCTGAAATCAATATTGTGTAACTCTACTTTTACGGTGTTTCCATCATAGGTAAAAGTAGGGTTGGCCTGGAAGAAACCGATAACGCCGGAAATGAATTTTAAGCCCTCTGCATAATCCGTGAAAAATGCAGAAAAGAGGACATACAAATTGATATGCACAGGTAGATCCCCCCTTGAAAAACCGCCTCCGGCCATTTGGTTGGAGCCGTCTCGCTCTATATTTACCAGGGTGCATACGATTTTATTTTCACCATTAATCGCAACGGTGCCATCTTGATTGACAATACCCGACAAGGTTACGGGCTCTTCGCTCGTATCAAATCTGGAATCAAGAAAATCACTTAATTCGCCTGCGATAATAGGAATGAACTCGTGGATCATTCTTTTAAATTAATAGTGGTTAACAATTAAATAGTAAGGCAAAAAAATTGGTATAAAAAATCTTTTTGAGTTCGGTCATTATTTCCTGCGTTCATTCCAGGTATTCAATCACTTAGTCTATAATGGCCGAACAGATTTATTATACAAGCAATTTTGATTTGCCGCTTAAGCACTTGGTCAAAATAATTCACTTATTTCATTGGGCGATTTTTAAGCTCACTCTGCGTTAAAAAGCCTCGCCGATGCTATGGCATCGCCTACTTTTTTTGCCTTGATTGAGCTCAAAACTCATCCCAATTTAATGGTAACTTATTTTTGACCAAGTGCTTAGTTTTCTTCCGAATTTTCCTCATAAATATCACCTTGTACTTCCGGATAATTCGTTACTCTCTTTTTGACCAGCCAGCTTACAAAACGGGCAAAATAGCAACAAGCAATACTAATTAGGAATCCAATTATAAACAGTTCTGAATCATCATTCTTTGCATCCTTTGCGAGTACAAAGACAAAGAAGAAAGTAAGGATAATGGAAAAAGGAATGATACCAAAAAAGAGAATCTTTAATTCCGGGATGATAAGAGGACCTAGATTCTTAAAAAATTTTTTCATTGGTTAAATTCCTAGTCTAACGTTTTGCTTATTAATAAATCTGTAATACATCTGTATTTTCCGGTACGTTTCAATCATACGTGTTGTGCATACTTTCCATATCTTCTCACTTTAGCAAGGTACCGCTTAACAATTCTCATTAAAATAAATATTCCGAGTATAGCTCCAATGATTAATAATCCTATAAAATTACGTGGAATGATATCGGCGCATAATAAGAAGAAGAAGAAAAACAATGCAAACCGCAACCCAAAAGACGTTAAGCGATTTTGGTATTTTGCAAGAATATTTCTCACCTGCCAATGCTGGGCAATAGCGACAATATAACCAAGACAAATAAACAAAAATAGCATACTGGCTATAGACCAGCCCAGTGGTGCTGTTGGTCTTGCAAGTGTACGTGCTTTGGCCCACCACCATTTATTCAGTTGTTTGGTGGCGTTTCCTTCAAAAATATAGCTCAGCCCCATGGTGCCGATACCAGCGCATTTTCGATCATTTAAAACCCATTGATATTTCATTGCTAGAGTCAAACTATCTTCTACACAATAGGTGCATCTGTTTTCAGCATCCTCAATGATTAAATAAGACCGGTGTAAAGAGTCGACGTATGATTTTTTGCTCTTGGCTATTTTTTTGTAAGCCATACCTATCGGTACATATCGGAGGGGAGGTAGATCTTCAACTTCTGATTCATCGTAAGCAATAGCATAATTTGGAAATTCGATCAGTATGTTTTTTGCCTCAATCAGGCTATCATTTTCTGAATAAAACTTTAGCCATCGTTCTACTTCAAACATATTGACAGGTGGGATACATTTTTTGACCCCAAACTGCTCCAATTTTGTGAAATCATAGGCTTTTAGAATGAACAGATCAACATGCTGTTTAAGAAAGAATAAGAATTCCTCATTATTAAAAAACGATTGTTTTTCCGAGTAAGCAGGCAGTTTTAAATAAACAAGCCCTACCGTTTCTTCAATCCGCTTAATGAAGTCCATTAAATTGTTAAGGACCCTGGAGCGATTTCCTGTAAAGTTTTGAAAATCCAGGACAACTCCGGATTCTTCGCGGAGTATATCATACTTTTTCTCCCAAACAATGAAGGTTTTTTTCAAACGATTAATTAAAGTATCCTGCTGGGCATTTTTATTGCTAAAGAAATTTAGGGTAGCATTATCGTTCTCATAACTAACACCGAAGTCATTATGCATAGATACATTGAGCAGCATCCGAAGTTTGGCATTGCTTTTTCGGGATACCTGTAATATGTTTTCTTCCTGACCAATGGTTTTGGCTGTTTGGTGGACTTTAAAGGCCTGTTCATATCGGGGTTTTCCGGTTTGAGGGTCGATGTCGTAATCGCCAATCACCAGGTCGGTAAGTAGGTGAAAATGGAAGCTTGATTTTCCAAAGTGCTGTTTTTCAATTAGAAAGTAAGGCTCATAAGCTATTACATAGTTGCCTGAATATAAGGCTTGGTCCTCAAGTTGTTCTTCCCCACTAAAAAACCTTTGCGCCTTTTCGGTCCATTTTTTTAATTGACCTAAAATACCTGCTGCCTCTACGTTAGCAGTTACACCCAGGAGTAAAAGTAATAATATGCTTATAGATCGTTTCATAAATATTAATTCATTGGTACTCCCATACCCATAGTAGCAAAGCCTTGCGTGATAAAGGTTTCATATTTAAAGTGAATGGTGACAGGCGTATTGTAATTTTTATTACAAACACACAGATAAACGACCCCGTTTTCCTGATTGGGAATAGAAGAATTCCCAATGGTATAAGCGATATTTTCTCCTTTCATATAGGGGAAAATAGGTTCGTAAGGGCGGTTTTTTAGAAAATTAATTCTGTTATCCCAATCAACAATGGCATATTCAGTTTGATCGTGAGAGCGGCCTGATTGATAGGTGCGGCGTAGCGGATCGTTATAGCCCCCTCTTTTAAAAAGAAGATTACCTAAATATCCAAGATAGGAAATACTTCGCGGATATCTTTTAAGCTTTTCAGTTTCTTCATTTTGATACTGTTCTAACTGCTGGTCTCCTATTCCAATCCAGTACAACCAGAAGAGATTACCCATAGGAACATCAGTGATGTCAAAACACATTCTGTTAGAGGCTAGCAGATTTCCGCGAGGAGGAATGGTTTCCCTTATATCGTTGTTAAAGATAGACTGTGCAGTAGTGTCTATTCTGGGGTTAAACATGTTTTCAATGCGCTTCATGTCTTCCTTCCATTTGACATTGTTCAAGGAATCTGCTCTTCGTCGATCTGCTTCCATTTTAGCAAGAAACTCTTGCTGTTGAGCCTGCTGTTGTTGCTGTGCTTTTAGAAAATCCAATAACGGGTCTGGTTCTTGATTAGGTTTTTCAATCGGTTTTCCTTTTTTTATCTTTCGAACGTTGACTTGTTCGATTCGGGCTCCCTTATTGGATTTCAGAAAATCTATATTTAGAAATGAAGAAGCTTCCTCATCCAGATAAAACAAGAAAGTATATTCCTTGGTCTCCGGCGCGACTACCGGTTGCCCTTTGATCACCTGATGGGGCGTATAGCCATCTCCGTCAAACTCAAACATAAGGGCTTCCGCGAACTCTTCGGTATCACTAGTGGATACGAGTACCTTATCGCCCTCTTCCAAATAAATGGTTGTACTTAATTTTTCTTTCGTATCATTCTTTTTGAGTCCGAAAAAGGTCTGAGAGATGGTCAGGACATCCTGGTTATCTTCTTCGGGTAGAACAGAGGGATCATCGGGAATAAACTCAACTCTAATGGCAACGGTAATATACCGTTTATCAACTTCAAAATTAATGCTGAAGAAATCGGATTGTTTGATAGGGAAAGTCATCTTTGACCCTTGGTAGAAGCCTTCTTTCAACTTATTTAAACCTTGATATAAGCTTACCGAAATATCCTCGAGTTCTCTTCTCCCGTCTATTTTACTCAGAAAGATATTTAATTTGCCAGGCCCAGGTGTTTTGAATTTAAAAGTGGACGATTCTTTCTTGGTAATGTTGACCCCTTTCAGTTTTACAGGGACCAACTTATTGGTATTTTGAAAATACCCTTTACTGTAGCCAAGAGCCAGCACAAGAATAGTAGCAAAGAAAAGTAAGAAAGAAATTCTTATCATTTGGCACTAATTTAATTTGTTTGGGGCAAAATGGTCATCAGTTAGGTGTTAGGGTATTCAAGTATTTGGCTAATATACTAAAAAAAAAGAATTAAGGAAATAAAATTAATCATTTAACAACCGGCTTTAAAAGAAGCCTTTTCACTATAGTAATATAGAGCAATAATATTCGGTTTCTCCATTTATAAATACCACTTACCATGAAAACGTTACCAATTTTTAAAAATAATTTTTAAAAATTTTTCTTGATCTATTAGTGTTCTCGCTTAACAGGTAAGTTGTTTAGAGTGATTTCTCTGGACGGCGTGATAAGTATTGAGCTAATCAACGTTAGCTTTTTTCGTCCCCTACTTTCTTAGTAGGAAGCCTGCCTTGCTGCTGCCATAGGCAGACAGGTTCACAATGAGTTTTGTCACTAAACTCAAGCCTTATCATTCGCCCTGAGGCAAAAACGTTAAATAACGTCATTATTTTCCAGAGGATGGCGGAGGTACCTTCCCCGAACTTCTTACATTGACCAGTTTTTTCAACAGATCAAACCAAAAGGGTGCTCCCAGAGAAATGGCCAATGCCGTCACAATCCATCCCAGAATTTTCTGCACCCAGTCGTACCAATCGGCATTGATCACATCAAAATTATCCCAGCCCAAACCCAACGGATTTTTTAAGTTTTCAATTTCTGTATTCACCAAATAATCAATCTCCTCACGGATTTCTTTAATCGTTTCTTCACTAGCAGAAACGGTCTGTAGCGAATCACTTTGCACAAATTCCTGCGCCAACGTCGCCACTTCTAGCCTCGCTTTCGGGTCTTTTGATAACCGATTATAAATGGAAATCGTATCGGCATTGAAAATAACCGCAATACCTATCCCTACCAGGATCAGGACCTTTTGGATATTTCTCTTGTACCAGCCGGAGGCTCTATCCATAACGTCATCATACCATTGCTCTATCCTGTTTCTCAAATCTTCCAGATTTCCCTCCGCTTCTTCTACAAATTGATTCAGGATCTCCCTGAGGTTTTCATCTTTTATCTCACCGATCTTGGCCTCCAACTGTTCTTTTCCTCCCAAAATCTTTTCTAAGATAGATCTGAAATTGGCCGAACTCAAATAGGAGGGGGGCGTACGCTTACCTAAAAACTTTCCGGCTAATTGCTTGTAAAATGGATTCTCTTTAAATTTTTCTAATAACTCGTCACTATCCGTAGCCAACATATTCCTTAAGACCCGCTCCAAATGACGGCCCCGGAAGGATAGTAAACCAGAGATAAGCTCCATAACAGTGGTCGCCAATAAACTGAGCAACAACAAAATGAAAATTAAGCCAATGACTACGTTTAACATACAAGTATAATTTTGATTACTAAAATTAATTAATTTCTTAATATTACATAATAGTCGAACCAAAAAAATCGCTTAACTTTCGAAAGCTTTCTATTTGGAATACTTAGCCGTTGTTTTTTATTTCTCCTGTTTTGTCAAAATCCACTTATACCATGCAACAAACCTACACCTATCGAAATGGTGAAAAGATAACGTTAGAAAAAAAACCAGACCAATTTGTGGTTAGAGCGCTTCCCGATCAATTGCAACATCTTGGTTTCCAACAGTTGCAGCAAGTATCTTCTGCTTCGACCAGGGTAACAACCACCAACGATCAGCTGGAAGCCCTCATGGCGCTTAGCCGGTTTATGGCACCCGCTCACCATGCTTACCGCATGGCTTCCAACGGACAAGAGTTTCTAATCACCGACCGGGTATTGATCGTTTTCAAAGAATCCCTGACCTCCCATCAGATTGATCTGTTCAGCGGCGAATTGGGCCTGGTTTTGCTTACTCGATATGATGAACGCTCTTTTCTGTTTCAATTGACTAGCCATACCGGGATGAATCCCTGCAAATTGGTCGTAAAATTAATGGAAGAAGACGACCGCGTTGCAATAGCCGAACACGACCTGAATTATCGTATCGAAAAATATGACCTTCCCTTGCCTTCAGATCCGGAGTATGTCCAACAGTGGCATCTCCATGAGCGCTTTAATCATCCCTGGTTTGATGCCCGATCTACGTCCCACTGTGAAGCTGCCTGGGATCTGCTCAAACACTTTGGAAGCCCCGAAATCGTGATCGGTGTTGCCGATGATGGCTGCAAACTGGATCATCCCGATTTTGATGGTCCCGAGAAGTTCGCCGGCTGGGGTTATTTTCAGGGAACACGGCTGGTCGCTCATACCGATATCGACGCGGATCCAGCACAAATGTACAAATACGGTTCTGACCACGGTACTTCATCGGCGGCAGTGGCTGCCGGGAATGCCAATGCCACCCATACGGTAGGGGCAGCTCCGGGCTGCAAACTCCTCCCCGTAAAATGGCAATCCAATGGTCCATTCCTCGCCATCAGCGACTCCAAGCTGCTGACCGCAATCAATTACATGGCTGATAAGGTAGATATTATGTCTAATTCTTGGGGGATCACCCCCACCAGTATCTGGTGGCCTCAAGTGGTCAATCGCATAAAAGAACTGGCTCAAACGGGAGGACCAAGGAAGAAAGGCATTCTCTTCCTTTGGGCTGCAGGTAATAATAATGCACCAATCAATTATATCGCCAATCAGGATATTCCTTACACCAGCGGATGGGAGTTTAACGTTGACGGATCCCGGACGTGGGAAGGGGTGCGCACTACCTATGAATTTCGAAACAACCTGGTGGGAATACCCGGAGTGATACATATCGCAGCCCTGGCAAGTACGGCAAAACGCAGTCATTATTCCAATTTTGGCCCGGGAATCAGTCTATGCGGCCCTTCTAGTAACGGACACGCTTATTTCAGAATGTCGGTACCAGGACTCGGAGTTACGACGGCTACCGGGATAGGGCAAGGGGTCACACGCAGATTTGGGGGCACCTCCAGCGCAACCCCTTTAGTAGCTGGCATCGCTGCCTTAATCCTGTCGGCCAACCCTTCTCTTACAGCATTGAATGTCGTTTCTATCCTCCAGCGCACCGCCAGCAAGGACCTCAATTTTGACGGATACGACCGGACTCCGCCTGCTAATTTTAATCCGGATACCTCCTGGGATGTGTCGACTATAGAAGTTTTTCCCGATGGCAGTTTTAAGGATGCAGGATCGCCCGACGGCTCCTGGAGCCCCTGGTTCGGACATGGAAAAGTGGATGCACTGAAAGCTGTTCAGGAAGCTTTAAAATACCAGCGTGCTACCACCGGAGAACTCATCTCCAAAGAATCTAAGCCGGCGGCTACCATCCCCGACAATGATCCGCAAGGTGCAGTCGATACCATCGTATTTGAAGAATCGGGCCGTGTCGATAAATTGTCGGTGCAAGTCTCTATCGATCATTCCTATATTGGTGACCTGATCATTAAGCTGATCAGCCCGGATGAAGATGAGATTATTTTACATAACAGAAAAGGCGGTTCCAGAGATAATTTGAAAAAGTTCTATGCGCCTGACGAAGTGCCTGATCTGAATCAGATGGTCGGCAAGTCTATCAAAGGAGTATGGAAAATGAAAGTGATCGATAATGCATCTATGGATACCGGCACCTGGAATAGCTGGTCTATTCAAATCCAGGTTGATGATGCCCAGGAAATAGTCATTGAGCAAGAACCCAAGCTAAAAATCCCCGACAACGTAAAAGAGGGTATTGACATAGTAGAACAAGTTGAAGAGGAAGGCGTCCTGCGTAATATTGACCTGAAAGTAGATATCACCCATTCCTATATAGGTGATCTATCCCTGAGTTTGATCTGCCCTTCAGGAAAAGAAGTCGTCTTACACAATCGGCAGGGCGGTCGCACCGAAAATATCATCAAAGAGTTTACGCTAATTAATACGCCGTTGCTCAGAGCGTTGATCGGGGAGCCCATAAAAGGAGATTGGAGGCTAAGGGTTGCCGATCAGGCCAGAGTAGATACCGGAAAATTGAATTATTGGCGGCTGCGACTCTGGAGTTAAACAATCCTAGTTTTGCATTAAATTCTTAAACCGGTGCCGGTGGGGAGTGACATCTCCCAGTCGTTCCTTTTTCGCTTCTTCGTAAGCCTGAAAGTTCCCTTCGAAAAAGACCACCTTGCCGTCATCCTCAAAGGATAAAATATGTGTTGCCAATCGGTCGATAAACCAACGGTCGTGGCTAATGAGCAGCACGCAGCCGGCAAAAGCGTCAAGCGCATCTTCCAGCGCTCTTAGGGTATTGACGTCGATGTCGTTGGTAGGCTCATCCAGCAGGAGGACATTGCCCCCATCTTTAAGCGTCAGGGCCAGATGGAGGCGGTTGCGTTCTCCGCCGGATAGGACGCCAGCTTTTTTTTGTTGATCGGCTCCGGTAAAGTTGAATTTGGCTACATAGGCCCGGGCATTGACTTCGTAGTTACCCACTGTGATGATGTCTTGCCCGCCGGATACGATTTCGTAGACGGTCTTTTCAGGATCGATAGCTTCGTGCGATTGATCGACGTAAGAAGTCTTTACCGTATCGCCCAGGGTGATGTTACCTTCATCCGGCTTTTCTTCGCCCATAATCATGCGGAAGAGCGTTGTCTTTCCGACGCCATTCGGGCCGATAATGCCGACGATGCTGTTTTTGGGAACCGTAAAGGAGAAGTCGTCAAAAAGCAGGCGGTCGCCAAAGGCTTTTTTGAGGTGTTCGGCTTCGATTACCACCTCCCCCAGTCTGGGGCCCGGAGGTATAGACAGTTCCAGTTTAGCTTCTTTTTCTTTCATACCTTGCGAAGCCAATTTATCATAGGCGTTGAGTCTTGCTTTTCCTTTAGCCTGGCGTGCTTTCGGGCTCATGCGTATCCATTCGAGCTCGCGTTCGAGTGTTCTTTTTCGTTTTGTTGCTTCTTTTTGTTCTTGCTCCAGTCGTTTGGCCTTTTGCTCGAGCCAGCTGCTGTAGTTACCTTTCCATGGGATGCCTTCACCTCGGTCGAGTTCGAGGATCCATCCGGCTACATTATCCAGAAAATAGCGGTCGTGGGTGACGGCAATCACGGTACCGGGAAAGTTTTGGAGGTATTGTTCGAGCCAGGCGATGCTTTCGGCATCGAGGTGGTTGGTCGGCTCGTCGAGCAGGAGGATATCCGGCTCAGAAAGTAGCAACCGGGCAAGGGCCACCCTACGACGTTCTCCACCGGAGAGTACGCTGATCTTGGCATCGTCTGGGGGGCAGCGCAAGGCGTCGAGGGCTTTTTCGATCTTGTGATCCATTTCCCAGGCATTTTTTTGGTCGAGGATCTCCATGAGTTCGCCCTGCCGTTCGATGAGTTTATTCATTTCGTCATCGCTCATGGGTTCGGCAAATTTGGCATTGACCGCTTCGTACTCTTTCATCGTTTCCATGAGTTCGCCGAGACCTTCCTCTACCGATTCCCGTACGGTTTTATTTTCGTCCAGTTCAGGTTCTTGGGGGAGGTAGCCGATCTTATACTGCGCTTCAAATTCGATTTTACCTTCGTAGTTGGTATCCAGGCCGGCGATGATTTTCAGGAGGGTGGATTTACCGCTTCCGTTGAGGCCCAGAATGCCGATTTTAGCTCCGTAGAAGAAGGAGAGCCAGATATTTTTTAATACTTGTTTTTGAGGCGGGTAGGTTTTAGTAACTCCCGACATGGAGAAGATGATCTTGTTGTCTGACATACTTATCTATTCTATCAAAAAAATTTTGGCAAAGGTAGTATTTTTTGGGGAGAAGGTGATAGTTATGTAGGGGGCCGATATATTCTGAATTTCTAGTGTTCATTTATTTATATTCAGATTCACAGTTTTGCAAAAATAAATTATCTTGGACTAGTCATTCGTCTCCAGCTTCTGTCAACACCTCATCAAAGGTACTTGTCAACTTTTTTGTCAGTTGTTCCCGGGTATATTGCTCTATTCCCTCGAATGTAAAGAGCTTTGAAAGTTCCGCTCTTTTTTCCACGAGTGCTTTTAGTTGTTCAAAAGCTTTTTCGTTTTCCTGGTAATCAAAAAAATAACCGCTATTGGTCTCTTTAATGATTTTATGGACCTCTCCGTTTTTAGGACCGATGCCAAAAACAGGCTTCCGGCTTCCCAGGTAGTCAAATAGTTTGCCGGGAATAAATAAGTTTGGATTAGGGATATCGTCAATCACCAGCAGGAGTAAGTCTGCTTTTTGGTAATGGTCGAGTACTTCCTGATGACTGATATACCCAAGGTAATCGATCAGCTCCTCGATGGCTCTTTCCCGGACTGCCTCCCAGAATTTAGGACTGACCGTCCCCGCAATAACGAATTTTATGGGTTTTTCAGGATGTGTGTTTTTGAATTTTTTTAAAGCCTCCAGCAAAGGATAGGGGACCCTTACCGTAGACAAGTTGCCGGCATAAAATATCTTGAAAGGACCTTCAGGAGAAAAGGATTTAGTTGAGATGGCCGTCGGCTCAAAACCATTGGTTACGACTTTTACTTTTTCTGATGAAACGCCAAAGTATTTTTCGAACTGCTCTTTTAAGCCTTTGCACGTAACAACGATCCGGTCATTCGAAGTGATCGCTTTTCGCTCAAGTCGGCTGTCGATCCATTTAGTTAGCCAGGTCCGTTTTTGATCTTGGTAATACCAGATCGTACTCCAGGGATCGCGGAAATCTGCTACCCAGGGCTTGTTAGACAAAGCAGCCAACCGGCGGGCAGTGACCTGGAGAGAGTGGGGGGGAGAGCTGGAGAAAATCAAATCAATCTGCTCGTCCTGAATGATCTTTTTTCCCAGCTTTACCGCATAGGGATACCACCCAATCCGGGCATCCGGGATAAAAATATTCAGCCGGATCCATTTGAGGAGCTTCTGCGGAAGGCTTTTTTCCTTCCGGCTCATAATATAAGTGTCGATCTTATGGTCTTTCTTTTTACCAAGGAGCCGTTTGTAAAGGGTGAAGGGCTCGAGCGCCTTAGATTTATACACCTTTATGCCTTCAGGAATAATCTTTTCGAAGGTACGGTCTATTGCGGGATATTCTCCATCTTTTACGGTAAGGATAACAGGTTCGTAACCGAATTTACGCAGGTATTTAACGAAATAGATGATGCGTTGAACACCCGGGCCACCCGATGGAGGCCAGTAGTAAGTGATAAATAGGACCCGTTTATTCATTCCTTAGATTTTAGGTCAAAAAATTGCTGTAAGGATTTGTTGACCGCTTATTTCTTTTTCTTTTTCTTTCTTGACGTAGTCCTTTTACTGGTTGTTTTTGTGGTTTTAGGTTTGGGTTCGCTGGGCTTTTCTTCGGGTTTGGGTTCTTTGGTTACTTCCTGGTAAGCTTTAACCCCAAAAATACCTACCAAAGAGCCAAGTAGGATCAAAGAACTGGCTAGGGTGATCTTTTCTCCTGTGTAATAGGTTTTAGGTTTAAATATGAATTCGATCTTATGCTGCCCGGCGGGTACCCGCATGGCGCGGAGAATATAATTTGCGCGGATATGCTCGACTTCTTCACCGTCAATATAAGTTTTCCATCCTTTGTCGGGGCCATACCAGATTTCGGAAAAAACGACAAATTGCTCCGATCCGGCTGAAAATTCATAGGTAAGGTGATCGGGTTGGTACTTAGTCAGCTTAACTGTAGCGCTGGAATCCATGACGGGATCGAAATCCCCAACGTAGTTATCATATTCTTTATCCAACACAACGGCCTGCGTTGAAGGATTGATATCTCCCAGTGCGCTTACTTCTTCATTAGGAGAATTGACGGTAACGATCTCATCCACCACCCAGGCATTACCAAGGGCGCCCGGATTTCGCTGCACCTGTGCCTGCCCTCCTTTTCCTGGAGCAATAAAATATTTAGAATTGAGCATATTGAGTACTTCAGGGTCATTCTTGGAGATATAGCGCTCAATTACGTCTTGGTAGCGCTGTAACTTAGCTGGGTGATACCCGCCGATAGTGTTGTGCCAGTAGGAAGTGGAAGCGGAATTGAAGGTATTGATACTTACGTCGAACACCCGGTATTTTTCCCGTTCCTTTTCAAGAGACAGGATTTGCTGATCTACCGGACGTTTGGCAAAATTCTGCTCATAATTTCTTTCATTGACAAAGTCCTCATGAGATAAATAGCGAAGACTAACGCCAACAGTATCAAATAGAATCAACCCTCCGATAAGTCCGATAAACAAGGTCGTTGTTATCTTTTTATTCATCAGTAACCATAGAGAAGCGCCGGCTCCGAGCACTAAAAATAGTGTTCTGAAAGAGTCGCTTTGCATGAGGCTTTTCCGGTCTGCAATGAATGGTGAAATGTCCGTTCCTCCTTGTGTCATACGCGCATCACCAGGGCCTTGAAAATCAAAGAGTGAGGGACCGATCAAAGCCATCAGTAAGGCAAATCCGCCACAAATACCTACCGACCAATACAAACTTTTATTGAAATGAGCAGAGACTGTTTTTTTCTTGGTGTTTTTGATGTTCTGATATTCCTGAAATACATGGTACAGCGCCAATCCGCCAAGGATAGGGATAAAAAACTTGGCTGCGCTCAAAATGGATTGGGGCGTTCGGAATTTATTGTAAAGCGGGAGATTGTCAAACAAAAACTTATTCAGTATTTCAAAATGCTTACCCATGGACATTAAAACGGCAATCAATAAACCGATACCAAGCCATAGTTTAAGGTCTCCTTTAACGTAAAACAAGCCAAAAACAAATAGAAAAATGAGGACGGCACCAATATAGATGGGACCTTCCGTAAACGGAAGTTCTCCCCAGTACAAGGGAGCAGCCTTTACGCGATAGGTTTGGTAGGTTTTCGAACTTTCGCTGACTTTTTCACCTGAACCGCCACCCGCAAATCCCGGTATATAAGAAGCGATCAGGTCTATGGTGCTATTACTCCAGGACATAGCATATTCCCAGTCTAATCCTTCTACTTCGCTGCTACTTTTGGCCTCCGTGTTCTTTGTTTTTTCCTCGACTAAAACGGGGGCTCCTCTCATGGAAGATTTGTTGTATTCGTATAATGACCATAACCGTGTAGCAGAAGAGCCCAGCGCTAAAATAACGGCCAGGGCTACCGTACCTGAAGCAAGGAGAAAGGGCCGCCATTTGCCGGTTTGAGCAGTACGGACAATCTTGATGATTCCGTACACAAAGAATATGACAAAAATGTAGTAGGTCATCTGGGGATGCATGGCATAGAGACTATAGTTGAGCCCCAGAGCCAAAATAGCCCCCCCCAGCAGATACTTATGTTTCTCAAACAGCATCCATATTCCCAATATGATTATGGGAGTAAAAGCCAGTGTCCGGACCTTACTGTTGTGGCCTGCGTCCCACAGTATTAAATTATCCGTCGAGAGACTAATGCCTAAAGCCAAAAATGCGCCGAGAAAGGGATTGAGGCCCACGGCTGCGAAAAAAATATAAAAAAATAAAGCCATGGCAATGAAAATACCTGCAGGATTATTCAACCCCAGTTTGAAAATTTTGTAAGTCTTGTACAAAAAATTATTCTTGCTACGAACCCCGATCATATTCGGCATACCCGAAAATTGACCGTTATTCCATAAAAAGACTTCCTCTTCATCCTCTGCGTAGTGCCGCATCTCTGCTTTCATACTTTCGCCGCTAATAATATCTCCCTGTTGCAGGGTCTTTCCATCGAATTGAGGGTAGAAATAAATAATGTTTGTCAAAATAATAATCACCACACAACTCAAATGCGTAATTAGCTTATTGGTATCTATATTCAAATTCATAATATTGAAAGGCGTTATTCTTTAAAATTTAGGCATTAAGGGTAAATCCTGAAAGCAAAAGTAAGGATAAAGGAGTTAGATTTTAAAATTATCACAAATAGAAATAAATCAATATAAAAAATAACCGAAAACGATTTTTTAATCACTACCTGGTAAAATTTATTTATCCTTAAATTTGTGTTGCTGGCAAACAAACCATTCTAATAAAATCGCTATCTATGTTTCGCACTGTATTTTTCTATCTATTTATTTTTTTTCAA
This sequence comes from uncultured Saprospiraceae bacterium, assembly GCA_964534315.1. Taxonomy (GTDB): domain Bacteria; phylum Bacteroidota; class Bacteroidia; order Chitinophagales; family Saprospiraceae; genus CAZHOV01. The sequence goes on along the minus strand of CAZHOV010000030.1, from coordinate 5,644 downwards.
CTCATTTCTTGTAACTCCGGACAACAGGAAAACCCGTCAAAATCTGTAGATATGAGCACATTCGATTGGCAGGGGCACCGCGGAGCGCGCGGCTTGATGCCCGAAAATAGCATCGAAGGGTTTATTAAAGCATTGGAATATCCGGTGACGACTCTTGAGCTGGATGTCGTGATTTCCAAAGATCAGCAGGTTGTGCTTTCTCACGAACCCTGGTTTGGAGAAACCATTTGCCTAAAACCAGACGGTGAGGAGATCGCTAAAAAGGAAGCTGAGGAATTGCTCATCTACCAAATGACCTACGACGAAATTAAGGCTTTTGATTGCGGTTCTAAACCCCACTCCGATTTTCCGGATCAGCAAAAAATGAAGGTAACCAAGCCAACCCTTCAAATGGTCGTCAATGCAGTAGAGCGTTACTGCGAACGTATGAAAAGAGAAAAGCCGCAATATAATATCGAACTCAAAAGCGATCCCAAATGGGATAATAATCGAACACCGCCACCGGCTGAATTTGCCAGACTGGTACTGGATGAACTGGATCGCCTGCTTATCACCGACCGGACAATCATTCAGTGTTTTGATCCCAGAGTGCTGCAGGAAGTGCATCAGAGGAAGCCGGATCTAACAACGGCATTATTAATTACCAATATCAAGTCAATCAAAAATAATGTTAATAATTTAGGATATACTCCCGAGATCTACAGCCCTAACCACCGGCTGCTCAACGCCCGGCGGGTAGCGAAAATCCACGATATGGGTATGAAAGTAATCCCTTGGACCATCAATGAAAAAGACCGGATGATAGAACTGATAGAGATGGGTGTAGATGGTATTATTACGGATTACCCGAACCTTATTTCAGATGTTGTTAAGCATTTTTCTCCGGAATAGCCTCCTAATCCTTAGGAGATTTCCAGAAGTTCTTCCAAAGAAGGTTGGGGGATCAAGGCCCGGTAAATAGCACTTTGTATCCGGCTCCGAACCTTAAGCTTATTCAGCAGATTATTGTCGGCGTCCGGAAAAACGCGATTAGAAAGAAAAATATAAATCAATTCTTCTTCGGGGTCTATCCACACGCAGGTACCTGTGAAACCGGTGTGGCCGTAAACTTCCTTGAACCGAAAAGTGCCGTTCTTTATATATCCTCCCGTTTTAATCACATCAAATCCCAACCCTCTTTCGATCTTTTTGATCGGTTCAGTAAATAATCGAATAGTTTGAGGGGACAAAAAAGACTTTCCGGCATACCTACCTTCTGCAACAAACAGTTGAAAGAGCACAGCCAGTGCTTCGCTATTCCCAAACAGACCCGCATTTCCGGCCACTCCTCCAAACAGGGCAGCAGCTTCATCGTGCACGTGGCCTTGCAGCAATTGTTGTCTCCACCATTGGTCGTATTCGGTAGGGATAATCTGATCTTTAGAAAATGTCTTTAGCGGTTTGAAAACCAGGTGTCGAAGTCCCAGCGGCTGGTAGAAACGCTCGTATAGGTAATCATCCAGCCGCTTCCCGCTGATCTTTTCAAAAAGTTTCTGAAGCAAAAAGAAATTGACATCGCTATACCGTACCTCGTGATGGCGATCCAGCTCATATTTATAGACTTCTTTCCAGATACTATCCTGTAAGGCCGTTTTGAAAAACAAAGAATCAGCAACCTGGGTGCTAAAGGGGTAGGCCCCTGTGCGTGAAAAGGAAGCAAGGCTATCCTCAACACTCTTGATATGGTTCATCACATGCCGCCAGATAGGCATATTTGCTTTTAAGCCGGATTGGTGGGTAAGCAGGTCTCGGATTAAAATATTGTGTACCGGTGAGTCCTCCGGAATATCAAGATAGCTCCCGATCCGATGGTTGAGACTGAACTTTCCCTGATCGAAAAGCTTCATAGCCGCCAACGTTGTAGCTGCAATTTTAGTGATGGAAGCCACATCATACAGGTCGTCAGATTGTACCCGTCTGACTTGATCATAGGTGTGATGGCCGAATGATTTATTATAAACAACCATCCCTGCTTTAGCAACCAGAATCTGGCAGCCGGGGATGGCTTTTTGGTTTATGGCATTTTGAGCAATAGCATCGATGGCCAATAGCTTGTGGGAATATAAGCCCGCATCTTCGGGAGCTGCATCGAAATTGACCCGAATGACATCATTGACAAGGCCATGCCCTTCGGGCAGCATTGCTGAAATAGTCATAGATAGTTTGCCCTTTGCCTGCACACCGCCGAAAATGATTTGAGCAGCATAACGTTGAGCAGTTGCGACATCCTCACCAGCCTGAATAAGTGCTACAGAAGGATCAAAATAATTCAAATTAAACGGTGATCCGAAGTTAACTACCAATACAGGATACGTTTTACTTAAGTGGTTAATCTGCCGGATAAACCTGGCATGCTTCGCAGGGCTAAGCGTGATCTGATTGATGCTGACGATCGTCCGTTTTGGTGCGATATCCAGACTAGCAAACTCTTTATCGATAGAGATCCTGATATTTTCAAAATCAATAAATTTGGCTATAAAGGATTTGAGATCAGGAGCCACTTTGCCCGCTTCAATTACCTGTGTTGGTTGATAGAGATCATCGAAGGGGATAACCAGTTGTGGATTACTGGCCAGCACGACAGAAGATTCGAATAATTTCTTGGTAAAATAGGCATGGTTGAAAGCTGATAGTTGGTAATGCGCGTTGCGGTCAGGAGTATTTTTCTGTGTTGGGGTAGCTCCTGTCCAGGCTTTAGCCATCAGGATTTTGCGGACTTTTTGATCCAGTATTTTTTGTGACAACATTCCGGTTTCTACCAATTCGATCAGTTTTTGATGGATTAGATCTATTTGTTGGTCTACAATGAGCATATCAGTACCGGAGAAGAGAACAGCTTCAATCGAATCCGGATTGGGTAGTTCGGCAAAAACCAATCCGCCAAATTGATAGGTTTGTTGCAAATAAGTTTTCAGATAAAAAGAAGGAAGTTCTTTAACGACCGGATGGCTGAAAACAGAAGGATCGGTAATAAGCCCCGATAATCCGTTTTGAACAAGTGCTTGGACAATGGCGGAAGAGTCGGGCTTTACCGAAGACGTATCAGAATCGGCAAGGAAGGGCGTATCCTCCAGCGGGAAGGCTACTGTAAAAATCTTATGATCTTGGAATGCTTGTAATTGGCGGATTAAGGTGTTGGTAAATAGCGGATCATCGAGCGTGAGTTGATCTGCTGAAAAGGATAGATCAGTAGCTTGGGGCATCTGCAAGGAGGGACCGAAGTAGAGGTTTATGCCAAAGTTTTCGAATTGCCTGATCAGTTCATTTTGGAGGAATGACCGGACGGAGTCGTTGGCGATTGCGGTAAGGGAGGCCTGGGCAGGATAGTCCGGCAGGTCGATAAATTGATTAGTAATGGAAACCGACTGATTAGAAGCAACGAATAAGGGGACTTTGGCAGATGCCTGGGTTTCGTTAACCAGCGATACAAAATCCCCAGAAGGGATATTTGTCTGGAGGAAACCGCCAATTTGGCCATCTTGACTCCAGCGAATCAAGTCTGCTTTTTTCTGAGGATGGTAATAAGAAGAGTTGACCAAAAGGAGTTGGCCTAATTTTTCTTCGAGCGGCATTTGTCGGATCAGCGAATCTACCCAGGATGCTTTAGTTTGTAGGAACGGGGCATTACCTTCCATAAAGGCATGGTCATGCGGAGTACAACCGCTCAGTAAAACGAGCAGAGAGCCGATAAGCGCAATAGTTGATCGGTGCATAGCAATAGTCTTGGATTGGGTTTAACGAATAAGTGTGATCCGTTCCCTTGTTTGTTTTGGATGATGGATTGTTCTGTGTGGGTGTGGGAGGGTGAAAATGTTATTGATATATACTTAAAACGTCAAAATGTGAACGTCTTACATTATATTAGACTGGAATTTTGGAAAAAAGTTAGGGTTTTGGGGTTTAAATTTTTGTTAAAAAGAAAATTACCTAAGAGTGGTCTACTCTCCCCCAAACCACCGTATCCATAAATAGACCATTCTTCAAATGACTTTTACGTAAAACCCCTTCTTTCATAAACCCCGCTTTTTCCAGTGCCTTTCCCGAAGCAATATTGTTGCTAAAGGTAAAGGCCTGGACTCGGGCAAAATGCTCGTTGTAGAGAAAATGATCCGATAATATCCGGATAGCGTCGGAAGTGACTCCTTTATTGCGATACTTTTTACCCAGCCAATAGCCAATTTCCAGCCGATGGCTAAAGTGCGGTTGGTCGGAAAGAATAATACCAATACTACCTGCCAAGGCCCGTGCTGGTGAGCGTATTGCCCACTGCACCTGCCGGCCTTGCTTTTGCTGCTCTGCTTCCATATGGTCGAACCACCAACCTGCATCTTCTTCACTGTAAGGGTAGGGGATAGTGAGCGTTTGGTTGGCAATTTCCGGGTCGTTAACGTTTTGAATCAAGTCTGCTTTATCAGACCTAAATACCGGAGTCAGGCTCCATTGGTTTTTTAGTTGAAATTCCATGAGTTAAAAATATGACTTCAGCGTTTCCGATTTTTTCAGGTAGAGCGGATGGGCCGGCTCTCCGCTTTTATTGATGTTCAAACAATAAGGATTTTCAATAAGTTTCAATACCTTTTTATTTTGCTCCAAAAAAGTACCGTGGTTTCCCCAGGCTATTAAAACGGTGGTCACTAAATTTTTGAATTCCGATAAAAAGAACGTATTTAGAGGACCGGCAGGTTCATGGGCTTTAAATAAATCGGAAGGGAAGGTTGCGCGATAGGCAAATAAATTGGTGATGAAAACGCCCCCGAAACCCAGGTCCCTGGCAAATTGAATGCAACGCCTGATCGTCGGGTCGTCGTTTTGGGCATCCGCGGTAGACGGGTTTAAGCCTATAATCATTAGGTGATCTGCCTCTCTTTTCCAGATCCGCCATAATGCATAACGATATTGATTACATTCTGAAAATATAGCACCTTTATCTATCATGAAATTCTATTTTATTCTATTCGTTCTGATACCTTTCTTATCCATTGCAGTGGCGCAAGAGGACAATGATTTTGCGAAAGCCATTAAAAAGCATCGCAAACATTACAAAAAAGAATTTTTGAAAGATAAGCGTTCTCCTCTGGAAAAAAAAGACCTTAAAAAACTGCGGTTCTACGAAGCGGACCCAAAATATGCCGTGCGTTGCGCTTTTCGCGAAACGCCAAACGAAAAGCCGTTTGAGCTGGCTACCTACAGCGGCATCACCAAACCATACCGCAAATACGGAGAACTGAGCTTTGAAATCGATGGAAAACCTTACAGCCTGGCTGTTTATCAAAGCTTACGCCTGATCAAAATGCCGCAGTACAAAAACCATCTGTTTATTCCGTTCAAAGATCTCACCAACGGCGAAACGACCTATGGCGGCGGCAGATATATAGATATTGAAACCACCGATATCGTCGATGATCAGTTGCTACTCGATTTTAATACGTGCTACAATCCGTGGTGTGCCTACAGCGACGGCTATAATTGTCCGATTCCGCCTAAAGAAAATCATCTGGAAGTGGCGATTGAAGCGGGGGAGAAGGGGTATGGGAAGGAATAGCGGGACAGCGGTGCAACGGTGCAACGGCAGATTGTGCAAAAATGGAGAAAAAAAGCGAACTTT
>CAZHOV010000029.1:3812-40982 GCA_964534315.1 uncultured Saprospiraceae bacterium | reverse complement strand
GTAAAATCCATTGCCCAAAATTGTTAACTAACTTAGATTACAGTGTATTTAATTTTAATAGCCCCGTATAAAATGCGGGGAGAAAAGTTTAAAATAGAGAGAACCTCGAACGGGGTTCAATAAGAAGAAATATAGCGTATAAAATTATGGCAAAATCAGAATTTAAGAGTGATTTAGAGATTGTAAACCGGAAGGCGGAACATGAGTACTTTCTGGTAGATACCTATGAAGCAGGGATTATGCTGAAAGGAACGGAGGTAAAGTCGGTGCGGAAGGGGCATGCCAACCTGAATGATGCTTATTGCTTCTTTAAAGATGGCGAATTGTATGTGAAAAGCATGTACATCAAGGAATACTCCCACGGTACCGATAACAACCACGAGACCCGCCGGGACCGAAAATTACTGCTAAAAAAGTCGGAGCTGAAAAAGCTCCATCGGCGGGTTACGGAAAAGGGGATGACGATCGTTCCCTACAAGATTTTTCTTTCCGACAGAGGCCTTATCAAGCTGGAGATTGCACTGGCTTCCGGTAAACGATCTTATGATAAACGACAGGCGATCAAAGAAAAAGAAAGTAAAAGAGACCTGGATCGATTGAATAAGATGAGGCTTTAGGGAAGGTGTCCAGGTGTCCAGGTATCCAGGTGTCAGGGTATCTAGGTGTCCAGGTATCAGGGTATCTAGGTCTCCAGGTGTCAGGGTGTCCAGGTATCCAGGTGTCAGGGTATCTAGGTATCTGTGGGTACAGGGGTGCAGAAGGGGGTAGAGGGGGTACAAAAGGGTGCAGGGGTGTGGAGGTATTCGGGTATAAAGGGGGTACAAAAGGGTATAGGGGGGGGAGGTGTCGAGGTATCAGGGTGTCAAGGTATCTGTGGGTACAGGGGTACAAAGGGATGCTAAAGACCCTCATGTAGTGCATCACAATGGTTATGACAGAAGGGTACAAAAGGGTGCAGGGGGTACAAAGGGGGGTAGAGGTTTCTAGTTTTTCAATTTTACATTATACATTTTTCATGGGAGATTATTCAAAAGAAACGACGGATTTGATTATTAAGGACTTCGAGCTGGAGCTCAAGGAGGAGCCGGTATCGGAGCAGGAGATGCTTGACGTATTGGCTGATCATGTGGCTTATTTGCTGGAGCACAGGCTGGAGTTTGTCATGAGTTTATTATATCGCCTCGACGTTGATGAGCGGCTGGTGGAGGAGGTCTTGATGCCCGGAGCGCCCATCCCCGCCAATATTGGCATTGCGCGGTTGATTATTGAAAGACAAAAACAAAGAGTACATACTAAAAAAAACTACAAGCCCCCGAAGATTGATGATTGGGAAGATTTTTGAGTCAATTAATAATGAGTAATGTGTAATGAACAATGAAAATATATTTCAAACACCTGTTCTTCCTTGTTCCTTTCTCCTTGTTCCTTTCTTCAGCATCCGCTCAATACGATCTGCCTGCTTCCTTTGTAGCCAAAAAAGAAGCCGTTGGCTTTGAGTTGTCTACGTATGCCGAAGTGCCGGGGAAGATGAGACCTGGGCGGGAAAATGAGATCTGTGATTATGATCTGGAGTTGAGTTTCCCAGAAAAAGGGCTGGATATTCGCTATCGCATCGAGCCTATCAAAGATGAGAAAAGCTTTCAGAATTGGCCGGAAAAGGCTTCGATACTGATGGCCTCTACGGTGACTTCCAATGCGGAAGATGAGTATTTATCGGGGCACTATTTAGAAGGAGAGGATTTAATGCCTTATAACGCCGACTGGGGATTGGTGGTCATCTTTACACCTAAACAGGGCTTTTCAACCAAGCGGTATGGCAAGATGTATGCGCTATTTAAGGAAGGCAGAGGGATTGTGTATCTATTCTACTTGTTCAATAATCCGGGTGCAGAAATTGATGCGCAACTGCCGAATGTGCGGTTTTTGGAAATAGAAAAAACTAAGTAGTGGTCAAATTATAACTTAACGTGAGGTTCGACTTCAGTAAAATAGAAAAACCTCTCCCGCGCCCTTTATCCCTGAAAGCCTGCCTACTGAAAGTAGGGGAAATCAGCCCGCACCTAAAAACTGGAGCGTTGGCCCTCTCTACCTTTGGTAGACAGGCTTTTAGGTACAAAAGTCATGGTTTATGATTTTACTAGTAGTTCTGGAAAGAGAAATATAAATTTAAGATGGTCAAGATTCAATGAGTGTCTTGAAAGGAGCTATGAAGGTAACTTCCATGGTCCTTCTGTCTTATCAACGCAGGGTTTAAACCCTGCGTTGATAAGACAGAAGGACCATGGTTTGGGTAGTAAAAGTAAATATGCTAGGCACCCTTACTTCCACTGAAGAACCTTTATCTACGGCGATCCTCCCAAAAGTCGTTATATACCCCAATCTTTTTCGAGACGCTATCCAACTTCAATCTACTATCGATGAAGAAGTTCAAATCGAACCTAGAACCTTCCTGACCAGCCTTTAGAGTTGGTAAAGCGTACCAACATCTTATTAGCATATGAAAACGATCGATCAAGAATGGTGCAGCGCACCTTGATATAAAAACCAAGAAGCCTTAAAATCGTGTAAAAATATTAAGCCCCTCCGGAGCATTCACAATTTGGGGCTGTGTAAACACTACCAATAGATCGCTCCACTGGAGCAAAAGACTAAAAATTTATAAATTAGGAAAATCTGCCTCGACGTTCTTTACAGTTTAAGTAAAACCAGCCAGCTTCAATCGGTCGTTGTCAGGAAAATATTAAATCTCTACCTGCGGCACCATTGGTGTTACGAGCCACCAAAGGTGTTTTGAACCCGACGCTACCAAATCCCCGGAATCACCGCTTTCCGTTCCTTTGGATAATCATCAAACTTTTGCTGATACCATTTGTGGTGACTGATGGCCCGGGGGATCAGGTTGGCAGCGGTCCAGATGGCAAAGCCGGCGGCGGGAAGGTTCCAGCAGAGGATGGCGAAGCCGGTCCACTCGACAATCTCTCCAAATAAATTGGGGCAGGAAATGTATTTGAACAGGCCTCCCTTTGGGATTTTATAGCCGGTCTCGCCCGGCTTGCGCAGGTTGAGCAGTATCTCGTCTGATTGAATATTGATGAAAACGCCGGTGAAAAACAAAATAGTACCTGCAATAAATCTTGGGTCCGTAAACCAATCGGTGGGGTAGGGTTCTGAAAGGGAACCTAAGAAATATCCATTTGTGGAGCCATTAATCACGTTGAAAAACATAGCAGAAAGCACGATCAAAACAGGGATCTTCTTGCCTGTAGTACGTGTACGAAGCGGAAAGATGATAGAACGATTGAGGTAATGCAATACCCAGATGATAAAGAAAAACCACATGGGACTTGTCTTTTCTACCGTTCCGGTGAGGAAAAAATAAGCTAAAATCAGCGGAGAGATGATTTCCATTATAAACCAACCCAATTTGTTAGGTATTAATGGGCCCCAGGAAGTATTCGTATGCCGGCCATAGGGGGCGGTAACAAAAAGTTGGACAGGAAAAAGAACGATGGCCAGGATGATCCAGCCGTACATAAAATAGGTAAACGTCGTTTGATCCAATGGTTCTAATTTAAATGCTGAGTAAAATTGGTTGATTTAAAATGTTTATTGGATGAAGTAATAAATTACTGTTTTACAATTATTCATTATCAAACCAATCAACTTAATTAACTTAATCAACCATATTAGGTTATAAAAATCCTTCTTTCTTGAACCATTCAATGGTGTCTCGAATAGTTTCATTCAATGGTCTTGGGGTGTAACCAAGCTTTTCAGTTGCCTTTTCGCTGGAGCAAACATCTTTCCGTTTAAGATTTTCCAGTGATTCTCCGGTATACAAAGGCGGTCGGTTCGTTATTTTACTGAAGGTCTTTAAAAAAGGAAGGCCCACATAGGCAACCCATAGAGGAAGTTCTATAGCGGGAGGTTTTTTCCCTCCATTTTGGTGGACAAGCTGCCCAATCTCTTTTATTGTTGCCCAGTTGCCGGAGAGCAGGAAGGGTTCTCCATAGACTTTATCTTTGAGGACGGCAACAGTAGCATCGACCAAATCTCTGACATCTACCCAGTCATAACCACCTTTGACCAACGAAGGCAGCTTCCCCTGATAAAGTTGTTGTAACATTTGGCCGGATAAAGAGCCAAAATAATCATGAGGACCAATGACAGCGGTGGGGTTTAGAGCCGTTACGTTCAATCCGTTTTTTACCCCCTCAAAAACAGCTCTTTGACCGTGGGCCTTAGAGCGATTGTAAGCATATTTATCTTCCAGGGCCAGTGTGCAGGATTCATCAGCCTTGGGAAGGGTAGGAGGAATGTGATAAGCGTGGATGGAACTGAAATGGATAAGCCGGGGTACTTCGTTTTTTATACAGGCATTAACGATCTTTTTGGGGCCCTCGGCATTGGTTTTCATGACCATACCATCAGGATCACCATCTATCGAAATGATAGCTGCAAGGTGTACGACTGCATCGACCTTTTTAAAGGACCTGGATAAATACTCCTCATCCAGAATATTACCCTCTGCCTTTTCAACATCTAATCCTTCCAGGGCCCTGAGTTTACTAGCAGAACGATAAAGGGCCTTCACTTCAAAACCATTGTCGAGCAGGCCTCTCACAACGTTGGCGCCAATATGGCCGGTAGCTCCGGTTACTGCGATTTTCATGGAGTAAAGGTAAGAATAAAAATGCTCAGAACAATCTAAAGGATCATTCTGAGCATCATTGTTATTCCGACAATATTATTAAAAAATTAAGATTCTTTGACAAAAATTGTGTAAAATAGAATTCCAACAAGGATTACTCTTTTTTATTCCACACCATTTGTCAAAGAAGGAAAACTAATTTACAGAACTTGGATTTCCGGTATCATATCTGATGTCAATATCTTGTTCTACTTTAGTAACGCGTACTTCGGTGCGTCTATTATACAAATGTTCCTCTTCGCTGCACTTGACACCGTCCAGACAATGGTTTCTGATTTTAGACTCCCCCATACCGACGGTTTTGATGCGTCGCGGGTCAATACCTCGGGCAACGAGGTATTGCTTGGAAGATTCTGATCGCTCTAAAGAGAGTTTTTTATTATAACGCCGGTCGCCACGGGCATCGGTATGAGAGATCAACTCAATTTCCATGCTGGGATATTTGTTTAGTATAGTTGCCAGTTCGTCCAATTCGCGGGCGTCGCCTTTTCGGATGGCTGATTTGTTGAAATCATAATAAATATTCTCGAGCACAATAACGGTACCCTCCACGAGATAGGACGGGCTTTTGAGAGCGGTTTGATCGGGTTCGAGGAATAGGTCTCTTACCAATGGTATTCCTTCATCCACCATAGAAGCAAAAACATCAAGAGAACCCCGGGTAAAGCCATCTTTGGTGCCTACAAAGATATAGTCGCAACCGGTGGGCAGGCAAAACTGGAAAGCCCCGGTTTGGTCAGCCATGATGACTTCCTCATCTTCCCAGCAAGAACTTTTGATCGTGATCAGGGTATTAGCCAGCGCTTCCTTATTTTCAATATTTTTAACCGTACCGATGATATTGGTGCATCGTTTGGGCTCAAGCGCAACTTCGAGCGTAGATTCGCGGAAATTACCGAAGGTTGAAAGCAGTAGCTCTTTGCTTTCGTAACCGTCTTTCATAATCAGGATGAGGTATTGCTTTTCGGTCTGGAAAGTGATAGGGGCCATTCCTGTTTTATCGGTGTACATATCGGGGTCACCCAGTTCTTCGGCTTCTTTTCGGATCAGTTTGAAAATTAATTCTCCGGTTTGTTCCTGCACAGGAAGCAGTACAGTATTGTACAATTCATCGGGGCCGCCCAGGTAGCCAGATTCGGTCTTTTCAAACACTCTGATAGCAGCCTCTGGAACGGGTTCTCCGGTTGACATATCAAAGAGGGCTAGGGCAGAGTTAAAAGCTTTGCTGGCTGCTGTAGGGTTGGCGTAGATCTTTCTGACTTTGAATGAATAAATGTCATCTTTCCCAAACCCGTTAGCTCTCGAAGAAGAAAAGAGACCGCGGGCCCCATCTTTGGTTAAGATGAATCCAAGGTCATCCTGTTCGGAGTTGATCGGAGCTTGTAAGCGGATAGTATATGGTTCTTCCTCAATCAAATCAGCCATGCAAATATCCAGGCCTCCCATGCTTTCATGTCCGTTAGAAGAAAAGAAGAGCGTGCCTGAAGGGTGGATGAAGGGGAAAACTTCATTTTGAGCGGTGTTTATGTTTGGCCCCAGGTTTTTGGGTCTTGACCATCCATAGTCTTGCTTTTCTACCATGTAGAGGTCCATCCCGCCATAGCCTCCCGGCATATCAGAAGCAAAGTACAGGCGCTTTCCGTTTTCTGATAATGAAGGGTGAGCGCAGGAGTAGTAATCATTATTGAAAGGAAGTTCTGTAATATCTTCCCAATCAAACAACCCTCGCTTGGCCATATATATTTTCAATCGGACTATTCCTTTATCATCGGCTTTTCGCACGCCGTTCTTGCTATTATTGCGGGTGAAGTACATTTCTGTTCCTTCCTTATTAAAAGAAACAGGTCCTTCATGGAGTTGGGAATTGATTTGGGTGGAAAAAGGTTTGGCCTTTAATAATCGATAATTGGGGTCACTTTCGGCATAATAGAGTTCAAAGAAGGTCTCGTCGATCTTTTTATCTCTGAATCCGCTATTTACCTTTGAGCTAGTGTAGACCACTCCATTTTGATAAAAAACAGGAGAGAATTCCAGGTTGGGAGAGTTGATATTGCTTTCGTTATAAATTTCTACCGCATAAGGACTATTTTCGAGGAATAGCTCGGTAATGTTTTGGGTGTGCTGAGCTGCTCCCAGGGTTATGAAAAAGACAGATAAGAGAAATGCAATACATGTGTGTCGCATAAAAAATTAGATTTAAGATTATGCACGTCGTGACTTTGATTAGAAAAAGCGGGGATTGACAATTTCTTTTCCTTCCGGTTGATTGAAACAAAACCGGAGGATTGCCTCAATACTTCCGCTATTATAATCCCGTAATTCCGATAAAACAACATCATAAGCTGCGCCAACCATGATCTGTTTGGTAATATGGGCGCTGAGCATGAGGTCTGCTGAAGCGCCTGCTCCTATTTCTGACGAACCGCCTACCCGGTAGGTAACGCCTACGGCATATTTTTCCAAAAAGATCAAACTTAAATTTCCTTCAGCATCAAAGGGCGTATTCATTGCGTATTTTAACAGTACCTGAGGTTGGAGCGCTACGATTTCTCCCAGCGGGATCAGTACGCCCCCCATCAGATAAAAGTGTCGGACCTCTTCAGAAAAAACTTCTCCAGTCTCGTTAAAGTCAATGCTGTTTTCCAGTAACCTCGGCAGGGATACTCCCAGAAAAAAGGACGGTGAATTGTAGTAGATCCCGAATCCAAAATTAGGAACATACCGGGTTTGTCTGCCCGCAGGGATCGCTCCATCAGCACTCACTCCCTGAGTCGCGGTTAGTCGTTCGTCGCTGTAATCGACGCTTAAATGCCGGATTGACGCCTGCAGCCCTATTCCGAGACGTCCTCTTCCCATGGGGATGCGGTAGGAGTAGGCGCCGTCTAGCGTATACCTTTCCGTAATGCCGATGACATTGCGGGTCAGGTTCATGCCGATACCAATTCTGTTATATAACAAAGGCATATTAAAGGTGAGCACCTGCGTTTCGGGAGCTCCCTCTAGTCCCAGCCATTGGCTTCGGTGGAGGGCTGTGATACAAGCTGATTCGTTACTACCGGCATACGCAGGATTGTACCCTAATTTATAAAACATAAACTGGGTGTATTGCTGGTCTTGCTGCGCAAGCAGCGTGGTAAAACCAATGAAGAAAAAAAGTAGCGTTGTAAAGTGTTTGATCATATACGGTTTTGGTCGCATTTCTAATAAGTTGTAAATTAAGCGTTTTTTAAATAAAAGTACAGTCCCGATCATTTTTCTATCATCAAAAACCCGGCTTGAGGAGTTTCTCCATTACCAAATTCTACAATATAATAATAGGTGCCAACCGGCAGCGGATTGCCATTATAGGTTCCTTCCCAATCATTTTGGTAAGGCGAAGCTCTAAAGATTTCATCTCCCCATTGATTAAAGATGGAGACTGAATTTTGAGGGTACCTGTCTGTAGAGAAACAGGCAACGACAAAGGCATCATTTATTCCATCGTTATTTGGGGTGATTATGGAAGGAATATCACAAGTAAGATTATTACCAATTTCTAACCTTACAGTTGCCTGATCGCAGTTGTCCGGGCAGCTTTTACTACACACTTCATAAATGAATTGATCTAATCCCGAATAAGTGGGATCTGGTGTGAATCTGAAAAAGGCATCCTGGCCGAATTCAACAGTTCCGTGTTGAGGAGTAGTGGCAATATTTATGGTATAGTCTTCACTAAAAAGCTGGTCATTTTCCAAGACGAAGAAGGAAGCTGGTTTGGCGAAGGGGACTTCAATGATATCATCGGCGGCGAGGGGAAGAGGTTCGTAAAAAACGTTGACGGTATCTCTGGAAAAGTTACCGCAGCCCTCGTTGCCGATCGTCCAAACAAACTGGTTTTCTCCAGGCAATAGCCCTAAGACCAGCGATTGTGGGTCCTCAGGATCCAGAACTTCCGCTTCCGGATTTACTGCTGACCAGAAGCCAGTGCCGATGGTTTCTTCCTGTGCATCGAGTTCAAATTGATCGGCTCCGCAGGTTACCCCGTCGGCACCTGCAAAGGCGATATCCGATGAAGCCTGGAATACTTGTATCACTACCTGATCAGAAGAAAAGACACCGCACCCTTCATTGGAAAGCGTGTAAGTAAAAGTGTAAGTCTGATTGATACTGAGGTTACTCACTGTCGTATTGGGGTTATCAGGTTCTTCGATGATCGCATTTTGCCCTTGAGGCTGGGTCCAGGTCGTGGTCGCTCCCGTAAAAGAGGGGATGGCATTAAGGGTGGCAAAAGTGTCATTGCAAAGACTGATGGGGTTGCCCGCTTCAGCTGTCTCCGCATCCGTGTCGATCTGCACCTGTACTGTATCGGCATCATAGGCCAGACAAGCCCCGTTGGAGAGGGTCCAGCTATACTGATAAACTTGGCCTAGCTGTAAATTCCCAATGGTGGTAATCGCTTGATTTGGCGTATTAATAGTAGTCAGCGGCCCGCTGATCTGCATCCAGTTGCCGGTGCCGATATCCGGTGGATTGGCATTGAGCGTGATGGTGCTGCCTTCGCATTGTACCAGATCATTACCGGCAAAAGCCTCAATATCGGGAACAGCATTTAACGCTACTGTCGTTACATTAGAGGGTGATGAAGAACAACCGGTCTCTTTGGTGGCGATCAGGTAAAAATCATATACTCCTTCCGTAAAACCCGAAAGGTCGTCAATGATCAGGCTTTGTGCAGGAGAAGAACTTCCGATTTGCTGATCGGTATCGGCATCAAACCAGGAATAAGAGGCTCCCGGCACACTTGTCCCATTGATGATCGATAATATAATCTCCGCATCAGGGTCATCGAGGCAGATTGGTCCATTGTTCGCAACTGTGGGAGCGGCGGGGTTTTCTTTTACCAATACCGTAATGGGAGGGGAAAAATCAGACGCACACCCATTGATGATCGTTCTCACCTGGTATTCTCCTTCATTGATGGTTTGTGCCGGCGAGATGACCGGGTTATGGACATTGGATGGTGAGAAGGGAGATGGGCCAATCCACTCATAAATTGCATTTGGAATAAAGTCTGTAGATAACTTAATGGTATCTCCGGCGCAAAGCAGAAAATCTTCTGCCATAGCCATAGGAGTCTGTGGTTTCGGGGTCACCTGTAAGGTTGTTTCTCCCGAAAAATTGGATTCGCATCCTTCCCTGCTAACGAATACCGAGTAGGTGCCTGCGTGAATGGCCTGCACCTGGTTGATCGTGTAAGAAGGAATACTTGTGGTATCTGTTCCCAGCGGCGTATTCCAGATATAAATAACTTGTCCTGTATAGCCATTTGTGCTTAAGGCAAATGTTTCGCCTTCACAGAGGGATATAGGTCCTACAGGTGAAAGCACGGGCGTTACCGGCGTATTTATAACATCAACGTCAGTAGTCGTTTCTATAGAGGAACAGCCAAAAGTATCGGTGACGATCAGGTTGTAGGGACCATTGTCATTGGAGGTGGCATTTGAAATGACGGCCTGGGGCAGGGTAGAGTTGTAGGAATCGGGACCTGTCCATTCGTAGGTATAAGTGCCATTGTCTGGTGGGAAAACGGTAGCGACCAGCAGGATATCGGTATTTCCGGAAACGCAAGGTGTTGCCGTATTGCTGACTGCCGTAATTTCAGGGGCGTTCAATGTTTCGACAAAGGTAGCGGCAGAATCTATACATCCGTTTGGAGAAGTAATGACCACTGTGTAATTCCCCATTTGAGGATTGTTGACTACTGGAGTCGGATTGAGCGAGCTGAAAGTATCGGGGCCACTCCATTGATAGGTAGCGTTGGGTACGAAGGTAGCTTCCAGGCTTACTTCATCCCCTTCACAGACGGGGCCGTTATTTTGGGCTTGGGCCTGAAAAGCAGCTTCTATCGAAACATTTAGCGGGGCTGAAGGCGGAGAGGTGCAATTTCCTTCGCTGATTTCCAATGTCCAGTTTCCATTCATAGCTGTCGTTGCATTATTAACCAGGAGGAACGGTTCGGTAGTGGTCTGGTTAACAAAATTGGGTTGCTGCCAGGTGTAGACATCACCATTGGTTACATTTGCGGTCAGCGTAAAGGAAGTTCCTTCGCAAGTAGGTCCGGAGTAATTGATTACAGGTTGGTCCGGCGTATTATCGACAATAACTTCCGTGAAAACGGGTTCGGAAGGGCAGCCGTTTTTATTGATAATCAGTATATAGGTGCCTGCTTTTGGCATTGAAATATTATTCAAGACCGGCGGGAATTGTGTACTGAAATCGTATCCGTCGGGCCCGGTCCAGGAATAAGTAATGCCGGGTCCGCTGATGGAGGTACCCAGTGCTACCGTGTCTCCCTCGCAAACCTGGATGACCGGATCATTGGTCGTAGAAGCCACAATGGGTTCGGTCAATTGGATCTGAATAGTTGGTGATGTATTCGACCGGCATCCGTCTACGAGCACTTCTGCATAATAGGAGTAGTTACCTTCCTGATTAGGGGAAATACTAATGGAAGGAGTGGTGGTAGAATCGACTAATACGCCTCCCGGCGCGGTACCCAGATACCAATAGTAAGTAACGTTATTTCCGGTATAACTTTGAACCTGCAGTTGAATAGTATCGCCCAGACAAGCTTGTTGAGCACTAGCCGAAATAGAAGGAGCATTGGGTTGTGCATTGACGACTACTTCAACGGTTTCGGAGGAGGTGCAGCCGTTTATTCCTGTAACAGTGACGGAATAAGTACCTGAATTAATTGGAGACGCATTAGGGATAACCGGATTCCTTTGGGTCGATGAAAACGGCGGAGGTCCTGTCCAATTAAAGGTATAGAAGTTATCATTGGGTGCGGAAGTGGCGGGCGGGTTAGCCATCAGCTGCAAGGTATCGCTGCCGCAGAGTCCTACATTGTAGGTAGGCATAGGGGGCAGCGATTCCACTTTTACCAGCGAAACGCAGGAGTGGCTGTTTCCTGCTTCATCGGTTACTGTTAAGGTAACCGGAACGGTCGTGCCTGCCTGCTGACATTCGAAGGTGTCAATGGAAACGAAAAAGCTATCGATACCACAATTGTCAAAGCTCCCGCCATCAATTTCGGAGGGTTGAAGAATATAATCATCAAATCCGGAAGGGTTGATAAAAATAATATGAGGTTGACAAATAGCTACCGGTGGCGTATCGTCAATAACGTCCACATCGAAGGAGCAGGTGTCGTTGTTTCCGTACTGATCTTCGATAATATAAAAGACTGTAGAAGTACCAAAATTGAAGGTATCTACCGGCATTAAACTCGGTACAGGCATGGGGGTAAGCGGAATATTAGTCGCTCCTTCTACAAAGTAGAATGGGGTAACCTGCTCGTAAAAAATCTCGGCAGTTATCGTACTCACTCCGTCGCTAAGACCATTGAGGGTGTCCGGAGGGAAAAAGGCGCAATAAGGATTGATACCGTCTCCTATAATCCCGGGCGGAGGAAGCGTAAACGTAGTATTGGAAACTGCTGAAATCGTCACTTCGCCGTCTGAAGCCCAGTCGTTGTAAAGATTGGTGGGGATGTTGAAAACGGCTACGTTCTGAGAAGGCACTACTGTGGTGTCGCATATTCCGGGTGTAATGGTTACGTTTGGTTGACCGGATTCTGTAGTGCCGATCAAGGTGCCGTCTTCACCGAGAATCGTGAAAAACTCTTCAGCATTTTCTACATCTCCCTGGCTGGTAATCGTCAGTTGGACAACGTTTCCGGAAGCATTGGAAGAGGTGTTGGTGAAGGTAAAAGATTTATCATCTGCTACAAAATCCAGATAATTGGGTTCGTAGCTGAAGGTTATGAAGGCGTCTTGTGGTAAGGTGGGTTGGAGTTGAGCAAAGGAGTCCTCAAAGCCGCAATTATCTGAAGTCTCTACCGGACTTGGAAGGATGACCTCAACACCCTGGGTACAATCCTGGTTGGGGTCAACACCGACTGTAATATTATCTGGGCAGATGATTTGGGGAGGTTGAGTATCTTCAACGGTAACCATATTAGAGCAAGAAGTGGCGTTTCCTGCGCAGTCTGAATAAAAGTAGGTAAGATCGTTTTCGCCCACTTCAAGCGTAATATCAACTGGAGCAACGGGGTCTACCAGTACTTTGGGCTGTCCGTTAACCTGATATTCAAACCGGATATTTGTTGGTTGATCGGCAGGGTAGGAGAGGCTTCCGGTTACGGAACTGCCGCCACCCGTAGGCGGGCCTGCCGGGCAAATATCATTGATTGCAAATGATCCGGGGAGTCCAAATGGAATATTCGGATTCAGTGTGATAGTGATCATTCCGTCATTAGACCAGTTGTTGATCTGGGCAGGGCTGATGGTGATCTGGGTAGTTGATTGTCCGCATTGTTGGTCGGTTGCATTGGTTTGCCCAAGTAGTACGCCATTCTCTCCAAAGATCTCAAAAAACTCTGTGTTTCCTTCGCCGTCTACCAAGTTTAGTTCGATAACCAGTACTGCTGAATCCGTAGCGATGGTAGGAGATGTGGGGACGGGACCAAAGTTGATGGTCACGGGGTTTACCGGCGTTTGAATATCACCCTGTATAGCAGAAGTGATAGGCAGGTTTTGTTCTAGCCCTGCCATAGGAGGACCGATAATCATAGAATTATTGGCGCAGTCTTCCATAAACAGAGGAGGGATAATAGTATAAGTAGCTCCGCAAATATCGGCTTCACTTTGGAGGGTGACATCTTCGGGGCACTCAACGATAACCGGGGGAGAATTATCGATGACTTGAAACGAAGCAGATGTTCTGATCGCATTAAAACATTCATCATAAGCTACAAAATCCACATGTGCCGATCGGTATATCCCGGCGGAATCGGTTGGACAATTTGCCGGTGGTAAATTTAGGACAGGAGTCCCCGGGAAGGTGCCTGGGTCAGCTAAATCATAGGAGCCGGGGACGGCAGCAAACCAGGTAATTAGTCCGCAATTGTCAATGGCATTGGCGCCTCCGTTCGAAGTAAGCCAGGTTTGGAAGGCCATCTCTGCTTCTGCATCTGAAGTACAGCTGATGATCGCATCTGAAGGGGCTACGTTCAATACCGGAGCGGCAGTATCCTGAACAGTGATCAGTTGCGTGCCTGTGGAGAAATTACCACAGGCATCTTCAACTTTCCAGGTTCGGGAAATACTGTAGGAATAGGTGCAGGAGCCTGCATTGATAATATCTTGAAAACTGGAATCTGGGCTAATATCACAATTATCTGATAGAGCAGAAGGGAATCCTTGTATTCCCATATTGGTAACATCCTGGCAGTTGATGGTAATATCCGGAGGTAAAGTGAAGGTGGGTGCAGTGGTATCCCTGACCTCAATTATTTGTACGGCAGATTGTTCATTGCCACAACTGTCGGTGGCCGTCCAGATGCGGGTGATGAAATAGTTGTAAAATCCACAATTTTCCGGATTATTGCCTTGGGTGTTCGTTTCAGAAAAGCTGATAGCCACTTCGCTGTCGCAGTTATCTTGCGCTATTATCGATACCCCTATAATGGGTGTTGTAGGAATTTGGTCGCAACTTACGAGCGTATCTGAAGGAACGCCAATTAGTTGAGGGGAGCTAGTGTCAATGAATTTAACATACTGGTTGCGGGTAGTCATGTTGCCGCAACTATCGGTTGCTGTCCAGGTTCGTTCGATAATTGCTTTGTAGGGGCAGTCGGCTGAAAAGGTATTTTCAGAGTAGGTTACTATGAGGCTGTCTACGCAATTATCCGAAAAATCAGGCTGAATAGATTGATAGGTTTCTCCACAATTAAGGGTAATGGTATCGGCGATTGCCGAGATGACCGGCGGAGTAATATCTGACACGGTAAAGGTTGCTTCAATGGAATCAGTATTTCCACACTCATCCTCCACAAAAAAGGTGACTTCTGCAAACCAATTACAATCCGAATTGGGGGATGGATAATTGGCGTAGTTTCCGAAGGTGATGTTATTGCCGGTAACGGAATCGGAAGTGATAAAGCTAAAGGAATCCCAAGAGACATCATCACAGCCGTCTTCTGCCGCAGCTCCTCCGTATTGGTCGATCCAGTTGTTTAAAGCGGTAATGGTTTGCGGGGAGCATTCGATAATGGTATCAGAGGGTTGTTTTATAAATTGTGGTGGAATGGTATCGACAATGCTAAGTTCAACAGTTTGAGGCGCGGTATTCCCGCAGGAGTCTCTTGCTGTAAACGTAACAAAAGTACTACCCGTGGAGCCACAACCAGCGATCAGTGTATTATAATTATTGGTAATCCGGACGTTACTACAGTAGTCAAAAGCGGTACCTCCTCCATTATTGGCAAGCCAATCATTAATAATGCTGTCGGCATCAATATGTTGGTCACACTGAATGATAAGGTCGGAGGGAAGGTTGTCCCAGATGGGGTCAGTAATATCTGTAACCGTGAACGTAGCTACTGTAGCATTGGAATTTCCACAAAGATCTTCAAATTCAAATTCAATGTCGATCGAGGCTATACAGGATTCGAAGAGTTGTTTGTTTAATGAATCAATGATAGCTCCGGAGGTAATAGGGATTCCATTGGATTTTATACGTGTGATCAAGCTGTCTGCAGGTGTGCAGTAATCTTGAGCCTGACCGCCTCCAAGTGAATCGAGCCAACTGATTAGGATGGCTTCATATCCGGCAGTATCACAGGCTGCCTGCATATTAGTTGCTGGTTGAAGTAAATTAGGGGGCGTTGTGTCCAGCACGGTGAAATCGATGCTGATACTGTCGACATTACCGCACTCGTCTTGGGCAAAATAAGTAACTGTTTGGCTGCCGGTAAGTGGGCTACAGCCTCCGGACAATCCCGAAAAATTATTCGTCCAGCTCACAGCGTTGCAATTGTCAGCAGCCATTAAAGAGCTATCACCCCAGGATTGAATCAAATTGATGGGGTCGTTGGCAGCATTGATACAATACAAGGTGACGTCGGTTTGAGAGGGAGGGGTAATTGCGGGAGGGGTGTCGTCGATGACAATGTAGGCTACAGTTACCTCGGTTAGATTATTACAATTGTCACTAGCAGTAAAGGTCACGAAGACGGTGTCGCAGCTTTCATCGAAAGAAGTTGGGGCATTATCGGTAAGTGTCACCGGACCGCAGCCATCGTCGGTTACTTGTATATTGGAGCGTTGGGTATTGATCCAGTTATTATAGTCAGCAGTCTCGCAGGATTCCTGCAAAACGGCAGGCAATACGGTGAACGTAGGGGCAAGGGTATCCCCTTCGATGGTAATAAATTGTTCGTAGATCGTTGCATTTCCCATATGGTCGGTTGCCTGCCAGGTGCGGGTAAATGTTCCGCCGGCGCAGGTATCCGGAATGGGTGAGGGGCCTTCATAAGTGATGGTCAACGGAGCAGTCGGGGAGCCGATACTTGAGCAGGGGTCTGTGGCTGTAATCGTAGAAAGTTGAGGAGGCGGGGGAATATCTGAAAAGCAGTTGACGGAAATGCTTTGGGGTAAGGTCAGGCTATCGAATGTAGGGGGGATGGAATCGCCAAAAAAGATATTGACGGTAGTGTCTAGTTCCAAGCCGGTGTTGGTCATAACCTGGTAATTAATTGATACTGTAGTTCCCAGCGGGATAGTGTCGCCAATATTCCAGCCGTCATCGATACCGAATTGGACAGAGGTGACGGCGCATCCGGAAAGCGTGCAGGTTACTACAGGGTTGGCGGGATGGCCCCAATCGAGGACGCCCGTGCAGGAAGAATCTACGAAGATCGTATCCGGGCCGAGGTAATTAAACTTTATTTGGGCTTGAGTGGTGTGAGCCGCAAATAGAAAGCAGGTCCAGAGTAAAAAGAATTGTATTGAATTGGTTGAGTGTAGCCAGTTTTGCATTCCCGAATAGTTTCGTTTCGTGAAAAAAAGTAGCTTAAAAAAAGCAGGTGAAAAAATAACGGCCAGTTTCGTATTAAGAGGAATTACTATATAAACAGGGATACAAGTTACAATATCTATGCCAAGGTTGGATAGGTGACGCCAGTCGATTCATTGTAGGTGGGTAGTAGGTCGTAAAAATCGGTTTTGGAGTGAGGAAGAATAAGTTATTCCTCCTCCTCTTCTTTTGTATCTTCTCTATCTTTTAGTTTTTTATCTTCTACATTTTCATTCAAAAATCTATTGATATCATCGACATTCCGGTTGGAAATTATTTCTCCGAACTCATTTATTTTAATATCGAAACCTTTTAATTCGTCATGAACTTCGGGTTTTCCTTTTTTAGGCTTTTTTTTAGGCATTTTAACTTAATTCTTTTGTGATTGATTTTAAAGTTAACCATTTTCTTTAGCAATTACTGAAATTTTACTCCAACTTTCACTTAAACGCTTATGGACGACATCTCTACCGAGTAGTGCCATCATTTGGAAGAGGTCCGGCCCTTTAGTGGTTCCGCTGAGTGCAATTCTCAAAAATGGAAAAACTTCGCCAAATTTAAGATTATTATCACCAATAAAACCCTTCACTAGCGTTTCCAGTTCATTAGCGGTAAACGCTTCTGCTTGGTGTATCTGCCGGGTCAATTCCTGGAGTGCCGGGATTCGCTCATCCTTCCATTTTTTTCGGATAATTTTTTGGTCGTATTCTTTAACTTCTTCAAAGAAGTAATAGCCTTTTTCCCAGAACTCCGGAAAAAATGTTACGCGCTGTTTAAGCAATTCGCAGAAAGTTTCCAAGTAGGCATCTGTTGGCTGGTGGCCTTTAGCTTCAATAATAGGGCGGACAGTTTTGACCAAATCGGCATTCGGAGTAGCATGGATATATTGTTCATTATACCATTTAGCTTTATCAAAATCGAATCGGGCTCCTGATTTACCGATCTTATCGATTGAAAAGGCTTCTTCAAGCTCACTGAGTGAAAAGATCTCTTGTTCGGTGCCGGGATTCCAGCCCAAAAAGGCCAGGAAGTTGATCACTGCTGCCGGGTCGAATCCAAATTCACGAAAACCGATGAAAGAATCTTCGGGAGTTTCACCTGTCCAGGAAAGTGGAAATACGGGGATTCCAAGTTTGGCGCCGTCTCGTTTACTCAACTTGCCCTTTCCGTTGGGTTTGAGGATTAATGGGAGGTGGGCAAACTGGGGCATGGAATCTTTCCAACCAAAAAATTGATACATTAAAACGTGGTGGGCGGTGCTGGGCAGCCATTCCTCGCCTCTTACTACATGAGAGATTTCCATAAGGTGATCGTCAACAATGTTGGCCAGGTGGTAAGTCGGCATACCATCGGCTTTGAGGATGACTTTATCATCCAGTTCATTGCTTTGAAAATGTACTTCTCCGCGGATAAGGTCATTAACGATGATCTCTTGATTTTCCGGTATTTTCAATCTGATGGTATAGGGAGTGCCTTCAGCAATCGTTTTTTCAACTTCGGCTTCGGATAAGGTCAGACTATTGCGCAGTTCCATACGAACCGACTGATCATATTTAAAGGTGTGATTTCCTTTGGCTTTTTCAGCTTCTCTTCGGGCGGTTAGTTCTTCGGGCGTATCGAAAGCGTAGTAGGCATGGCCTTTTTCGACGAGTTCTTTAGCATATTTTTGGTAAATATCCCTTCGTTCAGATTGGCGGTAGGGCCCGAAGTTTCCGCCGCTTTCAGGACCTTCATCAGGGGTGATGCCCAGCCATTGCAGCGCTTCCAATATGTAGGCTTCGGCTCCTTTTACATAACGGGTTTGGTCAGTATCTTCAATTCTGAGGATGAATGAACCGTTGTTTCTTTTGGCTAGCAAATAGTTATAAAGAGCTGTTCTTACCCCTCCAATATGTAGCGCTCCGGTGGGGCTTGGAGCAAATCGTACTCGAAAAGATTGCATGAATATTCGTTATTAATAATAAAATGACAAAATTGGTCTGAATAAAAAACTTACTACTGACTGAATAAAAATTTAAACAAAAAGAGTGACTATTAGTTAAGTTGCAAGCAGCAAACCAGCTAAAGTTTCGTTTCTTTTAACATAAGGTCAACTTGTCACAAAGTTAAAAATTCGGTTCTTTTCCCCTCAATTCTTATTGAAATTAGTTTATTACGCGTTATATGTATATCTGTACAACCAAGTGACTGGCTCCGATTTTCCTTTTTTGATTTTTGTTAACCTTTAATACCATCATCTTTTTTCCCAAATACTGATTTGCAATTTTTAGAAAATAATTTTTGTAAAGAAAATTTTATTGAATGTACCTGATCAGGACACCACATATCTTTCAACGTATTTTTCCCGCTTATTTGTGGCGCATTCCAACGAATGAGCGGGTATTGTATTTAAGTTTTGATGATGGTCCGATACCCAAGGTTACGCCATGGGTGTTGGAGCAATTGGAAAAATACAATGCTAAGGGTACCTTTTTTTGCGTAGGGGATAATGTGAAGCGGAACCCATTGATTTATCGCCAGGTATTAGAGGCTGGGCATACTGTAGGTAATCACACGTTCAATCATTTGAATGGTTGGCAAACGGGCATCTTTCCTTATCTCCAAAACGTGGATGCCTGTAAAAAGGTAGTTTCCTCTAATTTGTTCAGACCTCCTTATGGTCGATTATGTCGTAAGCAATCACAGTTTTTGCAGAAAGATTACCGAATTGTCTTGTGGGATGTGCTTAGCGGAGACTTTGACTATCGGTTAGACGGTCGTCAGTGTGCCCAGAACGTCATCCAAAATGCCACGCCTGGATCTATCATTGTTTTTCACGACAGTCTAAAAGCCTGGAAAAATCTCCAATATGCCTTACCTGCCGTGTTGGAACACTTTAGTGGCCTGGGGTATCGCTTTGAGTTTTTAGAGAACCGGTTGTGGGACCGGGAAGAGCGGCAAATGCATTTTGCTTAAGGCTTTAGTTAGATGCCTGCATTTGGAGCAGCTCCCCTAAATCGGGTTTTTTTATCTTTCATAGGTAATAAATTTGTGGTTAGGAATGATTGAATGTTATTTATTTAGATGAGCAACCTACTTGTTTTGGTGGGTGTCAATAGAACTATTGGAACACTTCGGGAGTTAATAGCGTTATTATGACGATTAAGAATAAAAACATGAAGCAACAAAAAGAAAATCAAATCGTCGATAAAAATAAGCTTTGGAGAAAGATCAAGCGGTACGGAAAGCAGATTGGTACGAAGACCATTTATTCGGCTTTATTGATGTATTATGCTTTTCAGCGCAAGGAGACTCCAGCATGGGCGAAGCATATTATATTGGGGGCTTTAGGTTATTTGATAGCGCCTATAGACGGGATTCCCGATTTGACTCCCATTATAGGGTATACGGATGATATAGGAATTTTGAGTTTTGGATTGGTGACCATAGCTGCGTATGTAAATGAAGAAGTTCGGGGGAAAGCCAGAAAGCAGCTTGGCCAATGGTTTGGTCAGGTTAACGAGGAGGACTTAGAGGCAGTAGAAAAGCAGCTATAAAAACAGCACTTGACTAATTGTTAAAAATATTATACATTTGCACCAGAAAAGAATAAAGGAGGGAGCATTTTGTTCCCTCTTTTTGTTTATTGAACCATTTCCAGTGATAGAGCATAAGATAGAAGACTTACTACAGCAAAAGTTTACCGAACAAGAATTTTCCGATTGTTTTATAATTGATATTCAGTTAAGTGCGAACGACAAACTAGTGGTTTATCTCGATTCGGATTCGGGGGTTACCTTCGATAAGTGCAGAAAAATCAGTCGTTTTCTGGAAGAAAAAATTGAGGCAAGCAACTGGTTGGGTGAAAAATATGTGTTAGAGGTTTCTTCACCCGGAATTAACCGTCCGCTAAAGTTTTTGAGGCAGTACAAAAAAAATGTAGGACGAAAAGTGGAGATCACGATGGAGGACGGCGAAGTAAAAAAGGGTATTTTATTGAATGTAAAAGAAGATCTTATTATATTGGAAAGTAAAGAAAAGGAGAAACGTAAAAAGGCGAAGATTGTAGAGGTAGAAATTCCATTTAAACACATTAAAAAAACGGTTGTAAAACCTTCATTTAAATGATTTGGTCTTTAGGGAATCAATTGAATAAACGACAGTTTTCCGAAGGCTTTAATTTATAGCTTATGAATCTTGTAGATACTTTTTCTCAGTTTAAAGAGGGTAAAAATATCGATCGCCCAACAATGGTTAGGGTACTTGAGGATGTATTCCGGACGCTTATCCGGAAGAAGTTCGGTTCTGACGAAAACTTTGATGTTATTGTAAATACCACTAAAGGAGACCTTGAATTATGGAGAGTGCGGGAGATTGTTCCCGATGGGGAGGTCATGGATGATCGCAGTCAGATTTCCATTTCCGAGGCGATGTCAATCGAGGAAGACTATGAAATTGGAGAAGAATGTTATGAGCAGTTGCATTTGGAAGATTTCGGAAGAAGAGCGATCATGGCAGCCCGGCAGACCTTAATCTCCCGGATCATGGAACTTGAAAAAGATGAAATTTACAAACGTTACTCTGAGCGGGTAGGTGAAATTGTTATAGGCGAAGTCCATCAAATTCTCAAGCGGGAAATTCTTATCATTGATGACGCCACTAACAACGAACTCGTGATGCCCCGAAATGATATGATCAAAGGCGATTACTTCAGGAAGGGAGATATGGTTAAGGGCGTTATTCGCAGCGTCGAGATGAAAAACAATAATCCGGTAGTCATTGTCTCCAGAACAGCGAATATCTTTTTGGAAAAGCTGCTGGAGCAGGAAGTTCCGGAGATTGAAGACGGGTTGATCACAGTGAGGAATATTGTACGGATACCCGGAGAGCGGGCAAAAGTTGCCGTTGAGTCCTATGACGACCGTATCGATCCTGTAGGAGCTTGCGTAGGTATGAAAGGCTCTAGGATTCATGGTATTGTTAGGGAGTTGAGAAATGAGAACATCGATATTATTAATTTTACAAATAATCAATCCCTTTACATACGCCGTTCGTTAACTCCTGCTAAAGTTTCCAGCATTGAGTTAGACACGGATAATATGAGAGCAGCAGTCTATTTGGATCCTGATCAGGTAAGCCTTGCCATCGGTAAGGGAGGGACGAATATTAAGCTGGCCAGTAAACTTACTGGTTTTGAGATTGATGTTTTCCGGGTATCTAATGAAATTGAAGTAGAAGATATTGATCTGGAAGAATTTGCAGATGAGATTGATGGTTGGATCATCGATGAGTTTAAGGGCATTGGTTGTGATACGGCTAGAAGTGTATTAGAACTTGATGTATCAGAACTTTTAAGAAGGACTGACCTGGAAGAAGAAACGATCCTCGATGTGCGAAAGATATTAGAAGCGGAATTTGAAGAAGAGGAAGAAGAAATATAATCCGATTGTCCGGAATAGAATGGAATTCTTTTCCGTTTGTTTTAGTTAGTATAATCAGGATTAACCATAAATAACTCAAATTAACCTCCGTAAGCAACCTATTTTCCAAATTCCAGATGCTAACAGCGCTCAAAATCCGATTTTTCGGTGCTGCGGGTTGATTTATTATAGCAAAATGTTATATTAGTAGTTAGCAAAGTTGCAAATACGCGGCGTTGAAAAGTGCGCAAGACAGTTACATTTGTTGGTATTGCTTAGGCAAATCTTTACTGTATTGCATAAAAATATCAACAAAGCATTACCTTTGCAACACAGACTAGGAATTAATTCAATTTATTCACAACTTTTTTAGTTGTAGACAAAAAGCTTTTTATTAAAATAAAATTTAATATTTATGTATAAATAATAAGTGTTGAAGCTTTTGTCTATCATTCATAAAAAAAGATCAGTAAGAAAAAAATACTGAATGGCAAAGCGTTTAGTCAAGATAGCAAAAGAATTAAATGTAGGGACAGCCACTATTGTGGAACATCTCGTTAATAGTGGGTTTGAAATTGAAAACAAACCTACGGCAAAAGTATCTGAAGAGATGTACTCAGAGCTGCTGAAGGAATTTTCCAAATCGATAGCTATTAAGGAACAAGCAGATCAGCTTGTAATAGGTAATCGGCCTACGACTAAAAAAGAAGGTTCTTCCACACCTCCAACGACAATCGTAGAATCTCCAGAGTCTATTCCTGAAAAGAAGGAAGCTCCGAAAAAGGAAGAACCTGTCCAAAAAGAACCACCTAAAACAGAAAAAGAGCCACCAAAAAAGGAAGTTCCTAAGGAAGAAACGCCAAAAGAGGAATCTCCAAAAGTCCAACTTAAGATAAAAGGGAAGATTGACCTGGACAATAAAAATAAAAAAACGCCTCCCAAAAAAGAAGTACCCCCTGAAGAAAAGAAAGAAAAACAACAAACTACACCTGCTTCCAAAGAAGAGTCGCAACCTGCCGAATTGAAAGAGGAGTCTGTATCTAAGGATAAACCAGCTACAAAAAAATCTCCCAAATCTAAGCCTGATCCGGAAAAAAGCAAGAAAGAAAAGCCTGTTCAGGAAGAAAAGGTAGTTGATAAGGATCAACAGGAAAAACCAATTACTCCTACAACTGAAAATCAGTCTGAGGAAGAGTCAAAACCCAAGAAAGTAGATTCTCCGAAGAAAGCATCAACTTCTCAGGATGGGGAGGCTCAATCTGACAAGGAGGTTAGCGAAGAAAAGTCTGGCTCCAAAAGAAAAACAAAAGCACCAGCTTCTAAACAAAAAGAAGAGGAGGTTACCTCTGAAGGAAAAAGTGAAGAGGGTAAAGGCGATGAAGATGAATTGATCCGGGCTAAAACGCCTCAATTGAAAGGGTTGAAGATTCTAGGGAAAATCGACACCGATAAACTGAGTAAAAAGAAGAAGAAAAAGAAAAAAGATTCGCCCAAAGATCAGCCTTCCAAATCGTCTAAGCAACGCACAGACCGAAAAGGGAAGAGTGGTGATGCCTCGGAAGCTGGTTCTTCAGGAGATAAAAAACAGGAAGGGGCCCAGACTTCTTCAGATGATCCAAGAAAGAAACGAAAAAGAAAGCGCAAGAAGATTACCCGGACGACCATTAGAGGAGGCAGGGATTCTTCAGGCTCTTCGAGAAACCGTAGTAGACGCAAAAAAGATGAGGTAAAAGAAGTTTCTAAAAAAGAGATTGAAGAACAAATTAAGGCCACAATGGCCCGCATGTCAAAGGGCGGAAAGAAAAAGCGGCAGCGTATTCGAAGAGAAACGCGCGAGCGGTTGCGTGAAAAGCAAGAACAACGTCAACAAGAGGCGGAAAGCGATAAGCTGCAGCTCACCGAGTTTGTGACGGTCTCTGAATTGGCGAGCCTAATGAATGTTGGTGTTACAGAGGTTATTACCACCTGTATGAATCTCGGTGTCATTGTGTCGATCAACCAACGATTGGATGCCGAAATTATAGAACTTGTGGCAGAAGAGTATGGCCACGAAGTTGAATTTATTACCGCGGAGGAAAGTAGCGCTGATGAGTTTATCATCGAAGAAGACGATGAAGATGCTATTCCTCGGTCTCCGATCGTTACCGTGATGGGGCACGTTGACCACGGTAAAACTTCTTTGCTGGACTATATTCGTACTGCTAACGTGGTGCAAGGGGAGGCCGGAGGTATTACCCAGCACATCGGAGCCTACGAAGTGAAAGTAGGTGAGGATGACCGAAGAATTACCTTCCTGGATACGCCTGGTCACGAAGCCTTTACTGCCATGCGTGCCAGAGGAGCCAAAGTGACCGACGTTGCCGTTATTATCATCGCTGCCGATGACAGAATCATGCCTCAAACCAAGGAGGCTATTAGCCACGCCCAGGCTGCTGGCGTTCCCATTGTCTTTGCGATCAATAAAATAGATAAGCCAGATGCCGAACCCGAAAGGATTAAGCAGGAGTTGGCTAATATGAACTTGCTCGTAGAAGAGTGGGGCGGTAAGTACCAGTCGCAAGATATTTCAGCCAAGAGCGGTACCAATATAGACCAACTTTTAGAAAAGATCTTGCTTGAAGCTGAACTGCTTGAGTTAAAGGCCAATCCTGAACGTATGGCTATCGGTACGGTGCTGGAAGCATCGCTGGATAAAGGGCGAGGTTATGTAACCAAAATGTTGGTCCAAAACGGAACGCTTGATATCGGGGATTCTATCGTTGCCGGCGAATACTCCGGTAAGATCAAAGCGATGTTTAACGAACGAGGCAATCGTGTGGAAAGTGTCGGCCCATCAACACCTGTATTGGTACTTGGCCTTGGGGGAGCTCCTCAAGCCGGAGAGAAATTCAAGGAAACAGAAAACGAGCCGGAAGCTCGGCAGATCGCCTCTAAACGCGCTCAAATTGCCCGGGAACAAAGCAACAGAGCTAATAAGCGAATTAGTCTTGATGAAATCGGAAGACGACTCGCGCTAGGAGCCTTTAAAGAATTAAACCTGATCGTTAAAGGGGACGTGGATGGATCGATCGAAGCCCTATCCGATTCGTTAATCAAATTATCTCAAGAGACCGTTCAGGTGAATGTTATTCACAAAGCAGTAGGGCAGATCATTGAATCGGATGTGCTCCTAGCTTCTGCCTCCGACGCCATTATTATTGGTTTCCAGGTACGCCCGTCTCTCAATGCGCGCAAACTTGCTGAGCGAGAAGGGGTCCAGATAAAGACGTACTCCATTATCTACGAAGCTATTGACGAGGTTAAAGCAGCTATCGAAGGGATGCTTGAGCCTACAAAAGAAGAGAATATTGTCTGTCAGTTGGAAGTTCGGGAAGTTTACAAAATCAGTAAGGTCGGAACAGTGGCAGGTTGCTATGTGCAAGAAGGGAAGATTGCTCGTTCTACCAAAATACGGGTTATTCGAAATGGAATTGTAATCTACCCTACGAAGGAGAATGTCGTCGGCGAATTATCTTCTTTAAAACGGTTTAAAGACGATGCCAAAGAGGTGAAAGCCGGCATGGAATGTGGTGTTGCTGTCAAGAACTTTAATGACATTAAGGTAGGCGATAATATCGAGGGCTACGAAATTGTCGAGATCAAGCAGACGCTAGACCTTTAGTAATGAACACATGAAGGTGCCTCCGTATCGCTTTCTGGATGTACATGTTGTTCTGCTTGGCGGCTTTGCTTTTATTTTGCCATTAAGCCCCCGTTTGGCCAGCCTGCTGGCTATAATCGTTCTGGTCAATTGGTTAGTTGGAGGTTTTTTCAAAATAAACCTCAAAAGGCTGGCGCATCCGTTGGCCTTAGCTATGGTGGGCTTATACCTGACGCAGGTGATCAGTCTTCTTTATACTGACGACTTCCAAACCGCAGGCAGCAAGTTGGAAACCAAGTTATCTCTTCTGTTAATGCCGATCATTTTGTTTACGGCCCCGGCTGAGTCCTCAAAGAAGTATAATTCAGTTTTACTCGCCTTTGTTACTGGTTGTTTAGTAGCAGGGTTGATAAGTGTAGGGGGAGCGGCGTATGGGTTCTTGAATACGGGAAAAAACCTATTCTTTTACCAAGATCTAGGTAGCTTTCTTACTTTTCATCCCGCCTACTTTGCGCTTTATTCCTTATTTTCCTTTTTCTGTCTTTGGTCTGTACGGTCAAATAAGATAGATGATATTCCAGAGTGGCTTTCCAAAAAGGTCTTACTCACAGCTATGATATTTTTTGGAATGCTTATCCTATTGCTAAGCTCCAGAATGCAATTGATTATTTTTATCCTCTTGTTTCCTTTAATGATGATGAGTTATTGGAAGGAAAAGCAGGTATTCCGCGAACGTATTTGGTATTTGGTTGGAGCGGGCGTTTTAATTTCCGGATTGATTATCTTACTACCGACCACTCGAAAGCGAATTGTTTCTGTCGGCAAGATAGTCGAGGCGAACCTGTCAGGTACTTCAAAAAATAATAATATCAGAGCACTCATCTGGAAAGATGCGTTAGGGTTAGCGAAAGAGCAACCTCTGGCAGGATATGGAATTGGAGATGTGCAAACGGTTTTGGATAAACGTTATGAGAATCGAAGAAATGAAGAGGCACTGAAAAAGCATTTGAATGCCCACAATCAATATTTACAAACGCTATTATCCGGGGGCATACCAGCGCTCTTTTGTTTATTGGTGATATTATTTTATTATCCTTTTAGCAAGGATCGGTCCTCATATTACCTCACCACTATTCTTTCCATCATTTTTATATTATCCTTTTTTACGGAAAGCATGCTGGAAACCCAGCGAGGTGTTTTATTTTTTGGTTTTTTTATGAGTTTTTTAGGAAGGGGCTGGCTCAAAAGTAGTTGAACCAGCCCTGGGGAATTTCTTATTTAAATAGGGACCCTTCCATTTTATTCCGGTTCGAATCCGAGGATGATATTAAATCTTCCGTAATCTGTCCACGTTGCATTTTCCGGCACGTTGGTCTTGTCAAATCCGATACCATAATCGAAACCGAGAATACCGAACATTGGTAAGAATACACGCACACCCATACCCGCTGATCGTTGCACGTCGAATGGGTTAAAATCGCTTAGATTATTCCATGCATTACCACCCTGACCAAATGCCAGCACATAAATCGTAGCGCTGGGGTTAAGGGAAAGCGGGTAGCGGAGTTCTACTGTAAATTTGTCAAATACAGGTGCTGCCGCTCCCCGGTTGATCTCATCGACATCGTACCCACGCAGGGAGATGATATCTAATCCTGTTAGTCCCACTTGCTGGTTAGACAGTCCGTCTCCACCAAGTTGGAACTGTTCGAATGGGGAAAGGCCTATTGACTCATTGTAAGCCCCGAGGATACCGATCCTACCGGATATTTTAAGAACGAGGTTACCTACGATCTGTTTGTACCAATCAACATCAAACCGCCATTTGTGGTATTCCAACCATCGGAATCGCTCTTGGGCGGTAAGGTCATCATAGTTTTGGTCGCCACGGAACAGCGAATAGGGCGGTGTAAGTTGCACGGTAAGTGAAACAAGCGATCCCCGTTTCGGGAAAATTGGATCTACTACCGTATTTCTGGCAATGGTTTGCCTAATGCTGATATTATTGTATTCGCCTTGCGTCACAGGTAGTCCGTCTTCCGTAAAGAATCCGCCTGTAGCCCAGTTTCTGAGGGCTATATTTTGAACACTTAGTGTGGTATTAGAGACAAAGTTGTCATCAGGAAACTTCAATCTGGTACCAATACCTAGCGAGAACCCTGCGATTCCCAGTTTCCGGAAATTAGATTCTTCCCTGCTAAGTCCATTGGTGAATCTCGAATAAAACCCAGCGACCGTAAAGCTGGTGGGTTTTTTACCTCCCAGCCAGGGCTCGGTAAAGGACATGTTGTAGGATTGGAAGAACCTTCCGTTGGTTTGGGCTCGAAGAGAAAGCCGTTGACCATCACCCTGAGGCAGTGGGCTCCAGGCTTCTTTATTAAAGATATTTCGTATGGAGAAATTATTGAAAGAGAGCCCGAGCGTACCGATCACTCCACGGCCACGGCCACCCCAACCAGCGGAAAGTTCTAGTTGGTCAGCGGGTTTTTCTTCTACTACATATTCAATGTCTACTGTTCCGCGTTGTTGATTGACAGGGGTATTGATGCCAAGCGATTCGGGGTTAAAGTAGCCGAGGTTGATAATTTCGCGCTGTGAGCGGATAATTTGAGAACGGCTGAATTTTTCTCCCGGTCGGGTACGGAGTTCCCTTCTGATGACGTGTTCGTGCGTACGGTCGTTTCCGGTAATGATAACACGGTCTATGGTCGCTTGCGGTCCTTCGAATATTCTGATCTCCAGATCTATAGAATCCTCGGCAACGGCTATTTCAACAGGGTCTACATTAAAGAACAGATACCCGTCGTCCATATATAAAGTACTCACGTCGCCACCATCCATACTAAAGCGGAGTTGGGTTTCAAGCAATTCAGAACTATAAATATCACCCTTTTTTATCCCGAGCACTCGATTGAGTATTTTATCGCTATAAATAGAATTTCCCTTCCATGAAATATTCCTAAAGTAATACTGGTTTCCTTCCTTTATGTCTAATTTTATTAGAAGATCACCATCCTCTCCTCTCCAAATGCTGTCTTCCAGAATTCGGGCGTCTCTAAATCCTTTATTGTTGTAAAAAGCTACTAAGCTCCTTTTATCTTCTTCGTAGTCCGGCGTGATAAGACGTGATTTGGAAAAGATCTTCCGTTTCCGTTTAGTATTTTTCATTTTTTTCCGGAGTTTTCCATCCGGAAATTCTTCATTACCTTCGAAGATGATATCTTTTACTTTTACCCTCTCATTCTTATCAACCTCAAACTTCAAACGCACTCCGTTTTTGATCACTTCTTCAGGAATTTCTTCTACATTCACTTCAACATCCAGGTAACCTTTGCCTCTGAAGAAATCTTTAATGGCATTAGCGGCATTGACTTTGATATTCTCGGTTACAATCCCTCCTTTAAGTAAAAACCTGTTTACATCTTCGTTGAGGTCGTCGTGTAGGCTTTTTTTAACCCCTTCATAGAAGTGACGAACCAATCGCGGTCGCTCTTCCACTCGGATCTCCAAAAAGATAATATCCCCGATTGTTTTTTGTTGGATGATTTGGACATCGGTAAACAGGCGCAATCCCCAAAGCGCTTTAAGGGCGGCGGGAATTTCCTGACCAGGAATGGTGATCTTATCGCCAACTCGAAGTCCGGAATAGGTTTTGATTGCGTTTTCATCGCTGTAGTTAGCGCCGACGATCTCGAGGCCTCCGATTTCATATTCTTTAGTGACGGAATAATCATAGACGGGAGGAACGGTATCCGTTTCGGTTTGACTAAGTGCGAGAAATGAGTAAGAAGATAAAAAGATTATAATTAAAAGTGTAGTTCTGAATTTCATTCTATACCTCGTGAATTTACCACCTTGATTCGAAAAATATATGACGCTCAAAAGAGTTCAGTTTCGGTTCCAGGGTTGTATATTAAGAAACTAATTGTTCGCTAATTTTTCCAAAACGTCGTTCTCTGTTTTGGAAATCGATAATGGATTGAAAAAAATGTTCTTTTCTAAACTCAGGCCAGAAGACGGGTGTAAAGAGTAGTTCTGCATAAGCGATCTGCCAGAGCAGAAAATTAGAGATTCTAGACTCCCCGCTTGTCCGGATTAAGAGTTCAGGGTCGGGTGTACCGCTGGTAGCCAGGGCATCCGTAAATTTAGATTCATTAATTTCTTCAGGATTTAGCCGGCCAGACTGGATATCTTTGCCCAGCTTTTTCACTGCCTCTAAAATTTCCCATTTACCGCTGTAGTTCAAAGCGAGCGTGAGGGTCATATGGGAATTATTTTTTGTATTTTCGATACCTTCGAGTAGGGCCTTGTACGTTTTGCCGGGCAATCTGGAAATATCTCCTATGGCTTTAAGTTTGATATTATTTTTATTCAGGGTTTTGATCTCCTTGTGAAGGGTTTCTACCAAAAGTTGCATCAATGCGTTAATTTCTAACCTGGGGCGTTTCCAGTTTTCTGTAGAAAAAGCATAAAGAGTCAGGTATTGGATGCCAATTTCTGCCGCAGCCTCTGTTGTTTCCCTAACGGCTTTGACGCCATTGCGATGACCAAAAATACGAGGCTTCCCGTGTTTTTTTGCCCAACGACCATTTCCATCCATGATGATAGCAACGTGCTGAGGTAGCTTTTCTTTGTTGATCTGCTCTTTTAGGTCCATCTCTTCATTTTTCTAAAAAAATCACAAAAATTTCCACCCTCCTCAAAAAAGGTGTACAAAAATAGCGAAAATTTGCTGGTCTTAATAATATTCAATTAATAATGAGTAATCAATAGCGAGGAATTGAGAGGAAGGTCGGCAGGTAGCCATGTAGTGGAATAATCAATTACTCATTTATTCAGATGGTCGATAAAGGTTGAAGATTTTGTAGTTGCTTTTCATTTCCCCTACTACTCCCTTATTTATAATTACTCCTTATTCATTACTAATTGTCTAAAACTTATCTATATTTATTAATGTTAAAATTTGTTGTAATAAGTAGTCTGCGAATTGACAGCTAAACGACGATGACGACTGACGATTTTAAAGATATAGCACCAACACTGCCAAAACAACCAGGCGTTTACAAGTTTTTAGACAAAGACGAGACGATTATCTATGTCGGAAAAGCTAAAAACTTGAAAAACCGGGTGACTTCCTATTTTGGTGACCGCAAGCATCAAGCCAATAAAACCCGAACGATGGTCAAAAATGCCTATCGGTTGGATTTTACCATCGTGGAAACGGAGGCGGACGCGCTTTTGCTCGAAAATACATTGATTAAACGGTTTCAACCGCGTTATAATGTGCAGTTGAAAGATGGAAAGTCGTATTCTTACATTTGTGTGAAAAAGGAGCGTTTTCCAAGAGTCTTTATCACCCGAAGAGTGTTTAAAGATGGTTCTACCTATTTCGGGCCCTACACCTCCAAATCGAGGCTGAAGATCATCCTGGAATTGATAAAAACGCTATTCCCTCTTCGTACCTGTAAGTACAACTTATCTGAAGAAAACATTGCTAAAGGAAAATTTAAGGTATGTTTGGAGTATCATATTAAAAACTGTCTGGGAGCATGTGAAGGACTGGAAGGGGAAGAGGAATACAATGAGAAGATCAGTCAAATAAAAAATATATTGAGGGGGAATTTCGGTCCGGTAAAGTCGCATTTTAAACAACTCATGCAACAACACGCCGAAAACCTGGAGTTCGAAAAGGCTCAACGGATTAAAGAAAAACTGGAAGCTTTTGAAGACTACCAGAGTAAGTCGACGGTAGTGAGTACGACCATTCGTGATGTGGATGTTTTTTCCATTGCGTCAGATGAGAAGAATGCCTATGTTAATTACTTGAAGGTGGTCAACGGAGCGATAATCAACACTTATACTCAGGAGATGACGAAAAACCTTGATGATGACGAGGCCGATCTGCTGGGGTATGTGATTCCCGAACTGAGGGAGCGATTCAACAGTATTGCTGATGAGATTATCCTGCCTTTTGAAGTAGAGCTACCTCAAGATAATCTTAATATAACGCTTCCTAAAATAGGCGATAAGCGAAAATTGCTGGACCTTTCGGAGAAAAACGTTAAATACTTCCTGCTTCAAAAGCAGAAGGAAGAAATGAATCGGAAGAACAAGCAGACTTCTGCAGAGCGTATCCTGCGTACGATGCAATCAGATTTACAAATGGATCAACTTCCCATTCATATCGAGTGCTTCGATAATTCCAACCTTCAGGGATCATTTCCCGTATCTTCCTGTGTGGTTTTTAAAAATGCCAAACCTTCCAAAAAGGATTACCGTCATTATAATATTAAGACGGTAGAAGGCCCTAACGACTTTGCATCCATGGAAGAGGTGGTTCGTCGGCGGTATACCCGCTTAAAAGCGGAGGAGCAGCCCTTGCCGCAGCTCGTTATCATTGATGGCGGAAAAGGGCAGTTGAGTTCAGCCTACAAAATTATAAAAGACCTCGGTCTGGAAGAAAAGATTACTCTGATTGGCATTGCCAAGCGATTGGAAGAGATCTTTTTCCCCAATGATCCTATTCCCATTTACATCAACAAAAAGTCTGAGTCGCTCAAGCTCATCCAACAAGCTCGAAACGAGGCCCACCGGTTTGCTATTACGTTTCATCGTAACCAGCGCTCCCGAAATTTTACGACTACTCAATTAACAGATATTCAGGGCATCGGAGAAAAAACAGCCGAGAAGCTGCTCCGTGAGTTTAAATCCGTTAAGCAGATCAAATCAGCTACGAATGAGGCGTTAGCAGAAGTTGTAGGGAAGGGCGTGGTGAAGAAACTGAGGGACTTTTTTTCGGAGGAAGAGTGAGGACCGGAAGACCAGACGTGAGTGGACTCTGCCCCGAAACCGGAGGACTTACCGATTGACCGTTGAATCCTGCTCAAACGTTTGGATAGCCCGGAGGCCCATTTTTTGTAATTCATCATTAAAAGCGGCCCCCACTTTGCGTTCCAAAACACGGCCCTTAGGGTCGAGGAAAAGGAGGGTGGGATACTGTTTTACCTGAAAGATAAAAGCCAGATTGGGGCCATTGCCTTTTTCTGCATCAACTTTAAAATTGATAAAGCGCTCGTTCATAAATTCACCGGTGTTTTTGTTGGGGAATACTTCCTCATCCATCAGTTTGCAGGGTAGACACCAAGAGGTGTAGAAATCGACAAACACCAGTTTATTTTCTTTTTCTGCCTTTTCCAGAATAGGTTGGAGCATTTCTCCTTTTTCGAAGTGGACGCCTATGACAGGCGTTGGTTTGGGAGCCGGTTTTTCGGTGAGAGGTTTTGTAGAATTGTTGCATTTGGAGAAAGCGAATGCTATAATGAGCAATAAGCAGGCGTTAATCAGTTGATGGGTATGTTGTCTTGGGTTCATTCTTTAAAATTTCTTTGTAGATCTTCAGCGTTTGTAATGCCGTTGTTTCTTTTTTAAATTCGTTTAACTTCTCATACGCGGAATTGACCAATTTATTTCTTAAAGTACTGTTATTAATGAGCTGAATTACGTTTTGTGCCAATTCATTTGGGGCTTTCACGTTCGCCATCAAGCCCGTTTTTTCATGGATGACCATTTCGGGGATGCCGCCTGCCTGGGTTGCTACGACGGGCACGTTGCAGGTGAAGGCGTCTAAAACCGTCGTACCCAGGCCTTCCGTTTTGCTGGTAAATAGCAAGATATCAATTTCCGGCAATATTTTAGGGATGTCGTTTCGGAAACCGGTGAACGTGATATGTTTAGTCAGTTTTTTTTGTTTTATATATGCTCTAATGGCTACCTCTTCCCCTCCGTCTCCTCCTATAATCAAAAACTGTGCTGGAATGTTCGCTTTTACCAAAACTGCCACCGTATCAACAAAGGTGAAGTAATCTTTATGTGGTGCAATAGCCGCTACATTAGCAATGATCAGTTGGTCAGAGGGGATGTTATATGCCTTTCTAAGTAGGCCACTTGCCTGATATGGGAAGCGACTAAGGTTCACCCCGCTATAAACGACTTCAATCTTCTCGGGAGCATTGATAGCGGGGGTTATCAGCGCTTTAATGAATTTAGAAACACAAAGTATGCGGGCTACGTTTGGGTGGTTGTACTTCCAGTGGGAAAGCCGGGTGTTTTTAATCGGAAAATCTACTCTTCGGCTCACAATAATCGGCGGTTTATTACCCAAAAGGGCGGCCAGGCAGGCAAACGTATGGCTGTGGCTGTCGTGTGTGTGGATGAGGTCTATGGAATGCTGTCGGCAAATACGTTTTATTTTAATTGCTACCAGCGGATTGACCGAAAAGCGTTTGTGGTAGGTGATATATGGATAGCCTTGCTTTTTACAATACATCTCCATCTCCGAACCAACCGGGCACATGATCAATTGCTCCGCTTCTTGTTGGCGCAGCTCTTCGATCAGATAGGCGAGTTGCTGCTCGCCTCCGCGCCAGGATTTTGGAGAAGAGATATGTAGGATTTTCATTGCTGTTGGTTATAAAGATCCTTTAGTTTGGCATACCGCAAAAAGCGGGCATGGGCGGAATTTTTACAAACCACATAACCATAAAAACCATCTAAAAAGCCTCGTTTGATGATGTAGCTAAAGAAAAATTTCAGGGTCGGCTTAATATATAGATGGAAAAAGGTCGCTTTTTTTCCTTTTTTGAATAATTCCTTTGCTCCGATTTCGGAGAATTTATCAATCTGGTCGAGATGCTGGCTTATCGAATGAAAGGAATAGTGAAGCAGATCACCTTTTAGGGCCATAATCGTAGTTCCGTCTTCCATCATAAATTTATCATGTGGATTGGTGCCGCCCCATTTACCTTTTCGGCTATCCCACAGCCGCAATTTACGGTCCGGATACCAGTCGCCGTGTCGTATCCACTTACCACAATAACTGGTGAGGCGGTTCATTTTATAACCATCAGCTTTCCAGTTTTGTTTGGCCTCGTTGATAGATGCTTCCAATTCGGGAGTGAGGGCTTCATCCGCATCGAGGGAGAGGATGTACGGATATTTAGCTTGGGTGATGGCATAATTCTTTTGTTCTACATGACCTTCAAAGGCATGTTCGGTAAACCGGACACCTTTCTCGAGGCATATCTCTTTAGTTCGATCGGTGGAGAACGAATCGACGACTACGATATCATTTGCTACCTCCTGCACCGAGTCGATACAGCGAGCAATATTTTTTTCTTCATTAAACGTAATGATGACAACCGAAAGTTGGATTTCCATTTACACTTCTTTGCCCATGGCGATAAAAAACGGATTTAGTAGATTCTCTTTATTATATGCTAGCGGTTGTAGAGTGTCTGCTTGCACTACTTTACCGCCTGCAGCTTCCAGAACCGCTTGTGCAGCACCGGTATCCCACTCCATGGTAGGTGCCATACGCGGGTAGATATGGGCTTCTCCGGAGGCAATCATCAAAAATTTGAGCGAGCTGCCTTTGGACACCTTGTTGGGTTCTTTAAATTGGCTAATGTAGTTTACCGTCTCCTCATTGAGGTGCGAACGGGAGGCAACGAAATAGAGGCCCACCTGGTCTTTGCTGTAGAAGGGGGCTTCAATAGCTTTAGTGTGCTTGTCTTTTTTCAGGTAAGCCCCTTCGCCGATAATACCCCAGTAGGTTTCTTCCAACACTGGAGCATAAACCACGCCCATGACAGGTTTATGCCGCTTAATGAGCGCGATATTGACCGTAAATTCTCCGTTTCTCTTGATAAACTCTTTAGTTCCATCGAGAGGATCGACCAGCCAGTAATATTCGTAATCTTTGCGTTCTTCGTAGGGGATGGTCTTATTTTCTTCAGAAATGATAGGCAATTTAGGGTCTAATTGTTCTAATTGCTCACAGATGTATGCATTAGCTTTCCAGTCGGCCAGGGTCAGGGGAGAGTCATCGCCTTTTTTCTCGATTTCTATATCAGAAGCGTTATGGTATATATCAAGGATGATGTCGCCGGCTTTTTGAGCAATTTCGATTACAGAATTGGTTAGGATTTTAATATTCATTGGAATAAATCTTATTTTTGGAGGCAAAATTAGCATTGTAAACTATAGAAATGGCATTTTTTGCGAAAAAATTGGGTTGGTGGCCAATTAGGTGTGGCACACCTATAGATGTGCCACACCTATAGGTGGGGCACGCTCAAGGCTAACCGGCTGAAAATCAATTTGGCAATAATTGTCGATGAATAGGCAAATGTGATCAAAGCGGATATGTTCAGTTGGCCACTTAAAAATGGATTTATCAAAGAAAACTTCAAGGAAAAGACATGAATAAAGTACTAGTTACCGGTGGCTGCGGATATATCGGCAGCCATACCATCGTCGATTTAATTGATCATGGATATGATGTGATCTCGGTTGAT
Source organism: uncultured Saprospiraceae bacterium (assembly GCA_964534315.1). GTDB lineage: Bacteria > Bacteroidota > Bacteroidia > Chitinophagales > Saprospiraceae > CAZHOV01. Next base: position 4,979 of record CAZHOV010000029.1, on the reverse strand, counting down.
AATTTCAATAATTCGGAGCCCTCAGTTTTGGAGGGTATTAAGGCGATTACTGGCATTACGGTAAAGAACTATCAGATTGACTTGTGCGATATTGAAAAAACGAGAATTATTTTTCAGGAAAATCCTGACATTGTAGGTGTTGTCCATTTTGCGGCTCACAAGAGTGTTGGGGAATCCGTGAAGCGCCCCTTGATGTATTTCAGGAACAACCTGAACAGCCTGATCAATATATTGGAATGTGCTTTTGAATTCAAGATAAAGCAGTTGGTATTTTCTTCTTCGTGCTCGGTATATGGTAATGCTGATGATCTACCGGTTACGGAAGAGACGCCACTCGCGGAGCCTGCCAGCCCTTACGGCCGGACCAAGCAGATGGGCGAACAAATAATTCGGGATTTTCAGCTGGTATACCCAAATATGCGCGCAGTACTGCTCCGGTATTTTAATCCGGCTGGGGCTCATGAATCAGCGCTCATCGGGGAGTCTCCGGTCAATGAAGCAAGCAACCTGATTCCGGTTATCACAGAAACAGCCATCGGTAAACGCCCTGAAATGACTGTTTTTGGCAATGATTATGATACTCGAGACGGTAGCTGTGTGCGTGACTATATCCATATTATGGACCTTGCGAATGCACATACGAAGGCGATTCAGTATTTAGAAAAAGATAAGCAAGAATCTAACTACGAAATCTTTAACCTGGGTATCGGGCAGGGCATAACTGTTTTAGAGGCTGTTAATGCATTTATGGAAGTGACAGGGCAGCCGCTAAAATATAAAATTGGTAACCGCCGCCCCGGCGATGTGGTGGCTATTTATGCCAATTACACTAAAGCTTCCCGAACGCTGGGCTGGGGGCCGCAATATGATATTGATGATATTATGCGGACGGCCTGGGCCTGGGAGCAGCGGCGGTGGTGATGGTGGGTGCCAGAGGCACCCGGAATTGGAGTTGGGACGAGGACGTCCCAACTAGCATTGTATTTTTTTTGGATGGGACGATGACGTCCCAGCTTGCACCGTTTTGTGCATTGTTTTCTGATAGTGAAGCAGGCGTCCTAACTAGCACCATTTTGTGCATTGTTTCTGATTGAGTCGCGAACGTCCCAACAAGCATTGTATTTTTTTTGGATGGGACGATGACGTCCCAGCTTGCACCGTTTTGTG
>CAZHOV010000029.1:0-3712 GCA_964534315.1 uncultured Saprospiraceae bacterium | reverse complement strand
GAGTCGCGAACGTCCCAACAAGCATTGTATTTTTTTTGGATGGGACGATGACGTCTCAACTAGCCCCGTTTTGTGCATTGTTTCTGATTGTGTCGATGACGTCCCAGCTTGCGCCGTTTTGTGCATTGTTCAGGTTGCACCGATGATGTCCCAACTAGTATTGTTTTCTGGTTGAGACGAGGACGTCCCAACTAGTATCGAAAAAAGCCTTTAACAGGCCTTCTTCATTGCAAAACCTAATGATGACCACCATCTTTTTTACAACAAGCGGGTAATTGTTCATAGGCTGTTTTGTCGCCCGTTTTGTCGTCTGCGTCATAGCCCAGTCCAGTAATAACACGCTTAACTTCATCCAACGTGATTACGTCGGGATTGTAAGATACCTTCAGTTTTTGAGTGGTAACGTCTAGTCTATACTGCTCAACTCCATCAACTTTAGCTAAGGTCCCTTCTATTTTGTCTTTGCACATTCCGCATTGAGCGGAAGTTTTGATGGTATTGGTCATTAATTTGGTTGAAGCATCTTGCGTAGATGAACAGGCTGCGAGGAATAGAATGGAAATAAGAAGGATTAAATTTTTCATGTTTTATTTTTTTGATTTGTGTGATGGGTGCCAGAGGCACCCGGAATTGGAGTTGTGCCGATGACGTTCCAACTAGCATTAATTTTTTTGGATGGGACGATGACGTTCCAATTTGCGCCGTTTTGTACATTGTTTCTGATTGTGCCGATGACGTTCCAACTAGCATTAATTTTTTTGGATGGGACGATGGCGCCCCAATTTGCGCCGTTTTGTACATTGTTTCTGATTGTGCCGATGACGTTCCAACTTGTGCCGTTTTGTACATCATTTTTTTATTGTGCCGCGAACGTCCCAAAAATTAATTATCAATCATAAGCCGCAAACCTACATATCCTCTTATTCCAAATGTAGGTGCGTAGACCTGACTTCCATTGAAAAAGGGGCTGTTTGGATTGGCGGCGTCGATAATGGGGTTGTCTTGTACGTAATTGGTCAGGTTTTCTCCTCCGACATAGAGCTCCCACTTTTTGAAGACCTTGGTAACCTGAGCGCTGAGCAAACCGTAGCTTGGCGATTGCTCGGGATGATCGGTTAACAATTCTTCGGGTACGCCGGTGTTATCGGGTAGACGTTGAGTACCGACGATTTGGAAATTGGTACTAAAACGCCAGTCTTTGTCTTTGGTTTCATAGTCGAGGCTGACCAAACCACGATGTCTGGCTAATAGTGGTCGCCTTCTCCATTCTCCCAGAAAATCTGCTTGTACTTCTGTCCATTTATAAGCTACTCTCAGATCAAGACCATCGATCAGCTCGAAAGAACTAGATGCAATAAAGCTGTTGGCAATAGAGCGGCCGTCAAGGTTATAAAAAAGGATCTTTTCTAAATCTGTTTCAATATCAACAACTACCTGATTTTGAAATTCAGTTCTGTACAGGTCGAGTGCGATGCTGGCAGGGCGAACGCCCAATCGGTATTTCCAGGTAATATTTGCCCCGTAATTCCAGGCTTCTTCCATCTCCAGATCATTCAATACAACAACAGCTCTGTTGGTAGCGAGGAAGTTGTAATTTTCAGCAATAATGTTAGCATATCGGTAGCCTTTGCTTGCAGAAATTCTGGCGACCAGGTCTTTTGAAAAGTCATATTTCATACTCAATCGCGGAGAAACCAGAAGGTCAAAGAGATTGTGATAATCTGCCCGCAAGCCTGCTATAACATTGAACCGGTCCAGGAATTGAGCATCGGCACCCGGAGGTGCTACCCTGTTGAAGGTATACTCGGCAAATACGCCGGGTACGCTTTCTCTTCTGCTAAGGTCCATATCATCAAGCGTTTCGTCGTAGTCATCGAGCAAATAACTACCCCCGACATTCAACCTATTGTCTGTATTGCCAATGATGGTAGCGTAGATCAAATTAGCGTAAAGCTGTTTTTGAATACCAAAGTGGCGTTGTTCTCCAAAAATAGCTTCCTGCTCATGCCAGCCACCGCTTAGCATAAAACCAATACTGTTATTTGGATTTTTAAAGCCGGTATATCCCGATTTCATAAATACATTGACCCGCTTGATATCCTGATCGATCTGGTAAGGATCAATTCCTGAGTCAGATAGACTGGATAATTGCCCCGCTTTGTGCTTGCTCATTAAACCATGAATATTAAACTGAGCTTTGAGGACATCTCCGCGATAGAAAAAGCGATACATCCCATTGACGTGCCTTTTTAATGGCATATCTATAAACCCATCTTGATTGGGGTCCATTTCATTGTCGATAAGTGAACCGTGAAGCAATAATCCTGTGCTGACCTTATCATTGATGGGCTTATTTAGGTGGACGTTGATTTCAGCTCTTCCGGAGGTGGCGCCGAAGAGGTTGACAAAAACCTTATTATCTTTAAATGGTTTGACTATTTCGGTATTGATTTGTCCGGCAATACTTTGATATCCATTGATGACTGACCCGCCACCTTTGGCGAGTTGTATACTTTCCAGCCAGGTACCGGGGATGAACTCCATTTCGTAAGGCGTACCTAATCCGCCCATATAGGGACGATTTTCTAAAAGCAATTGAGTGTAAGCGCCACGCAGTCCAAGCATTTGGATTTCTTTGGCTCCGGTAATAGCATCGTTATACACCACATCTACCGCAGCATTGGTCTCAAAACTTTCAGAAAGATTGCAGCAAGGCGCCTTTCTCAGCTCTCCGCTGTTAATATGCTCGACATTAAGCGTATTGATGGTAGACACATAATTGTCATCCTGCTCTTCGGTTACCTGCACTTCATCAAGTTCAGTGATGCCGTTAATGGTTAGTAAAACGGTGTCTTCGTGAGTGTAAATAGGAAAGCCGACCGGGTTATAACCAACGTAACTTACCAGTAACGTAGCGGCAGTGTCCGGGCGGTCAATTTTAAAAGTACCGTCATCATTGGTAAAAGTTCCATTGGTGGTGCCTTCCCAGTATACCGTTGCGCTTACCAGAGGTTCGCCCGTTTCTGACTGTACAGTACCATATAATTGTTGGGCGTCAACCGTTACAGAGATTGACACCAATAAAGTGAATAATAAATATTTCATAAGGATTCTCCATGTTTTAGCTGAAAAAAGACTTTCAGTTCAATTAAAAAATTGAATTTACTTGGGAAGCAGCTTTTGGCTTCCTTTTCGGGAAAGGAGAATCTCTAACAGAGGAAGGATTGGATAATGATTCGCAGCGAGTAACCGGCGGGGGGAGGAGGAGCCTTATTCGTTACCAGTGCAAATACGTTGCTTATCTTTAAATTATTAAAAACTAAAACGGGAATATCTTGTAGAATAGCAAAACCGGGGAGCCAGTCAAAGGAAACGGAAGTAGGTAAAAAATCCGCATCCAGTTTTACAAATGTTACCTTTTTATCCGTACAATCGTGCTTTTCTCCATCAGTATCCATTGGACAGGTCGCGGCTGCCTTCTGGCAGCAGCTGGGCAACCGGGCAAGTTCTTCTTTTGCCTTTTCGCACTGGCTTTCTATTTGGAAAAGGGATATTTCCAATTTTCCCTTACATAGGCAATAAAGGGTATGTATATTAACACCAACAGTAGAGAAAAGTAATGTTAATAGCCAGGTAGTAAGGATGATATGTTGGAAGTAACGATTCAACGATTCAACGATTCAACGATTCAACGATTCAACGATTCAACGAT
>CAZHOV010000028.1:0-41397 GCA_964534315.1 uncultured Saprospiraceae bacterium | reverse complement strand
TTTAATTATTAGGTTCTTTTTCAATCCTTTGAACCCAAACCTCACGTTAATTTACGTAAATACTATCATGGTTCCCACAAAGTGAATCAAACTGGAACGCATAAGTTGATGGAATACTGTCATCATTTACTAAAAATACATGAATACTAACTAAAGTAGTATCATTTAATCCAAGAAGCAAGGTGTCATTTTTCAACATTACCGTACAAGAATCCGGGGTCAATGCCAAAGAGGAATTATTCATTAAATCCGGCGGTGAAAAGTTTAATAAAAGCGTAAAAGCAAGTATACAAGCAAACAAAGACTTGTGAAAAATTGAAAATCGGGTTTTGAGCAAAAGAGGGTTCATAAAAAAATATTAAGTGAAAAAATTGGATTACTTATAATAATGACATACTTCCCTAGGGACAGCTTAGGAATATCCTCCCGCCTGCCAAAAGGAGAAGCAGGGTGTCCTGGGGACACTTCTTGTTTGTAACACCAAAAAAATTAAGAAAACCAATTTGACAAAAAGACGGCAGGTCAAAGCAGTTTCCTGGGATTAATTATATTATACCAATTATCAGCTGAAAAATCAAGGGAAGAAATGTTAATTTACATAAAATTAATATGCCTAATAAATTGAAAATAGGGAGATTGGGTTAGGGGTTAGTTCATTTATAGTTAATTTTTACCTTTTTCATACTTCATATTTCCTACTTCCCTTCCCGCTCCTAACTTGCCTCAAAGGTCATCACGTAGTCTGATAGTGACGTTGTCACGAGGAACTGTTGAACTGTTGAACTGTTGAACTCTAATTATTCATTGGTTTTATCATAGGAATCTCTGTGAATTTCTATTTCATTCTCTTTTAATCCCAAAGGGATTGAATATGTATAGCCCTCAATGACAATTGGGGGTATTAAAAATGGGAGCGTTTCAACCCTTTCGGGGTTGAATGATGGCACAGCCTTGGGAACTATTCAACCCCTGCCCGGGGTTGTCAGGTCACCTTCTTTATAACCCGGCATTTCATACCGGGCTATACACCTTTTATCCCTTCAGGATAAACCAAATGATGTTGTCACCAAAAGGTTCATCCTCATTTAATTTCCTTTTTGATGAATTTGCCGTATTGGTCTGGAGGCCAAGGTTATGTTACACATCGGGGCAAAGCCCACTCACGTTCTGGTTGCCTGGTTCATTTTCTTTTCATTCATTTTTCATTCCCTCTGTGCTCTCTGTGTCCTCTGTGGTTTTTCTATTTCATTCTCTTTTCATTCATTCTTAACTCTTCATTCTTCATTTCCCCCTCCCGTCCTCTCCCTTAAATATATGTTAATTCGATGGATTAAGGATAAAATTAGACCAAGTTTAGTGTTTTGAATAATAAGAGATTGTACCTTTGTAAGTATAAAATAACCATTATGAAAACCAATTATCAAATCTTTGTTTTTTCGTTTCTCTTACTTTTATCCCTTCCCTTTACTCTTGTGGGCCAGGAAGACATGACGGCCAAAGAAATCGTAGATAAAGCCGATCAAAAGCTCAAAGGTGAAAGTAGCTATGCCGAAATGAAAATGACCGTCGTTCGGCCGTCCTGGGAACGTGAGATGCAACTCAAAAGCTGGTCAAAAGGCGACGACCTGGCCCTGATCCTGATCACCGCTCCGGCCAGAGACAAAGGGACCGCTTTCCTGAAAAGAGACCTGGAACTCTGGAACTGGCAACCTACCATATACCGAACCATCAAAATGCCCCCCTCTATGATGATGCAATCTTGGATGGGCTCCGACTTTACCAACGACGATCTGGTGAAGCAATCCTCTATCGTTACCGATTACCACCATAAACTTTTGGGTGAAGAGGAGATCGACAGTAGAATGTGCTATAAAATCGAACTCATCCCTAAAGAAGATGCAGCCGTCGTCTGGGGAAAGATCATTGTATGGATTGACAAAGAAGAGTTTATGCAGCTAAAAACCGAATTCTACGACGAGGATGGCTATCTGGTCAATACCATGTATGGAAAAGAGGTGAAAGAACTGGGTGGAAAAATATTACCATCAATTATGGAGGTAATTCCTGAGGATGAGGAAGGACATAAAACGGTCATCGAATATAAATCACTCGAATTTGATCAATCCTTTAAAGATCAATTCTTTTCCGTACAAAACCTGAAACGAGTAAAATAAGAGTCGAAGTGATATTTATCATTTGAGCCCTTATTTTCTACCATTACCTTGACACTGCTTTCGTAGAATTTTCTGACACCCGTCAAACCCCTTATTATTCATGAAAACCCTGCTGAAACTTGCATGGCGGAATATCTGGCGAAATAAACGAAGAACATACATCACCGCAGCTTCTATCCTTTTTGCCGTGCTTTTTGGCACCTTCATGGAAGCGCTCCAAAAGGGTGCCTGGGAAAATATGATCAATAATGTCGTCAACTACTACTACGGATTTGTCCAAATCCATAAAGACGGCTACTGGGAAGAACAATCTATCGATAAAGCAATCCCCGTTTCCGAAGAGATTTACAACCTTGAAAATGAAATCAAGGAGGTAAAAACAGTTATTCCAAGACTCGAGTCTTTTGCCCTTGCTTCTACCGGAGAAACTACTTTAGGCGTCATGCTTATCGGTACAGAACCCGAAAGAGAAATCGCCATGACCGGCCTGGATGAGCGGCTGGTCGAAGGGTCTTATTTTGAGAAAGGAGATCAAAAAGTCCTATTGGCAAAAGGGGTTGCGGAAAAGCTTAAGTTGTCCATTAATGACACCCTCATCCTGATCAGCCAAGGCTATCATGGCGCTAACGCCGCCGGTAAATATCCCGTAAAAGGAATTGTATCTTTTGGCTCTCCGGAGCTTAACAAACAAATGGTCTACCTCCCACTTAAAGAAGCTCAGTGGTTTTATGCTGCTGATGGCCTGGTTACTTCTATTGCGCTTCACCTCGAAGGCCAGGATCAAATACAACCTACGCTGAGTGCATTGAAATCTAAACTGGATACGAAAGAATACGAAATCATGGATTGGGAAGAATTGCTCCCCGACCTTGTTGAAGCCAAAGCGCTGGACAGCGGAGGAAACTACGTCGTTTATTTCATCCTCTATCTGATCATCGCTTTTGGAATTTTCGGCACCATCCTGATGATGACGAAGGAACGAGAATATGAATTTGGCATCCTGATCGCTATAGGGATGAAGCGTTGGATGCTGGGAACCACCATTTGGATAGAGGTCATCTTACTGGGGATGTTAGGGACTATCCTGGGGCTGATTTTAAGCTATCCGCTGGTGTATTATTTCCATGTCAACCCTATCCGTTTTGGAGGCGGGTATGCCGAGGCTATGGAAAAATTTGGCTTCGAACCTATTTTCCCTACTACGATGAAAGCCAGGATCTTTTTAATCCAGGCACTTGTGGTCTTTTTAATTACTGCCATACTGGCATTATTCCCATTTTACAAAATATTTAAACTAGTCCCTGTAAAGGCGATGAGAGATTAATCATAAATAATAATCAAATCATGCTACCTCTATTAGCCTGGCGAAATATCTGGAGAAACCCCACCCGAAGCTTTGTGGTCATCCTGGCCATCTGCCTGGGCGTTTGGGCGGCTATTATGTTGACTGGATTTGTGTCGGGCATGATGGAAAGCTATGTTAAAAAAGCCATAGAAACTTCCATCTCCCACGCCCAAATTCACCATCCGGATTATATCGAAGATGAACTACCCAAGTATTTCATCGAACATCCCCTTGATATAAAAAACGAACTGGAACAAAACAATCAGGTGAAAGCGGTAGCTATTCGCTCGGTAGTAAATGGTATGATTTCTTCTACCAAAGGAGCAAGAGGAATAAAAATAAAAGGAATTGAACCCGATCAGGAACAACATGTCGTCACCCTCGACCAAGATGTTAAAGAGGGCTCCTTCTTCAAAGAAGATCGAAAAAATCAAATCCTGATCAGTGAAAATATGGCCGAAAAGCTGGATATCTCCCTTCGAAAAAAGGTAGTTCTGACTTTTCAGAACCTGGAAGGTGAAATTACAGCCGGCGCCTTCAGAGTGGTCGGAATTTTCGATACCGGAAATAACCCGTTTGATAATTTCCACGTATTCGTCCAACGAAAAGATTTAAACAGGCTGCTAAACCCAAATCAAAACTATTCGAACCCCGACACAACGATCAATAGCCCTATCGATTACCAGGAAATCGGACATGAAATCGCCATTCTACTAAAAGAAGGTGAAAATGTCCTGGCTTTTCAAGACACCATCGGTAACCGGTTTGATCCTTACCTAATGCGAACCTATTATGAAATCAGCCCGGATGTCGAGTTGTACGAATCACAAATGGAAAGTATTTCCACCATTTACCTGACCGTTATCATGCTGGCGCTCATCTTCGGCATCATCAATACCATGTTGATGGCTGTGCTGGAGCGAATAAAAGAATTGGGTATGCTGATGGCCATTGGAATGAATAAAGCAAAGGTCTTTTTTATGATCTTTTTAGAGACTATTCTCCTTAGCATTCTGGCAGCTCCTTTCGGAATGCTATTAGGCTATTTATCCATTCAATATTTTGGCAGTTATGGTCTGAACTTGAGTGCTTTTTCTGAAAGCCTGCAAAATTTTGGAATGGATGAAATTATCTATTTCAAAGTTAATCCTGAACTCTACCTGGAAGTCCCTATTGCGATCATGATTACTGCTGTACTGGCATCTATATATCCGGCGTTAAAAGCCATTAGACTTCGGCCGGTCGAAGCCATCAGAAAACTATAATTTATTAATAATGGAAGTAATTAAAACCAGAGGTATTACCAAAACCTACAATCCGGATTCTCCGGTAGCCGTCCACGCTCTAAATGGAGTGGATCTGGACATCCAAGAAGGCGAATTTACGGCAATTGTAGGACCTTCAGGTTCCGGAAAAACGACCTTGTTGAATATCATTGGCGGGCTTGACCGCCCAACTACCGGCACCATCGAGGTTGGAGGCGTTGACATCTCCAACTTGTCAGATAATCAACTGATTGACTTCCGGAAAGAACATATCGGCTTTGTTTTTCAAGCCTATAACCTCATCCCCGTACTTACCGCAAAGGAAAACGTCGAATTTGTCATGCTCCTGCAAAAGCGCTCTAAAGAAGAAAGAGACCACCGAACGCAAGAACTGATGACTGCCGTTGGCCTGGACGACAAAATGGATAAACGGCCCGCCCAACTTTCCGGAGGGCAGCAACAGCGGGTAGCTGTTGCAAGAGCACTTGCCCCAAAACCCCGGTTTATTCTGGCCGATGAGCCTACCGCCAATCTGGATTCTACCTCTACCGCTAATCTACTCGATATTATGGCCCGCTTGAATAAGGAAGAAAATATGACCTTCGTCTTCTCTACCCACGACCAACGAGTGATCGACCGGGCTCGAAGAGTGGTCACCCTGGTAGACGGAAAAATTGAAACTGATATCAATCAGTAAGAAGTAATTTTAATTATGAGACAGCTATGGTTAGTGATTATCCTATTATCTGCTTCTCTTCCTGCTTTTGCCCAAGAGGATAAGCCTCAGAAAGTTTTTCTCAATGGCTATATCAAAAGCCTTCAAGGACTCTTTTTTACTGATGCTTTTACCGGAAAAAATGAGCTCCTCCTCGACAATCTCATCCACAACCGGCTAAATCTAAGATGGTATATCAACGACCAACTCACCTTCCGCTCCGATCTTCGATCGCGCATCTTTTACGGAGACCTCGTCAAGCTGACCCCCGCATACGGCGACTTAATCGATGACGTCAATAATGATTACTTCGATTTATCTAAAGTAGTATTCAACCATTCATCGGTTGTCGGACATACAATGATTGACCGCCTGTACCTCGAATGGATTCCCGGCAATTGGGAAATCCGCCTGGGCAGACAGCGAGTTAATTGGGGCATCAGCACCGTCTGGAATCCAAATGATGTGTTTAACGCCTTTGCCTTTACCGACTTCGACTACGAAGAACGGCCCGGGAGCGACGCTCTTCGGATCAGACGCTTTTTAGGCTTTGCTTCCAGTATTGAAATAGCCATAAAGGCCTTTGATGATATTGACGAAGCCGTTATCGCGGGTCTTTACAAGATCAATCAGTGGAACTACGATTTTCAAGTCCTGGCAGGATTCGTCCAAAACGATATCGCCCTGGGCGGTGGCTGGGCAGGAAACATCAAGAACGCTGGCTTTAAAGGGGAATTCACCTATTTTATTCCCCTCGTCGATGAAAATGTAGAGAGCTTTGCCGTAACCTTAGGCGTAGATTACTCCCTTAGAAGCGGTGTTTATTTTAACATCGGTTACCTGTTCAATGACCGGGGCACTTCCAACCGTCCGATAAGCACGCTCTTCGATTTTGATCTTTCTGCAAAAAACCTTTATCCCTACCGGCATGCCCTGTTTTTTCAGGTAAGTTATCCCTTCAATCCATTGATCAACGGAGGAGTTGCTATTATTTACAGCCCCGTTGAGGTACATGCGCTATTTGTCAATCCGACAATAGGGGTCTCCATTGCCCAAAACTGGGACCTCGACCTGGTCGGCCAAATTGTTTTTGACCGGGAAGACAATAGCTTTGTAAGTCCTATCCAGGCCGGGTTTGTGCGGTTTAAATATAGTTTTTAACTCCGAATAATTACCAGCTTTTCTGTAATTACCAAATCCCCCTTTACAAACCGCAACAAATAATTTCCTGCCGCCAAATCACTTACATTCACTCTTGAAGAACCAGTCTGCCACTGACCTAAATCCCTGACTACCTTTCCAGTTGCATCCGTTATACTGATATTGTCAATGCCACTCTTTAGTTTAAGGGCAATAAAATCCTGGGCCGGATTCGGGAAGAATTCAACAGCCTCTCCGGCATTGGCCAGCATTGGAGTGTCCTGATCGCCCATCCAACGGTCCTGAGCATCACACATCTCGCGGGTAAACGATGAAATCAACCTTACCAATAAATCATTTAAATATTCTACCTCATAATCCTGGGCAGTTGCTTCGATGTGAGCATTTCCGATTCCACTATGATCGGTGATAAAAACGTAAGTCCCATTGGTAGCCATTGAGAAAAATTTCATCAAATACTCCGTATCTTTTTTAATTCCACTAGCCGTTACCGGAATGACCTTGATACCCTTTTCAGCTGCTATGCGCATGCTGTTTTTAAGAGATTGCTTCACCTCTGGGGTCCCGTGTGGAGGGGCATCAAGAACCAAAAATAATAACCGGGCACGAGCTTCCTTACTCCAATCCATTTGCACCGCCTTTTCCAATGCGCTATGAACGGCCTCCGGATAATCACCGCCGCCGCCGGAATAGTTTTCTTTGATAAATCGATCGGTTTGCCCAATCTTGGCAGATAGGGGAGTTTCTTTCGTCACATAAGCATCCCCCTGATCCCTGTAGAAAACGCTACCCAGTCGAACGGAAAGGTCGCTGTTGTTCTTTTGCACCCGGCTGATCACATCTCTGAGTTCAGCTTTTAAATAGTTGATCTCATCACTCATCGAAGAGGTCGCATCAACCACAAAACAGATATCCAGTTTATCAGAAGGTTGGCAATTGGTTGGAAAAATAATATGATTAATGCCTTCTTCGTAGGTCCTTACTAAGGATTGCGTTTCAGTTTTACCATTGTACGTCGCTTCAATTTCCAGCCCTTTCTCATTCTCTTCAAACACATTGCTCCAAAGCTCTGCCTTGCCTTCATGATCCGTTTTTGCATGCCAGATCAAGTTGCCCTTTTTAGATAACAACTGCACATGGACATCTACTACTGGTTGGTATTGACTATTGGTAATGCGGACAACATAGCGATCTTGCATCCTTATTTCCCAGTGTTTTTCCATTTCTTCCCGCTTCGGATTTTCCGTTTTGTCATTCCAGAATTCCCAATTGTCCAGGTCGTTCCATTCGCCGGCGGTAAGGAGTCCTGCATCGTATTCTGTTTTTGTTTCGGCAGCATCTTCCTCGTCATATTCAATAGGTTCCACGGATCCGTCTGTCACAACATCATCCATTTTGACTAACTCCTCAGCAGGCACTTCTTCAATGACAGGAGGAGCAGAATCTTTTGGTTTGGATAATAGGGCTTCTGACTCCGCAAGAGAAATAACAGAATTTTTACTCACCGGCACATCACTTGCTACCCTCACCCCATCTAAATAATAGGACGTAGCATCAGAGCGACTACCCCTGACAGAAAGCTCTTTTGATTTTTTTCTTTTTTTTGATTTCACTCCAGCTGTCGTAGATGACATAGCGCTGATGTCACAGGTAGGCAATGATTTGATTTCCTCCGAAGTGATGGTCATTCCCATAGAGGTATTATCTTTTTCAACAATTCTATTGAATTCTTTTTTAGGTAATTTATCTACCTTCTTATTAGAAAAATCAAAGCAATTAATTACAGATTCGGTCTTGGGGACATCGTAACCAATAACTTGAACTTCTTCAAGCGTTTCACCTGCTGCAATCATTTTCACCTCCAGCCAGTTTTCAGTATCTCGCTTTACCGTTACTCCCTTAAAGGTTTGAGTCGTAAATCCGATATAAGACACCTTCACATCATATTCTCCAGGTTCCAGTGTGACCGAATAGCGGCCATCAATATCGGTAGTCGTTCCCGAAACGATTTTGTCTTTTTGATAGATCTCAATGGTTGCTGCGATCAATCCTTCATTCGTTTCTTGATCTATCACGATTCCGGAAAGTTTCGTGGTATCGGGTCGGAAAAAGGGAATAAGTAGTAAAAAACAAATCGCCGAGGTTAAAAAGATTTTCATAAGTAATTATTTTTGTTGATATCTTTTAATACTATTTAAATTGAATAGATAAACCTGCCGCCTGGCTAGCCATCTCAGGAATAGAGCGAGTGGGGAGTTGTCGTATTTTTTTGGAAGTGAGTATAATGCCTTGTGCGGTATTATCTTTATTAATGAGGGGAATAATATACTCTGGAGAGTACAAACCAAATTTGTAGGTTTCAACTTTTTCCTTAAGAGCGATATCTACTGTATTAACAGTTTCCTTTAACACCTCAACCGCCTTTAGATCAACTGTTTTGTATCCTATGTAGCTCACATTCAAATCATATGTCCCGGGCTCTAAGAGGTATCGATAGTTCCCATCTAAATCAGTGTTTACTCCCCCAATAAAAACATCATTCCTGGTAATTTGAATAGTAGCAAAAGGTAACCCCTCGTTAGTTGTCTCGTCAGAAACCTTACCTTGTAGCACTGTTTGCGCTGTTAAAGAATTCATAAAGAGGAGAGTAAAAAATAGGGTAATAAGCTGTTTCATATATGTTTTTTCTTAACGTTCAGTTAAACTGTATGCCCTTCATGTAACGGTTGTCCGTTCTTCCTGTCTAAATAGATGAACACGGAATAATTTTTGGTGTGTGGTGGAAAAAGAAGAAAGAGTATTTGGATATTTTTTAAGTTTTCGCTAAAAATGGTGTACTTTTGCACTTCTTTTCAACCAACCCATTCATTCATTTATAGCACTTTGTATAGTCAATGAGCAATCGTAAAATAAAAACCGCGCTGATTTCTGTCTTTTCTAAAGAAGGCCTGGAGCCTATTTTGGCGGAATTGAAGCGTCTTAATGTTACCATCTATTCTACCGGTGGCACCCAAAAATTTATAGAAGAACAGGAAGTGGATGTCACTTCGATCGAATCGCTTACGGGATATCCATCTATTCTGGATGGCCGGGTAAAAACCTTGCATCCAAAAGTTTTCGGAGGCATTTTAGCCAGGAGAGAGGAAGGGCACCTGGCCCAATTACAAGAATATGCCATCCCCGAAATTGACTTGGTCATCGTTGATCTTTATCCGTTCGAGCAAACAGTTGCTTCGACAGACGATGAAAATGCGATTATCGAAAAGATTGATATAGGCGGGGTTTCCCTGATCCGTGCTGCAGCTAAGAATTTTAAGGACTTGGTCGTAGTGGGTTCCAAAAGTCAGTACCAACCACTGGAAAATCTTTTGAAAGAAAAAAATGGAGATACAGACCTGGCAGATCGGAAGCGATTTGCTACCGAAGCATTTAAAGAAACTGCTCATTACGATACGGCGATTTTTAATTATTTCAACCGGGATGGGGAAGTGACTACGTTTAAACAAAGCCGCCAGCAAGCAGGAGAGTTGAGATACGGTGAAAATCCACACCAGCAAGCAGTGATTTATGGCGATCTGGAAAAAGTATTTGTCCAAAGAAATGGTAAAGCTATTTCTTATAACAACCTTGTAGATATTGATGCAGCCATACAGATCATGGCAGAATTTAAAGACGACGATCCGACGGTTGCCATTCTAAAACACACCAATCCTTGCGGTGTTGCACAGCGAGAAACGCTACATCAAGCGTGGGTCGATGCGCTGGCTTGCGATAATCAATCGGCTTTTGGAGGTATACTTATTGCCAATCGTCAAATAGATATAGTAACAGCACAAGAAATTGATAAAATCTTTTACGAGGTACTTATAGCCCCGGGGTTTGACGAGGATGCATTTGAGTTCCTTTCCAAGAAGTCAAAAAGGATTTTACTGGAGCTTAAAGAATACGGCGTGCCGGATAAAAGTTTCAAAAGCTTGTTATCAGGTGTGATCGAGCAAGAAACCGATAAAAAGATAGAAGTTGCTGAAGATCTTGAAGTGGTGACGGATAAAAAACCAACAGAGACGGCTATATCAGATTTGATCTTTGCCAATAAATGTGTGAAGCATTTGAAATCTAATGCCATTGCCTTGGCAAAGGACAAGCAAATGATCGGCATGGGATGCGGCCAAACATCTCGCGTGGATGCGCTCCGCCACTCCATTGAAAAAGCCGGAAGATTTGGCTTCTCCGTAGAAGGCGCTGTCATGGCTTCCGATGCATTCTTCCCCTTTGCAGATAGTGTTGAGATGGCCCACAAGGCGGGAGTTACAGCAGTGATTCAACCGGGCGGATCGATCAGGGATAAAGATAGCATCGCCTATTGCAATGAACATGATCTTGCAATGGTATTTACCGGAACGCGACATTTTAAGCATTAGTCCCTAGGAGAAAGGGAGTGTTGGAAAAAAGGAACAAATAAGAAAAAACCACAGAGGCACAGAGGAAATTAAAAGAGAATGAAAAGGAATGCATTTTTCGTGACGACGCCACTACTGGACTACGCGAATCCCTTTATTTTCCTCGTTCCAATAAATGAAAAATTTGAATCTAGCGATTGACATAGGCAATACACGGGTAAAAATTGGCGTTTTTGATAATGATCAGTTGATATACGCCAATACACTTGACAGTTTTAACTTACCCGCGTTAAAGGGATCGTTGCAGAAATGGAAAATCCGAAAGGTTGCCCTGGTAACTGTTCGAGACATTCCGAAAGATGTTGAAAACTATTTAAAAGCATCTTTTCAATACCTGCAACTGACATCAGCTACATCCCTGCCTATAACCAATCGATACAAAACACCAGAAACTTTAGGAAAAGATCGTATAGCTGCAATTTTAGGCGCCATACAACTTTTCCCTGGAGAAAACAATCTTGTAATTGACGCAGGAACATGTATAACTGCGGATTTTATTGATAAAGATCACGAGTACTGGGGAGGTAATATTAGCCCTGGCATTGATATGCGGATAAAAGCGATGCATCATTTTACCGCAAAATTACCGCTGATTAAAAAAGATAAACTCTCTTTCTTCCTGGGAGATAGTACTGAAACAGCGCTACGAAATGGAAGTCAACTGGGAGCCATACTCGAATTAGAGCGACTGATCGAACTGGTAAAAGAAAAATTTGGCAAAATTAATACTCTTTTAACAGGTGGAGACGCCGAATTTTTGGCAAATAATTTGAAAACTGAGATATTTGTGAATCAATATTTAGTCCTTATCGGATTGAATAAAATCCTACTTCACCATGCCCAAAACATGGATTAGCATATTAACGACTGTTCTATTTTCATTAGTTGCCGTGATGAGCTTTGCTCAACCGAGCGACAATTCTCCCTATTCCCGGTTCGGACTTGGAGATTTGGTTAATCAATATTTTATTGCTGCAGGTTCTATGGGAGGAATTTCCAGCGCTTATCACGACCCCTATCATCTAAACCTGGTCAATCCTGCCTCTTACGGCTTTTTACGGTCAACTGCTTTTGAAGCCGGTATATTTGCTAATCTGGCAAAAATTGAAGATCAAAACACCGGGAATACGACTGATGTGTGGAGTGGTAATTTATCTTACCTCGCGCTTGGGTTCCCGCTAAAAAGCCCGATTAACCTGGCTTTAGATAAAAAAGAAAGCCCCTTTTCATGGGGAATGGGATTCTCCTTGGTTCCCTTCTCTACCGTTGGATACGATATTGAAGTTACTGAAGAGCGTGAAAACATTGGAGAAATTCTCTATTTATTCGAGGGAAATGGAGGCACCTACAGAGTTAGCTGGACCAATGCCTGGAAATACAAAAATCTATCTTTTGGTCTCAACCTGGGTTACCTCTTTGGCAAAATTACCAACCGGCATGAAGTGTTATTCAGAGACCTGGACTTCTCCTATCAGGATGCTGTGGATAATGACTTTAATGTAAATGGCTTGGTTTATGATGTCGGTTTGATGTACAAACTACAGTTTAAAGAAATTAATGAAGATGGAGTAAAAGCGCCGTCCGGCCGGAGTTTAACGATTGGTGTGCACGGCAACACGAATACCTCTTTTACCGTCCGGCAAGATAAACTATTCAGAAGGCTTAATGCAGCCTATTCAACGGCTCAAAATCTGGCAGTTGATACGTTTGAAAATGTAGCAAGTCGAAAGGGAAACGGAACGTTACCCACTGACCTTGGCCTCGGTCTTTTTTACGATGATGGGAAAAGCTGGAAATTCGGAGTAGACCTGGCTACTACTTTGTGGAGTCAGTACCAAAATGATGCACAGATCAACGTTACCAGCGATGCTTCAGAAGATCAAATTTTGCTGGAAGATGTATGGAACTTTAGAGCCGGCCTTGAGTGGATCCCTAACCCTACCTCTTTTAAAAGATATTTTAACAGAGCCCGGTACCGGTTAGGATTTAGAACCGGGCTTGATCCCAGAACGGTAAACGACGAACAACTTCAACATTTTGGTGTTTCTTTTGGCGTTGGATTACCCATTATACTGAAAAACGAGATTTCTTTCATCAGCTTAGGATTCGAAATTGGAGAACAAGGAACAGATAACGCTTTAAGAGAAACTTATTACAATATATCCCTCGGATTTACACTAAATGATAATACTTGGTTTTTTAAACGAAAATTTAAATAAAATGATGAAAAACATGAAAGTTTCAATCTTAGGTATTTTCATAGCCTTCGTGTTTTCTAGCATACACACTACCATCTATGCGCAATGCGAATCTTGGAATAATTCTCCTAAACAGCGCGAAGCGATGGAGGCACATGCTCTTTACCGACAGGAAATGAAAACCAAAAATTATGAATTGGCCTTTAAGTACTGGCAAAAAGCTTTTGAATTAGCTCCCGCAGCAAACGGTAAAATAGACTACCACTTTATCGACGGCATCGAGCTATTCAAAAATAAGTACAAAAAAGCTACGGATAAGGCCAAAAAAACGGAATACCTTAATAAGATCTACAAAATGTATGATCAGGCCGTAGAATGCGTCTTGAGCGGCGCTATAAAAAAATCGGGATATACGCCTGATCAAAGAGCTGCTTACCTGAGAGCAAATCAGGCCTATGATATGTATTACGAGTTTGACGCGCCAGATAACAGATTACTTAGTGTGCTTAGCGAAGCATTGGAAAGAGGTGGAAACGCATTCGAATACTATGTTATGAACATCTATGCTGATGTATTGGTAAGAGAATATGCCAAAGAAGATGTTTCAAAAGAGGAGGCCCGAGCCACTTATTTAAAGCTTAACGAAGTCGCTGATTACAACATTAAGAATAATGCTGATTACAAGGAAGAGTATAAAACAGCGAAGGCGGCTATGAATGAAACGCTTGTAAAATTGGAACGTGCAATTTTTGACTGTAATTTCTTCAAAAAGAAATTTAAACCCGAGTTTAATGCTAATCCTAAAGATTACGAGCGAATCAAAGAAATGTACGGTATCTTAAAGGCTCAGGGTTGCGATGACTCAGACCCTATGGTTGTTAAGCTTGGAGAGACCTGGAAAAGCTATGCGGATAGCGTTAACCAAGCTAAAAAAGCAGAATTTGAAGCTAATAATCCTGGTTACGTAGCCAGACAACTATACGATTCAGGCGATTATGAAGGAGCTATCGCAAAGTATGAAGAGGCTATCGCAAACGAAACGGATGATGAGAAAAAGGCAGAATACCACTTCGGTATCGCTTCCATCCAATATCGAAAATTAAATAAATACAGTTCGGCAAGAAATAGTGCAAGAGAAGCGGCCAAACTTAAAGATAACTGGGGCCGACCTTACATGCTGATCGGCGACATGTACGCCTCAAGTAGCCGTAGCTGCGGTAGCGATGCTTATTCCAGAGGCCTTGCAATCCTGGCAGCCCTCGAAAAATATCGCTATGCGAAATCTATCGACCCTGAAGTAGCTGAAGATGCACAAAAACGAATCAATCGCTACTCTAGCTCCATTCCTCCAAAAGACGAAGTGTTCATGAGAGGAAAAGCCGGCGCTACTGAAACAGTGCCTTGCTGGATTGGCGAGAGCGTAAAAGTTCCTTCTTACAAGTAGATATAAAGCCCTTGAACTGGCTTAGTATTTATACTATTCAGGCCTGATTTTGAAACCAAAATCAGGCCTGATCAATTTAACGACCAATACAATTTTTGTTTCCGACACCTCGCTTAGCTAATATTTTGAAAATATCAAAATGCGCCAACTTTTAATCTATTTGCAATCATCATTGTTTCTATAAAAATAGGAACGCTATTCTTGAAAAGTTTTTTGACTATGGAAATTTTAATAAGCTGGATTTTTTTATTCGTTTTTCACCCTCTTTCTTTTAGTGCCACCGTCAACTATCCACCTGTAAGTGAAGGAGCCTACACACTTCCTACGACCGCAGGTTGCGGAAAATTTAACGAAACTACTAAAAGGCAGGAAGCCCTCCAATCGTATGCATTGTATAGAGATCAGATAAAACTGGAAAACTACGAAGCGGCTTTTCCCTATTGGAAAAAAGTTTATCAACTCGCTCCCGCTGCCGACGGAAAGCGAAATACCATTTTCATGGATGGCATTGATATCTATACCCATTTTTTTAAAAACACCAAGGACGAAACGAAAAGAAAAGAATATTTTGATACGATCATGCGCTTGTACGACGAGGTGATTGACTGTTATGGAAGAGAAGGATATATTTCAGGCTTGAAAGCATACGATCTTTATTATCAGTTTGAAAAATATTCAACTGAAGAACAAATTTATAATTTGCTTAAAAAAGCTATCGAAGAGGAAGGTAATGAAACGCCCGCATATATGATAAATCCCTTTTCTGCAGTATTAATCAATTTATTTGCTAAAGAAAAGATCACTAAAGAAGAGACACAGAAATATGTAAATAAGATTAGTGAAATATTGGAATATAACAAGAAAAATAAGTCAAGAGGAGAATGGGAATCAGATGGCTGGCCAGCCGTTAAAGAAAATGTTGCACAACGGTTCGAATCATTAGAGGGAATTAAAGGCTTTTTCCCCTGCGAATATTTTCGTAAAAAGTACATGGCACTGTACAAAGAAAACCCTGACGATTGCGAAACGCTAAAATCAGCTTACGGAAAAATGCGTTGGGGTGGCTGTGATCCTCAAGGAGATTTGTTAACTCGGTTGAAACAGGAATTACTCAATACGGGATGTATTGAAAAGCCAGTCGCCAAACCAAGCTGTTCAAGAATTGCTTATGATGCGCTTGAAGAAGGAAGCTATGAAGAGGCTGTCAATCAATTCGAGCAATGTATTGGCGAATCTGATGACAATGAGAAAAAAGCACTTTATCATATGCTTATTGCGAAAATATACTATGCTCATCTCAAAAACTTTCCAAAATCAAGGTCCTATGCCTTGAAATCTGCCAAACTCAATCCCAATTCGGGAGAACCTTATCTTTTAATAGGAAAACTATATGCTTCCAGCGGCCCGCTTTGCGGTCCTGGTAGGGGATGGAATAGCCAAATCGTCACTTGGCCGGCAATAGACAAATGGCAATATGCTAAAAAAATAGATCCTTCAGTAGCCGCTGAAGCCAATAAGCTTATTAGAAGATATTCACAATTTATGCCTTCAAGAGAGGATATCTTTCAGCGTACACTTAAAATAGGTGATACCTTCAAAGTACCTTGCTGGATACAGGAAACAACCAAAATCCGACCAGCTAGGTAGATAAATGAACTTCAAATCTAAGTAGCTAATGCTTAGAGATGATGTTGATCAGTAATTAACGTTTTGGATGTAATAGAAGCGGGTTTATACCACTTGATCAGATTGGAGGAGCTACTCTGATTTTTTCTTTGATGGATTGGATTAGAGTGGGCGACACTCTTCTTCTATGGATTTTACTCTTGATAAACTCTTTGAAGGACTTTTCTTTGTCGAGCAATTCGTAATAAGCCGGGTTACTTTGTATTTCTTTTAGCAACTCTCTCTCTGCTTCGTGGTTCAACTCATTATCTAAATACATTGAAACCTTCTTGACGAGTTCTTGATAATTAAAATGGCTACCCATAGTTCAAATTTTTACTACTTGATTGTGCATGATCCTGGAAAATTCAGACTTACAAATTGAACCCACCTCTTTTGGCAGCCAATTCTAACCCGGGAAAACCGGGGAAAATCTTTATTTACCGGGAAAAAGACCATATCACAATGAATAATATCAAGCAGAATTAACAAATGAATTTCAATAAATTAATCAAGCAAAAATCAAATAAAAAAATAAATGATCTAAAAGCAATTGACAATAAAGCAATTACTCAGCATACTTTATTTAGCTGATAATTTACTAATTATTATTGTAGGATGCAATAAAACAAAATTTTATTACCCTAATTTTTTAGAACTAAAAATTTAATCTCCTCTTTTGTCTTTGTAACCAAGCTTTTCCGCGTATACTTTTAGTTTCTCTTTCAGCATATTCCTGGCCCGGTGGAGCCTTGATCGAACAGTACCTATTGGAATATCCACGATCTTGGCAATCTCTTCGTACTTAAACCCTTCAACATCACAAAGGAGTATCACTGTTCTGAAATCTACAGGAAGCGAATTAATTGCAATGGTTACTTCATCTCCCATCATGTGCTGGAAAATCTCTTGCCTCAAATCCAGATAACTTGAGTAACTAGAATCATCCTCCTCTTCATGATAATTGATCACTTCTTCATAATCAACTCTCGTAGGTTGTTTACTTTTCTTACGATATTGATTAATGAAAGCGTTTTTCAATATCTTGAACAACCATGCTTTCGCATTGGTTCCCTGATCGTACTTATCAATAAATCTGTAAGCCTTTAGGTAGGTTTCCTGCACAAGATCGTTAGCATCATCATCGTTGTAGGTTAGATGATATGCAAACGTATTTAGAGCATCTGCATGTGGCAGAAACTCTTCTTCAAAAATCTTATCGTAATCGCTTTTTGTCTTATTATTTCTTGCCATTCCTACCATAAAGGTATAAATAATTGCGTGATATGAAGAAAAAATATCTTAGGAAATAAATGTCCTATTAGCTAATCACAGTTACAACAACTTATTTACTGTCAAAAAAGTTTCTGAAAAGGCCGTTATACCCGTTTTTTCTTTTAGGTACTTGTTAAGGTTTACATATTTCCCTAAATGCCTCCACCAATCGATCGAGATCAGAAGGTAACGTATAAACGTTCGGGGTGATCCTGACCCCGTTTAAATTTTCCCAATTAATGGAAGTGGTGTGAATCTTATAGGAAGAAAATAATTTTGATCCTAATTCTCCGGCCGTCAGCCCTTCAACCGAGATCAGGCAAATGGCGCAACCAAAAGCGGGCTCTAAAGAGGTATGTATTTGTATGCCTGGAAGATCCTGGACTTTTTCAACCCAATAATTTTTGAGATAATGCAGTCTTTTCTCCTTTCGGTCTGCCCCGATCATCAGATGAAAGTCAACAGCCTGGCCTATTGCCTGCTCAATGGCAAAAGAGCGGGTTCCCAAATGCTCAAATTTCCTTATGTCATCGCTATCGGGTTCGGGGGGAGCAAATAGAGGATATATCTTACTTATTTTATCTTTTTTAACATACAACATACCACTTCCAAACGGTGCACACAACCACTTGTGCAAGCTGGTACCATAATAATCACACTCCAAATCCGGAATATCATAATCAATATGAGCAAAAGTGTGAGCACCGTCTACCAGCACTTCAATCCCCCTCTTTTTTGCCGCCCTGGCTATTTTTTTGGCCGGCAGGATCTGTCCGCACCAATTGATCATATGGGTAATATGAACCACCTTAGTCCTCTCTGTAAACGCTTCCTCAAATTGACGGACGATCTGATCTTCGTCTTCTAGGGGAAAATCAAACGATAACCAACTTAACTTTATCCCGTCGCGCATTTCACGTTGTTTCCAGGCATTGATCATATTCGGATAATCCTGCCTGGTCAGAACCACTTCGTCCCCTTCCTTAAGCGGCAATCCAAAAATAACGGTCTCCAGGGCTTCAGAAGCATTTCGGTTGATCGCAATCTCCTCTTTGCTGCATCCCGCCAGGTCAGCGAGCTTTTGGCGGATGGGTTCCCTTCCTTTATCCAATATTCTCCACATATAGTAGGAGGGTGTCTCGTTGCTGTATTTATTATAACGCTCAACCGCATCTTGAACAACTTTGGGCTGAGGACTAACGCCTCCGTTGTTGAGGTTTAAGATAGCCGGTGAAACGGTGTAGGCTTGTTTGACTACATACCAAAAATCCTCTTCTTCGCAGGCTTCCAGCGCATCCAGATATTTAATCTGTCTTGAAGCATAGGCAACCATGGGATTGCTATATACCTGAAAAATAGGCATCCCAATTAATGAACCTGTGAAAAGAGATAGCTTTCGCAAAAATGTACGTCTCCCGGCTGTCATTTTGTATTTTTTTTATTTAAAGTACAGAATATATTTGTTTTATGTAAACATAAATTTTGATCACATCATTTTTCAACAAAAAAATTTATCATGAAAAGAAGTTTTACCCTATTGATTTTGCTTTTTATTGGTAGTC
Source organism: uncultured Saprospiraceae bacterium (assembly GCA_964534315.1). GTDB lineage: Bacteria > Bacteroidota > Bacteroidia > Chitinophagales > Saprospiraceae > CAZHOV01. The sequence goes on along the minus strand of CAZHOV010000028.1, from coordinate 22,133 downwards.
AGGCTTTCAGCCAGGGTGCCAAAAAATATGTCCTCCTGGAGCATTTCACTAATTCAGAATGCTCTATCTGTGCTTCTCGTAATCCTGCTTTCTATAATACCATTCAAGGTTATGAGGAAGATATTCACCATATAACTTACCATCCCAGCGTACCGTATCCAAGTTGTGTATTCCATCAGGCAAACCCAGCTGACAACAATGCGCGGGCGAATTATTACAATGTGCTGGGAACCCCAAGAATGTATATGTTAGGAAGTTCAGCATCTAGCGGAGTCACTTTGCTCCCCGAAGATGACCTGATCGCTCAACTAGGGCAGACCAGTCCAATTGAAATCCTTGTTGACTTAAGTGAGCAGGGAGCTGACAGAACTGCCGACGTAACGGTTAATACCCTTGGCGATCAACCAATTGGCGACTTCAGATTGTTTGTAGCAGCTGTAGAAAAAACCATCAACCAAACAACCGGTAACGGAGAAGATGAGCATTTTGATGTATTGAGAGACTTCCTTACTTCGGCAGATGGAGATCTGTTCTCACCGGCGAGTACAGGAGAGAGTGTCTCCTTAAGCTTCGATTTCACCATCCCGGCAGAATGGAATGCAGATCAGATTTATGTACTGGCTTTTGTGCAGGAAATAAATACGAAAGAGGTACTGAATTCCAGAGCATCAACTGATGTCACCGTTACATCTAGCAAACGTATCGAAGCAACGGAGTATATCAGTATTTATCCGAACCCTGCCAATACGGAAGCATGGGTAACCATTGATACTGATGGCCAGGATATCCGAACCGGAAAAGTGCAAATTTTCACACTGGAAGGGAAGCTGATTTCAACGCAACAAGTTGAACTGCTTGATAATCAACTCCGCTTAGATCTCGGATCCTTTGAAGCTGGTTATTATTTGTTTAAGCTAACTTCTGATGAAAAAAGCTGGTCAACACCGTTGATCAAGTATTAATCTATTCTTCTTCATCAGCAAGGAGATCATTAATCATATTCCGCTCGTGTAGAAAAGAAAACCACTTGATCACTTTTTTCATATCGCTGAGATATACCTGATCACGGTCATAGTTTGGTAAGATTTGGGCGAAATACGCCTGAATCTTATCCGGACTATCGTTTCCCGAAACAAGCGGCACCTCTTCCAATTTTTCAAGCATCGTCTGAAAAACCCCCTTTAATTCTTTGGTGTCTCCGTCATCTGTATAAATACCTATAGATGCTAAGGGGGTGAATTGGTGTTTTCTCGCCGGTGCAAACTTGCGTTTTCCACTATCTATGTCTTCAATAATGAGACCGTTATTTCGGTTAGTTACGATCTGAAAAACCCCTGATAATCCGCTAACAGCTACTAATTTGTCGAACTCCATAATGATAAGTTGGTATAGACTTTAATAAATTAACTTTATTAATATGCTAATAATTTCTTTAATTGGCCCCGTAAGCGATCAAGAGGCAAAAACTGCTCTTCCAATCCTTTTGCAAAGGGTACCGGCGTATCTAGCGAGGCTGTTCTCACAACTGGCGCATCGAGGTATTCAAATAGATGCTCTGCAATATAAGCTGAAAGCTCCCCCCCAATTCCACCTAAAAGGGTATCTTCATGCAGAATCAATACCTTATTTGTCTTTTTTACGGTCTCTTCTATTGCTTTATAGTCAATCGGCGCCAGCGACCGCAGATCCAGAATTTCAACATCTACTCCTAATTCTTCTACAATCCTTTCGGCCCAATGTACGCCCATACCATAAGTTATGATCGATGCCTCCGACCCTGCTCTATAAATAGTTGCTTCTCCTATTGGTACGGTAAAATAGGACTCCGATACTTCTCCCGAATTACCTCTATATAGTGCTTTGTGTTCGAAAAACAAAACAGGGTTGGGGTCTTCAAAAGCAGCTAGCAGCAATCCCTTTGCATCCTGAGGGTTTGAAGGATAGACCACTTTTAAGCCGGGTGTATGAGTAAACCAGGCTTCATTACTTTGCGAGTGAAACGGACCAGCTCCAACGCCTCCTCCGGTAGGCATGCGAATAACCACGTCTGCATTTTGGCCCCAGCGGTAATTCAATTTCGCCAGATTGTTTACGATCTGATTGAATCCGCAAGTGACAAAATCGGCAAACTGCATCTCTATCATGGATTTGAATCCTTTAAGACTTAACCCCAGGCCAATACCAATGATAGCACTTTCGCAGAGCGGGGTATTACGCACTCTTTCTTTTCCGAAGGTATCCATAAGGCCATCAGTAATTTTGAAAACTCCGCCATAATCAGCAATATCCTGTCCCATCAAAATTAAATTAGGATGTTTTTGCATGGCTTCTTGAAGTCCTTCAGAAATGGCGTCGACAAATCGGATCGTCTTCTTACTCCCAGATGGTGATACCGGAGCTGAAGTGTGGAATGCAAAAACATCAGCAATCTCTTGTTCCAGATCAACCTCTACCTCCGGTTCCTTAAACGCATCTTCAAGGGCTGTGTTGATTTGCTGCTTAAAAGCTTTTCTTTTTTCTTCTATTACATCGGATGTAAGAATATTCTCTTCGATTAAAAATTGCTCGTAATTCGTGATTGGATCTCTTTGTTCCCAATATTCCATTAATTCCTTCGGGACGTACTTGGTTCCGGAAGCTTCTTCATGACCTCTTCTCCTAAACGTTTTGCACTCCACCAAAACTGGCTCTGGATGTTCTCTCAACTCTTTCGCAAGCTGACGGAAGGTAAGGTAAGTTTCTAGTATATTATTGCCATCAATAATTTTGGATCGCATCCCGTAACCTTTAGCCCTTTCGGCCAAATGTTCGCAACGATACTGCTCATTAGTCGGTGTTGACAACCCATATCCATTATTTTCAATAACAAAAATCACAGGCAACTGCCAGACAGCGGCGACGTTGAGTGCTTCGTGAAATTCACCCTGACTCGTTCCTCCCTCACCGGTAAAGGCTAGTGAAACGCTGTTTTCTCCGTTCAATTTATGAGCAAGCGACACTCCCGCCGCAAGGGATAATTGTGGACCAAGGTGAGAGATCATCCCTACAATACCATATTCCATAGTTCCGAAATGAAAAGACCGGTCTCTACCTTTTGTAAAGCCTGGCAACTTTCCCTGCCACTGACAAAACAAACGCTTTAGGGGAATATTGCGGGTGGTAAATACCCCAAGATTCCGATGCATCGTAAAGATAATTTCATCTTCAAACAGGGCTGCCGCGGCGCCTACCGAAACAGCCTCCTGGCCAATACCTGCAAACCATTTGCTAATCCGTCCCTGCCGAAGACTTATCAGCATTTTCTCCTCGATCAGGCGGGGTAGAAGTAGCTGATCATAAAGCCCAACCAATAACTCATCGGCCAGCCCTTTCCGGTCAAACTGAATATGCTTCTCTGTTTGTGTACTCATCTGATTATTTATTCTTTTCGGCAAAGGTACGCTAATTTGGCATAGAATAATGGAAAGGAATTACCAAAAATTTGGTGTGATCACGAAAATCGTTTGATGTAGTTTTTCAAAAAGGATTAATGGGTTCCTCAACAAAATTCCTCTAATGAAGTTAGTTTTTTGATATTCCATCCTAAAGTTTACAAAAATTTCAACTTATGAAAAACTCAATTTTATTTCTATTCTTCCTTTCTCTATTCATTTGGAATTGTACTAATCCTAGCCCCTCATCCAGCGAAGAGGGTAACACTGAAGGTGAAAAAGAGGGCATGACTCAATTTACAGAAGACGAGAAATTCAAAGAGGCGCATGAAAATCCTAGAAAAATAAATCCGGATTTGAAAGGAAAAATGATCAAATTCGATACACCAGATGGTAAAAAGGGAAGTGCTTATGCGGTGATATCTGAAGATGCAGAGGAATATTTATTGGTGATTCATGAGTGGTGGGGGTTGAATGAGCACATTATGCAAGAAGCCGACCGGTTTGCGGCCAATCTTGGTTCGGTCAATATTTTAGCCCTCGACCTCTATGATGGTAAGGTTGCGGACAATCGCGACCAGGCGAGCGAATATATGAATTCAGTCACTCAAGAGCGGGCGGAGGCTATCATAAAAGGAGCTATAAATTTAGCGGGAGCAGAAGCTGAAATAGCAACAGTTGGATGGTGTTTTGGCGGCGGATGGTCATTAAAAGCATCTATTCTTGCCGGGGAGCAGGGAGCAGGATGTGTTATGTATTATGGAATGCCCGTCAAGGACGCAAAAGCATTGGCTCCGCTGGAAGCGGACATCCTTGGCATTTTTGCTGAAAAAGACGAATGGATAACGCCAGAGGTTGTAAACAATTTTGAGGCATTAGCTGACGCCACCAAAAAAGACCTTGAAGTCCATCAGTTCAATGCAGATCATGCTTTTGCCAATCCCAGTAGTCCTCGATATAACGAAGAAGCTGCTCAGAAAGCAAACCAACTCGCACTCGAGTTTTTAAAAGAAAAGTTGTAGATAATTAAATGCTAGGAAGATAAGGTTGACTCATTAGTCGATGAATCATCCCCAAACGAATTTTTTATAGTTTTGGAGATATTCTTTTGAAAAAAGGATATCCTTACACTACCTGGTAAATACAAAATGCTCAACCAGCAAGGCTGTCCTTTACCATATTTTGGGAGGTCTTTTAAAAAAAAGACCTCCCAAAGAAAAAAGTTTAGTGAGGGTGTCTCATAACACCTTTTGTGTTACAAGCCATCAAACTTTCTTTCTTGAGAGGGCTGTTTATAAAAAAATTGCAATTTTTTTATAAACAGCCCTCTCAAAATAAAAAATTCCTTGGGAGATGGCTCAAATACTTTTGAGACGGCCCCACCTTTTTTAACCTTACTTCTTACTGGCCTTAGCTTTTTCCCCATTTTCTTCTGCCTTCGGCTCCTGCTTATTTGGCTTTTTCCGGGGAGCGAGCATTTCTTTTATTTTAGCTTTGATCATCAATTCGACCTCATCAGCGACTTCCGGATTATCCATAAAGAATTGCTTGGCAGCCTCTCTTCCTTGGGCGATCTTAGCGCCATTATAGCTATACCAGGAACCGCTTTTCTGAACGATATCATGATCGACACCTAAATCGACGATCTCTCCAGTCTTAGAAATCCCTTCTCCGTACATGATATCAAATTCCGCAATTCTAAATGGCGGAGCCAACTTATTTTTCACTACCTTCACTTTGACGTGATTACCCACAACGTTGCCTTCTTTGTCCTTAATAGCTGAACCTGATCTTCTGATATCTAGCCGGACGGAGGCATAGAACTTAAGTGCATTACCACCTGTAGTTGTCTCCGGATTACCGAACATCACTCCGATCTTTTCACGAAGCTGATTGATAAAGATAGCGCTACAGCCTGTTCGGCCAATCGTTCCGGTGAGTTTACGCATTGCCTGAGACATCAACCGGGCTTGTAGCCCCATTTTTGAATCTCCCATTTCTCCTTCAATCTCACTACGAGGAACCAAGGCCGCCACAGAATCAATTACGATAATATCTATAGCTCCGGAACGGATTAGGTTTTCGGCAATTTCGAGTGCCTGCTCTCCATGATCAGGTTGAGCGATAAGCAGATTGTCCGTATTTACTCCAAGACCTTCGGCGTAAAACCGGTCAAAAGCGTGCTCGGCATCGATAAATGCCGCTACGCCTCCTTTCTTTTGGGCTTCTGCAATTGCATGGATCGCCAAGGTCGTTTTACCTGATGATTCCGGGCCATAAATCTCAATAACCCGCCCTCGGGGAAAACCATTCACTCCCAAGGCTATATCTAGCCCGATAGAGCCTGAAGGTATGGTATCAACTTCTACAACTTGTTTGTCGCCTAGGCGCATCACCGTACCCTTGCCATAGGTTTTATCCAATCGGTCAATGGTTAATTGTAATGCTTTTAACTTAGATTCTCTCTCGCTTGCCATTTGGTATGCTGTTTAATTTGATGAATGTTTATTTTTCAAGACAAAAATAAACAAAATGTTGAAATAATAAAATATTTTCACAAAAAAAGTTTAATCATTAAATGCCCCCTTCATTAATAGAGTACCATTTAAATAAAAAAGGTAACAAAATTTCTTACAAAAGTTTATATTTATTTTTTTCCTTGGATTTTTTAGCTCGTCTTAAAATTTAAAATATGAGTAATCCGCTTTGGGATTTGTTAGTAGATCGAATTGAGGAGGAGAAATGCACCCTGATCATTGGTCCTGAACTTTGTACCAATGAGCGGGAAGAGAGTTTTCAGGAGGTGCTTAACCAATATCTTGAAAAAAGAGGATACGATGAATTAGGCTTTTTTAGTGAGGATGAGTTTTTCTCATTCAAAGATGAGATTGAAAAACAATACACCTATTACGAGATCAAAACGTTTTTTGAAGATCAGAAAATCCCTGATATCTATTATAAAATTGCTCAGATCCCATTCCATCTAATTGTATCCCTCTCGCCCGATCTTTACCTGAAGACTGTTTTTGAGGAGAAAAATATCAACCATACCTTTGCCTTTTACCACAAGAGCATTACTCCTGCTCCTATCAAAAACCCTCCCTCTCGAAGCAGTCCGCTGCTTTATAATTTATTGGGAAATATGGAAGATGAGGAATCCCTGGTATTTACTTACGAAGATCTTTTCGATTACATAGAACGTGTATTTGGGGGAGCAAAACTGCCGGATACGCTCCGGGCAGGATTGCGGGAATCGAAAAACTTTGTCTTTTTGGGTATTAAATATGAGCGGTGGTATTTGAAACTTATCCTCCGGTTGCTAAATCTCCATCGCGGGAAAATTAATAACGCATTTATAAAGAAATCGGAAGTCATCCCTACTGTAAAACAGTTCTATACTAAGCAATTCAAAATCAACTTTGTAGAGACAGGTGTCGATGATTTTATTGAGAATTTGTTTCAAAAATGTCAACATTTGCTTCGGCCGGTTGATGGAAAAACCCTACCAATAGCCTCTGAAAAAGAGCAATTAATGGATATTATCCGACGACTGGTCATAAAAGGAGATTTCGACCGGGCGTTGAAAACGCTCGAAGACCATACCGAATCCCAGGCGCCGGAACATGTCAATGAAGTGGCCATGATCCAGGGATCGTGGAATGATATCAAACAAATTTTAATCGACGGAATAAAAACCAAGGGAGAATTGACCGGAGAGATCGCATCCATCCGGAAAAGTATCCTGATCTTAACTGAAAAAGTCAGCTAATATTGATGAAAAAATCATATCGATATCCAGGTACCAAGCCGTTCTCTTTTGAAGACCGCAACATCTTTTTCGGACGAAAAGGTGATATCCAACAACTTACCCAACTTATTGGTCTTGAGCAATTAGTTGTACTTTTTGGAAAATCAGGACTAGGCAAGACCTCCCTGATCAATGCCGGTATCTTACCCAAAGTTAAGGAATCGGAAAATTACAAACCGTTTTATATAAGATACGGAAGATATTTGCCTGACGCCTCCTCCGAAAAATCACTGATCCAAACAACCGTCGAAAAAATTTTCCCCTCTACCCATTTCAATAATATACTCGGTCAATTCTCTTCAAAAGAAGAAAATCTATGGTATTATTTCAAATGCCTTAATTTGGAAAACCCTTCTAATGACGGGTATATCCTTTTCTTTGATCAATTTGAAGAAGTCTTTTCTTATCCCGAAGAACAAATACTCGAATTTAGAAGACAACTTTCCGAACTTCTTTTTATTCAACTTCCTCAACAATACAGGCAGGAACTTAGAGCTGTTATTCAACAAAATAAAGAGCAGGTTTCCAGAGAAGACATGAGTAAACTCTATGATCCTATGACCATCAAAGTAGTGATGGCCATCCGGTCGGATCGGCTCAGCTTGCTTTACCGGTTCAAAGACTTTTTCCCGAATATCCTGCAGGTTAGTTACGAATTAACCCCGCTATCTAATGAAGCAGCCAGAGAAGCTATCGTGCTTCCCGCAGCAGCTACGGGTGCCTATTATTCACCTAAATTTTCCTACACCTCAAAAGCCATTGAAAAAATCATCCGATTCCTGTCAAAAGAAGGGAAACGTACCATAGAATCCTTTCAGCTTCAGATCATTTGCGAGTATATTGAGCGCCAAATCGTCAATGAAAACCTGACGAAGATCGAAAAAGACCACCTTGGAAACCTCGAAAACCTCCTGGAAAATTATTACGATATACAGATCTCCCAAATCGGCAACCAGGAAGAACAAGAAAAAGCCAGAGAACTTATTGAAGATGGTCTTATTTTTAGTGAAGACCAGCAGCGACTAAGCTTGTATGAAAAACAAATCTACCGGGATTTTGATATCTCCGCAGCCTTACTGAAGCGCCTCGTCGACTGCCGATTGCTGCGGGCAGAGATCTCAACGACCGGCATTATTACCTACGAAATCAGCCATGATACGCTCGTCGGACCTATTCTAATATCTAAACAAAAAAGACTCGAAACCCAGAAAAAGAAAATCTTCGCTGCTTATGAACAAGAACTTCAACATAAAGAAGAACTCATACAGCAATTTTCTTCAAGAAAAGATAATAACAAGGAGCTTTCCGAATTAAATGACCTGATCGAGAGCGGGGGATCTGACTTTTATGCCTTCATTAGAAGAGGAAATATCTATTTGGATAATCGGGATTATCAAAAAGCGTTACTTGATTATCAAAAAGCCGTAGAATTGAATCCCAACAATTACATGGGGTATTACAACCTTGGCATTACTTACCATGAATTAAACAACCTCGACCTAGCCATCGAAGAGTATTCCAAGGCCCTGAAATTTGAACCTGATAATGCAGATATTTACAACAACAGGGGAATTATCTACAAAGAACTCAGCCGTTATAAACTTGCTCAAAAGGACTATGAAAAAGCCCTTGAAGTTGATGATCGATATGCCAATGCCTTTTACAACCTTGGATTGGTAAAGATCGAAACGGAAAGTCTTGAAGCCGCTATAGCCGAATTTGAAAAGGCTATTGATGTAAAGCCTTATTATCTGGATGCCATTAATTGGAAAGGGGTTTGTTTATTGCGGCTCAATAAGTACGAAGAAGCGCTAGGTGAATTTAAAAAGTGCGTCGATTACGACCCGGCCTACTATTTCGCACATTATAATATGGGAACGATATACGAGAATCTAAACCAGGAAGACTTGGCCTTTGAAGCTTATTCAAGCGCAATAACAGCAAATCCAAATTACGATAAAGCCTTGTCTGCCAGAGGTGTATTGCTTTACAATCGCGGAAAATACTGGGAGGCTATCAAGGATTATCAACAAGCGATCGAGTTGGCTCCTAATACTCCTGCCAATTATTATAATCTTGGATTAGCTCAGAAAGACCTGGGGCAATATGAAGATTCGATTAGCTCCTTTAACAAAGCCATTAAATTAAACTCGGAGTATGTTGACGCCATCAATTGGCGGGGCGTGATCTATTATCGTCTCGGCAAAAATAAAGAAGCCCTGGCCGACTACAATCGGGCGCTTGAATTGGATCCCAACTATCAATACGCTTATAACAACAGAGGTCTGGTACACCAGAACAATTTTGACTTTGATCTGGCGCTGGATGATTTTACCGAAGCGCTGCGGCTTTTCCCCAATGATGTCAAAGCATTAGTGAATAGGGGATATGTACATTATGAAATAAAAGAATATGAAAAGGGTATTCCTGATTTTGAAAGCGCCCTACAACTTTCACCAAATTATGAGGAAGCCTACTTTGGCTTGGGAGCTTGTCTATATTATACAGAGGATTACGAGCAATCGCTCCGGTATTTTAACAAAGTCGTCGAGCTCAACCCTGCAAATGCCATAGCTTACAACAACCGGGCCGCCTGCCTGCGCAAATTAGGGCACCTGGAAGCAGCTAAGGAAAATGTCAGAAAGTCGTTGGAATTAGATGAATCTGATGGATTTACTTATGCTACCCTGGCATTGATAGAAGGAGATATGGGCAATACAGATAAGTTTTATGAGAATCTTGAAATAGCTATCACCCGGCCCACTCCTTATCCGCTACATGATGAGGTGCACAGAGAAGCGTCCTACAAGGACTATCTCGGGTCAGTAAGGCTAGAGGAATTAGTTGAACAATCCAGAAATGACAACTCCCCAACAAAGTAATTCCTCTTTGTTGGGGAGTATGTTTCGGTAGTAGCGGTAGTTTAATGTTGAATTTCAACAGCTGTTTCCTGGCTGTAGGCCAAGATGCCCTGAATCGTTTCAGAAGAAGGGCTAAAAGTAACTTTCGGAAGTTCTTTATACCCTTCTGCCAACTGTTCATATTCACTTCTCAATAACTGGTTTTGCGATAATTGTTCGATTATCGCCAGGGTTTCAGTTGGTGTCATGTCTTTGTACAAATACTTAATAAGACGATTAGGTGTAAAGCTTTGCTTCATGCACATTACATTTGGTGAGAAAATAATTTTGAAAATTCAACTTATTAACAGGTAAAAGAAGCCAAATATTGTTTCGATCTTACAAAAAGTCAGCCTTTAAATGTTAAAATTTGAATTTTAGGAAACCTTTCTCCAAATAGTCAAATAACAGAGTGTAATAGTTGAACAATAATATAGGAAGATTCTTTTTCCAAAGGAGATTTCCTATACTTTAAGCTGTTTTCATCACTTCTTTATGCATTAGAGATCATTAAATATAAATTTTGCACTATTGCGTTTTAAACAAAATTTTTTTTCTTGGGTTAAACTTCGGGGCAATTACTAGAGGTTTCTGTCTGATTTTATGGCTTTTAGACTCAAGTTTGTATTTTTGCCCCTCAAAAGCTAACCCTCTTATTCCTAAATCAATCTAATATTATGAAATTATTTAATTTTAAGTTTGGACTATTTTTATTTACAGCTCTTTTCACTATTTCTTTGGTGAATGCTCAGGATTTGAAATTACCGCAGAAGAGCCCCAAAGCAAGCGTTTCCCATACTATTGGTTACACCAATATTGATATTAATTACTCTTCTCCCGCCGTTAGAGGACGGCAGGTATGGGGTAATGTAGTACCTTACGGTAAGCTATGGAGAGCCGGAGCTAACGAGGCTACAACTATCGAATTTAGTACGGATGTCAAGCTTGGCCGGTCAAAGACGGAAGTTCCCGCCGGAAAGTACGCTTTATTTATTATGCCTAAGGAAGAAGGTAAGTGGACGGTCATCTTGAATGAAGATTGGGAGCAGTGGGGCGCATACAATTATGATGAAAGCAAAGATGTTGCGCGTATCGACGTAGCTCCTAAATTTAAGGGAAGCACCGAAAGACTTACTTATGCAATTAATGATCAGGGCCTTGAAAGAGGTTATATTCTCCTGACCTGGGCTGATCTGCGTATGATTATTTTCTTATCTACCAACGCCGTTGACGAGGTACAAAAAGAAGTTGATGAAGCTGTTGCCGCCGCTGAAGAAGGAGAAAAATGGGGTATCTACGCCCAAGCTGCTGATGTGATTATTGATCTTGACGACAAGCGAATAAAATTCGCTAATATCATGATCAACAAATCTCTGGAAATGGGTGAGTATCCGTATAACCTATGGGTAAAATCCAAAATTCAGGCAGTTGAAGAAGATTACGCTGGTGCAACTGCTACTGCTCAAAAGGCAATGTCTTTAGGCGAAGCTAATCCAAAAGATCGCTTCTATAGTAACTATAAAGGCACCATAGAAAAGATGGTGAAGAAGTGGCAAACTCAATAATTTATTTTTTTAAAAAAAGGATGTAGGCAGAAACCTACATCCTTTTTTTTAAAGCAACTCCCTATCTTCATCTGAACTTTTCTGAATCATGACTGGTTTTTCTGCATATGCCTGCCCCTCTGATCAGAAAGGTATTTATTAATTTTTGGTCGAAGGAAGCTCTTTAACCATGAACAGGGTTAAAGAGGATTGCCCGGGAAGAGGTGGTCCGACACCTACCATGGTTTTCAGCAAGCTATAACAAAAAAAAGCCGGCTTCGTGTGAAGCCGGCTTTTTTTTTGTTATATCTTAAAGATAAGGCTCCATAAATGGCGCTACCAGAGTATTCAAGACATAAAGCGCCATAGGCTGAGCCTCCTGAAGCTTAAATCCCTGATTGATAAAATAATCTTCCAGGAGCACTTGAGTTTGTAGATAGGCTACCCGCATAGGAGTGGCATATTTTTCATACATAGGACTCTTAGCTTTCCAGCCGTTTAACACGGAAAGCATTTTCTTATTCCATTGATCCAGCGTTGTTACCTCGGTCCCTCTGATTGGTTGTGGATTCAAAAAGAGTCGGTTTCTGGCCACTTTGGCGCTTAATACCCGCTGCTCATTCACAGAAGAAGAAGTCGGCGGATTAATATCGTAGACGATAGCATTGAGCAGCCGGACACTCTCCCAATCCATTAGCGGATCACAGTCTTCTAGTTTGTAATTAGCAGCAGAGAAGTACTGACCAGACTCAAACGCATTCCTCGCTTCGCGAGGGTGCCGCTCAAATAGCCAACAAGGTACAATGGGCTCCGGGTTAGAGTCCATATGTACTCGGTATAAATGCTTTATCAGTTGCTGTAAATTATTGTAAGCATAGGTTGAATTGTAATCAAATGCAGGACGGCTATTTTTTGGCAGCTTATTATAAGCCTCCCGGATAGCAGCATTCATCAGATTATTCACCCGCTGGCTTGGCCCTTCACTAACGAAATAATAATAACCGAGGTAGGCCTTGGATATTGGCGTACCTGAACGTTCTAATCCTGCTACCGAAGAACGGGGATTATTCCAAAGATCGCTGATATAACCATCCAGTTGATTGGTCTTTACTGTTGGCAATTGAGGAGGCATCTCATCCGCTAGCAACCTGTATTTATTGATTTGATAGTTATTTTGCATGATTTGATCATACCCTCTTTTGGTTCCGTTTCCGTAGTAACCGTCAATTCCGCTGCTGTAGGTTTTCTCTTCTTTTAATACTTTTTGAAGATTAATTACCGAGGCCCTTTTCAATTTACCCCTTATAGAAGGTTCTGCAGAGATTCTGCCGCCCCGCTCATTGTAATTAGTAGTTTCAGAAGTTGGAAGAATATCATAGGAAGAAGGAATATAAGCCCTACCGTTATCTCCTTTTTTCTGTTCCTGGTAATCGTAACCTGCAGGAATATCGGTTTCAGGAGTAGATCCGCCCTCGTAGATCGCCAGTTCATCAGGAATTTGCTGTCCCCCCATCTCAAAGCTGCCTACCGGAACCAATTCGGAGCTATGTACAGTTTTCACGAAAGCATCAGAGAAACCTCGTTTTCTGATGGAAGGCAACAATTGTTTAGCTTCTTCGAGGGTAGCAAAAGGCCCGGTGACGATTTTCACTTGTTCATTTTTAAGAATGACGTGTGGTGTACCTAATGCATATTTTTGCCAATCAATAGGTGCTCCTGCCTTTTTCATAGCTATTTGAACAACCGCGACAGGCTCTCCGCCGCGAGTTGGCGTTCTTGTAACATAAGCGTCATCGTATCCATTTTTCTTCACCTTTTCAAGCGTTGGGATGGCCATTTTCTCACTGGTGTAGCCCCCCAGATAAATTTTCTGAAGACTGGCATCAAAGTTTTTGGCATAAATAAATCCGTAATTTTGCAAGCCTCCGAAGTCAGACACTTTTGCATTGACAAACGTGCCAATATAAATCGTGTAAGACTTATCCTGTGCAAAAGCGGTGTTTAAGAATAAAAAAGCAATTAGCGCAACGAATAAGTTGGTGAAAATCAATCTCATCATAATGGTTTTTGAACAAAACGTAAATATAAACACGAATCATGTGTAAAAGCCAATAATATTTAATAAACCTTAACATCAAAAAATTTGCCTGATTATTAAACCTAACTACCTTCGCACTGTTTGGTTGCAATAACAACTAATTAAAATGCAGCAGGAAACATTCGATCTGGAAAATGCATTAGGTTTTTTAATGAATCGAAATGGAAGGATGATGGCCAAGTTGCTACATCAAAAATTTGGGAAAAGAGGGTTTGAGGTCTATGGCGAAAAATGGCCTATCCTCGTTCATTTGTGGATCAAAGACGGGGTTTTCCAAAAGGAATTGGTCGATTCTATTTGCCGGGATAAGGGTACGATTGCCCGCACTATTCAGGAAATGGAGCGTGAAAACCTGCTGATCCGGATTGAAGATGAAAAGGATAAGCGACATAAAAAGATCTATCTCACCCATAAAGGAAAAGAATTAAAAAAGACACTGGTCAATGTTGCTATTGAAACGACCAAAGAAGCTACTGAAGGAATCTCGGATGAAGAAATAAAAGTTTGCAAAATAGTATTGAAGAAAATTTATAACAACCTGAATAAATAGTTGCGTTTGCAACTTTAAAATATTAAACACCTTTGCCCATGAATAAATCTACTCGTCAAATAAGTATCGTAGCAGCTTTTTTGGTTTTGTTCGGAGCAGTTTTTCTTTTTCAGTATTTAAGCAATCAAAAAGAACCTCCCAAAAAGAAAGCGAAAACAGGCCCCAACGTGCCCACAATTGAAACGTTGATCGTCAAGAACGGGAATATCCCATCCAGTATAGATATCCAGGGGCGGCTAGTTGCCTTTGATAAAATCGATATTTTCTCAGAGGTCACGGGAACGCTTGAAAGCACCGCTAAACCTTTTAAAGTGGGAACTTACTTTAAAAAAGGTGACGTACTTTTGGAAATTGATGACATCGAAGCAAGATTAAACCTGCTTGCACAGAAGAGTGCCTTGCTCAACGCCATTACCCAGATTATGCCGGATCTCAAAATCGATTACCCCGAAAGCTTCGAGAACTGGAGCAACTATTTAAAAAATTTCGACGTTGAGCAACCGCTTCAACCTTTTCCAGAACCAGTCAATGATCAGGAAAAGTTCTTTATTGCCTCTAAAAACCTGCTTAATCAATACTATTCCATTAAAAGTGCAGCTACTCGTTTAGACAAGTACACTATCTATACGCCTTTCTCAGGGGTAATTACGCAGGCTTCTATCAATCCTGGTTCAATAGTCCGCGCCGGACAGAAGTTGGGGGAACTAATGAATAATAAACTCTACGAATTGGAAGCAACCGTACCCATGCGAAAACTAGAGTTGCTGAAAACCGGTAGCAGGGTACAGCTATTTTCTGACGATATTTCCGGCACTTGGAATGGAAGAGTCAAGCGAATCAATGATCAAATCGATCCCACCACTCAGTCCGTAATTGTATTTATCGATGTTAATGGCCCCAACCTGAAAGAGGGTATGTATCTAAAAGGTGAGATCGCTGCCTCTGTGATCAAAGATGCTTTTGAAATCCCAAAAGAAGCGCTGATCAATCAAAAATCCGTTTTTGTTTTTAAAGACAGTGTCATTGAGTTAACTACCGTAGAGATTTTGAAATATAAAGAAAATACGATTGTCATAAAAGGACTAAATGATGGCGTTGAGATCGTTAGTAATCCACTTCCCGGGTCTTATAACGGAATGAAAGTCAATACCACTTCAGCTTCCTCTGCTGCAAAAAACGGCAACGGGAAACAAGTAGGCATGCAGTAGATTTATCACTAAGTATTTAAGCAAAAAAATCACCATGAAATCAGTCATAACTTATTTCATAAAAAATGAAATTGCCGCCAATCTCTTAATGGTCGGCATTCTGATAATGGGCGTCTTTGGACTTTTAAATATGAAGTCCACCTTCTTCCCGGAAGTAGAAAGTAAAAATATCAATATCCAAATCGTTTACCCTGGTGCCTCACCTGAAGAGATCGAAGAGGGCGTAGTAGCCAAAATAGAGGAAAATCTCAAGGGATTGACTGGTCTTGAAAAAGTGACCTCTGTCTCCAGAGAAAATAGCGGTTCCATCAATATTGAGATCAAAACAGGCTACGATGCAGATCTTATTCTTCAGGATGTCAAGAATGCAGTAGACCAGATCAGTTCCTTCCCTGCAGACATGGAACCTCCGGTGATCTACAAGGTAGAAAACCTGGGTTTTGCCATCAGCTTTGGACTTAAAGGTGATGTAGAATTAAAAACCTTAAAGGAATTTGGCCGGAAAGTAGAAGACGAGCTATTAGCAATCGATGGCGTGTCTAAAGTAGAACTGAGCGGCTTTCCTGATGAAGAAATTGAAATCTCTTTCCGTGAAGCCGACCTTAGAGCCTATCAAATTTCATTCGCTCAAGCTACACAGGCTGTCCGAAATGCCAATATCGAAATTACCGGCGGTACCCTTAAAGGAGAGGATGAAGAACTATTAGTCCGTGCAAACAATAAATCTTACTATGCGGATGGATTAAGAGATGTCGTAGTCAAGCAAGAAACAGATGGGGGAGTGATTTATTTACATCAAGTAGCCGATCTAAAAGATAAATGGGCAGACAATCCTAATCGTACCTACATCAATGGAGATCCGGCTGTAGTGATCACGGTTCAGAATACCCTGGAAGAGGATATGTTGTTTATTACGGATACCGTCCGGAACTATATAGAACGATTCAATGAAGAAAATGATATCATTCAGGCAAAAACCATAAGAGATAGCTCAATAACCCTTCGGCAACGTATTAGTTTATTGGAAGAAAACGGGATTATCGGGTTTATTTTGGTATTGATTTTCCTGGCGATGTTCCTGCACTGGCGGCTGGCTTTTTGGGTAGCACTCTCTATACCGATCTCTTTTGCGGGAATGTTTGTGTGTGCTTATTTCTTGGATGTGACCATTAATGTCGTATCACTATTCGGTATGATCCTGGTAATCGGTATATTGGTCGATGATGGTATTGTGATTAGCGAGAGCATCTATCAGGAACATGAGAAGGGAGTAGACCGGTTCAAAGCCGCTTTGATGGGAACGATGAAGGTCTTACCTGCTGTTTTTTCAGCAATTATTACCACAGCAATTGCCTTTTCCACCTTCTTTTTTATAGAGGGATCTTTGGGAGATTTCTTTGGCGAGATGGCGATTGTAGTGATTGCGTCTCTGGCCTTTTCTTTGGTGGAAGGTGCTTTCATCTTACCAACACACGTTTCTCATTCAAAGGCTCTGGATAAGGACAGCAAGCCTAACCGGGTTACCGAATTATTTGAAACAGCTATGCTTTGGATGCGTGACAAGATATATGGGAAGGTTTTACGGTTTGCGATGCACAATAAACTATTGATTATCGCCATCATGGTTGGTGGCATTTTACTCACAGCCGGTGCCTTTGCAGGCGGATTCATAAAAGGAACCTTCTTTCCAGTCATTGAGCGCGATAATGTAGCCATCACCCTTAAAATGCCCGCTGGAACTCGCGAACATATTACCCAGAAGTGGCTGGATCATCTTGAAGCAGCGGCATGGGAAGCTAATGAGGAATTGAGTGAGTACTATTTCAATAATGAAAAGGATGCCGTTCTACAAGTCCAGAAAAATCTGGGTCCTACTACATTTGAAGGAAATATCAGTATTACCGTTCTAGACGGAGAGAGCAGAGACTCCATGAAAGTGAGAGATGTGGTCAATCTAGTCCGACAAAAAGCAGGTCCGATCTATGAAGCTGAAGTTTTAACGTTCGGTTCTCAAAGTATTTTTGGTAAACCTATTTCCATTTCCCTGATAGGTGATAACTATAAAGAACTGAATGAGGCTACCGAGCGGGTCAAACAAGAAATGAGTGAACTAGCCGAACTCACCGATGTGGTGGATAATAATCAGGAGGGTCTCCGGGAGATCAACATCTCGCTCAAAGAAAAAGCCAAATTCCTGGGGCTTAACCTGCAAGAAGTTGTCGGACAAGTGCGGCAAGGATTTTTTGGAAGTGAGGTGCAGCGCCTGCAACGCGGCCGCGATGAGGTGCGGGTATGGGTCAGATACGGAGAGCAAGATCGTAAGAACCTCAATCAACTCAAAGATATGCGGGTCCGCTTTACTGACGGTCGTGAATTTCCGCTGGCAGAGATCGCAAATCTCAATATTGAAAGAGGCGTAATCGCCATCAATCACATTGATGGAAAGCGGGAGATAAAAGTAGAAGCAGATATCCTGAATGATGAGGTGTCGGTAAGTGACCTGACCGCTACGGTAAAAGAAGATTTGGTTCCAAATATTATCAAAGATTTCCCAACAGTATCTGCTATTTACGAGGGCCAGAATGAAGAACAGGAAAAGTCGCAAAAATCCTTGCAAGCCACATTACCCGTTATTTTCCTACTCATGTTTTTCACTATTGCACTTACGTTCCGATCCATTTCTCAAACATTGGTACTACTATCATTAATTCCTTTTGGATTCATTGGCGTTGGTTTGGGGCACTTTGTACTCGGCTTACCCATCAGCTTATTTTCTATTCTCGGAGTCATTGCACTAGTTGGAATTCTGGTGAATGACGGGCTGGTTTTCGTCACAACTTATAATAAGTTGATTGAAGAGGGAGCCGAGCAGATGGAGGCTATCTATGAGGCAGGCATCAGTCGTTTCCGGCCTATTTTATTGACTTCCATCACCACTATTATTGGATTGGCACCGCTTCTACTTGAAAAAAGCCTTCAGGCACAATTCCTGATCCCTATGGCAGCTTCGGTAGCTTTCGGATTGCTGGTTATGACGGTGATTTTACTTGTTTTACTTCCTGTGCTCCTTATCGTAGCCAACCGTATAAAAGTTTACTCGCTTTATTTGTGGGAAGGGATCAAACCAGGTTTAGAAACGGTAGAACCAGCATTTTTAAACCGAAAAAGCTATTTCCTTCTATGGTTATTAGCCGGAGTGATTTCTGTCGGAGGATTTATGGGAGTCATCTATGGCTTCTTTATGGTAGTGGGAAATATTCTCTGATCTCTTAAAAGCCATACGTTTTTTATTAAAAGAAAGCCCGTAAATATGAAATTGATCAATATCCTTATTTTTATAGTTATCCTTTTATCTTTTCCGCTTTCGAATCTTGCTCAAGAGCCATTATCGCTTCAGCAGGCCGTTGCACAAGGAATAGACAATAACTATCAGGTAAAAATCGCCGCACAAAATGTTGAAATAGCCAGTAATAATAACAATTGGGGGACAGCTGGCGCCTACCCCAACGTCAATCTGAATCTAGATTGGTCTAACGCCTTCACCAACACCTCTAATCCTGCCAGCGTTCTCGTCGAGTCTTCTATCTTAAGTAACGGACTTGCGCCTTCCGCCACAGCTTCCTGGACTTTGTTTGATGGGTTTAGAATTCGACTTACCAAGGATCAGCTGGAGGAGCTGGAGCGTCAGAGCAATATCAATAGTAAGATCGCTATTGAAAATACGGTGCAGGCCATTGTGCTGGCCTATTATCAAATATTGATACAGGAAGAACAACTCCAGGTTTTGAAAGAATTGTTAGATCTATCTCGTGATCGAATCGACTATCAGGAAGTGCGAAAAGAATTCGGCCAGGCTGGCACCTTTGATCTATTACAGGATCAGGATGCGTACTTGAATGATTCTACCAACTACCTGGTCCAGCAAACCAACCTCCAAAATGCCTTTCGAAATCTGGCACTTGCAATGGGCATCACCGATCAACGTATGGAATATGAGCTAACTGATCCGTTAGTTTTTGACGCCCCGAATTACAGCTTGGAAGAACTCAAAACAGAAATGTTTGCCAACAACTACAACTTGCGCAACTTGCAGGCCAACCGTTCATTAGCACAGATCAACACCCAATTGCAGGAAGCCGCTAAATATCCGACAGTAACCATCAATACAGGTGTCTCCTACAATGCCGATTTAGCCAATGGTAACCAAGTATTTAACTTTGGTGGTACTGAAAATGAAAATAATGTTGCAGGCGTCCGATCCAACACGTTCAATGGTTTCATCAATTTGAGCGCTTCTTATAATCTGTTTAACGGAGGGGTACGCAAGCGCAACATCGAAAATGCCCAAACGCAAGAACTGATCGCCCAGCTCAATATTGAAGATTTGAAGTTACAGCTAGGGAATCAATTGGAAAACATTTATGCTACTTACAATAATCAAAAACAACTTGTAAAACTCACTGAAAACCTGCTCAACAATGCCGGACTAAATCTAAAGATCGCCGAAGAACGTTTCAAAGGCGGCCTGATCAATTCATTTGATTACCGGACAATACAGTTGGCCTACATCAATGCTTCTCAGGCACGGTTAAATGCGTTTTTTAATTTGAAAGTTACCGAAACCGAGCTGCTAAGACTCGTAGGAAGATTAGTGAGATAGGATACTCTGTCTCATCTTTCTACTTTATAAACTTTTAACTCATTCCTACTTTACAAACTTTATACTTTATACTTTATACTTTGTAAACCAGGGCATCGCAGCGGCCGTGAGCCGTATGCACTTCCGATCGGATATAAGTACCCAAAAGGGAGAAGATCAGGTGGACGAGGGCGTGATAGAAATGCTCGATCTCTTTTTCGGTAATGCCCAGTAACGTATAAGAAAACCAGCTGAGGATCAGGTTTTCCAGATTATTCAATTCGGAAAAATACTGACCTTGGAAAAGGCAGATACCCCGGAAATAAAAACCAATTCGAGATAAGGGATTTCCCCTCAATCCCCATCCCAGGGAAACAGACCACAGCCCACCTGCCGCACTTCAAAGGGCTGCTCTATGGGCTGCACGCAGCCCGGGTAGGAGGCGCCGTCGTCGCCGGTGTCGACTTCCACGCGGAGGCGATAGGCGCCCGAGGGCAGATCGGCCGGGTTGAAGGTGTAGGTGGTAGCGGGGCCCGACTGGGGCGTGCCGACCGGGTTGCCCTGGGCGTTGAGCAGGGTGAAGCCGGCGGTTTGCACCGTGGCGGGCGCGGGGCTGTCGCCGAGTTGCGCAGTCACCGAAATTTCGACGGGGCCGTGATTGGCGCAGTAGCGGTCTTGCAGACCGTTGATGGTAAGCAGCGGGTAATAGCAAATATTGCTGATCGACAGATCCTGCGAACCGTTGGTGAGGGTGATCGTATACCCCTGCCCGTCAATGTGGATCCCTTGCAGTTCGTAGACACCGGAGCCGGAGGCCGTTTCCGGCACCGGATCGCCGATGGAGACGGGGATGGGTGCGGCCGGGGGCGCCGGGCTGGAGGGCAGGAACAGGCCTGTGACGCTCTTGACGGTCCAGGTATCGCCCGTCGGACCTGTCACCTGCACGGTTTCACTGATCTGCCCGTTGCCGGGCTGGGTGGCGTTGTTGAGGCAGGTGCAGGGGTCAGAGATGGAGACATCGGCGGGGCCGCCGCATTGGGTGATGTTGGGGTCGTTGTCGTCGCAGTCCGTATTATCGGTCACATAGCCGGCGCCGCAGGATTGACAGAATACCTGCGATTGGGTGGGGTCGCCGAAGGTGTCGCCATCCCCGTCGAGGTAGCAGGTGATCAAGGGTTGGGCGCCCTGAAATTCGTAGGCGCCCAGGTCGATGGTAGTGCCAACAAGGCGGTCGTTGCCGTCCAGGTCGGTATCGCTACTGGGGTTGACGCCGGTGGCGGTGTTGTAAGCGGTATTGTTGCCCGCGTTGATGGCCGGGGAGCAGGACAGCAGGCGGTAATCGCCTCCCGTATTCAGCCCCGGTGGCAGGGGGGCGACGAAGAGCGGGTCAGTATTGAGGTTGTTGGTGCCTCCGCTATAGCCGCCCTGTATGATGTTGTCAGTGACTGTCGGGAAGCTTGAGAAATTAAAAATCCCGCTGTTGTTGCCCCAGATGATGTTGTTGGTCAGCTGGGTGTTGGCGCCGTCAAAGGTGAAAATCCCGCCGCCGTTGACGTTTGCCTGATTCCCCGCCACGGTGTTGTTGGTCAGGGTGTTGGCGCCTTCAACGGTGAAAATCCCGCCGCCGTTGCCAGAATCATTCCCCGAAACCGTGTTGTTGGTCAGGGTGTTGGTACCTTGAAAAGTGTAGATTCCGCCGCCGCCATCGGAAGTCGAATTGCCTGCCACGGTGTTGTTGGTCAGGGTGTTGGTACCTTGAACGGTGTAAATCCCGCCGCCCTCGTCAGCCTCATTCCCCGTCACGGTGTTGTTGGTCAGGGTGTTGCTGCCACCATAAACGGCAATCCCGCCGCCGTCGCTACGAAAAATGGTTTGCCCATTGAAGGTAATAGAGCCAAATCCATCCGCATTCCCCCCCGTCACGGTAAATCCATCTAAGCGGGTGGTGGGGGTGG
>CAZHOV010000027.1:0-41676 GCA_964534315.1 uncultured Saprospiraceae bacterium | reverse complement strand
TTTTTTTTAATTATTAGGTTCTTTTTCAATCCTTTGAACCCAAACCTCACGTTAAATTAAATGAAATAAGAATGAAAAGGGTTGGCATTGATACGATCATTGGGCTAGAAAAGCAAATTTGTGAGGGTATGCTTAGCTCCTTTCCCATTTCCGAAAAATCTGGAAAGAATATTTTTGGACGGTCTGTTCATAAATATAAAGGAACGGACCTTTCCTGGCTAAGCGGCCTGGCCTCTACTGGCCTTCGTTGCAGCGCGTTTCTGGAGAAAGCTCAATTGACGGTTAATTATAATCAGTTGACTGATTTGGTAAGGCAGCATCTTCCGGTGGTGATTCTTTATGTTGAAAGGCAACAAGATGAAGCTGGTTTACCGGCTGTTCAGTGGTACCGACAGTTGGAAGCAGTGAGCGGTGTAGGGTGTTTCCAATTGGTAGCTGCTGATCTGCAGGAAGCAATTGATCTCACCCTGATTGCACACAAAGTTGCCGAGCGATCCTTGATTCCGGGGATTGTAGCGCTGGGTAGAGGCGTTCTCCGGGAAGATGGACAAAAAGTTGCTGTTCCAAACGCTGATCAGCTGCGATCCTTCCTGGGAGACCCGGATCGTTTAATACCGGTACCTACTCGGGCTCAGCAAACCATTTTTGGAGAAAAACGGCGCCTGATTCCTCAGTGGTTTAGCCTGGAAACCCAAATGGCAAATGGCATCAAAAAAAACGACCGGGCACTTGATTTGGAAACAGCGGCACAAGGTCGTTTTTTTGCTAATCACCTGCCTGAAATCCTTTCAGATGTAGCGGAAGAATACCATGCATTAACGGGACGTCAACTACTGCCACTGGTCTCTTCTTCGGATAAGAAGGCACACTACCTGGTGATGGCCCAGGGAGATAGCTATCGTAAAGTAAAACCGGTACTCGACCAATGGAACAAAGCAAATAGTAAAAAAATTACCGGATTACAAATAACCCTCAGGGAGCCCTTCCCGGAAGCTGCTATTTTACAACATTTGAAAAACGCGAAAGCGATCACGGTCTTAGACTATGTCCAGGCATCAGGAACTCAGGAAGCTCCCCTTTTTCAGAAAGTGAGTGGCATTGTTCAGCAACTAGACAAGACAAGGCCAATGCTTATCCAGGCCCTTCATGGAAAAATGCTTGCAAAAGAAACCCTAGAAGCTATGCTGGAAAATATGATCCAAAAAAAGGGTAGCCTTGAGCGATTGATACTCGATATCGATTTTTACCGGGCAACTTCCGCTTTTCCACAGCATGAAATTTTGCAACAATCCATCCGGCGGGAATATCCGGATATTGCTAAGGGGACCATTTCCGGGCCATTCAGAGGGGCGGATGTATCAGAACAGCAAGTAATCAGCTTGCCTTTTGCCATTCGCCGATACAAAGATGGCGGACCGCCTTTCAGCAGATTGTCTCGCCTTTATCATCATGCAGCTTGTTTTTATCAACAGGGAATTCCATTGGAAATGGTAGCTGATCCGTTTCAGGCTCTTCCTTTGCTTCCCCCTTCTACAGCTAACATCGTTGATGCGGCAAAAGATCGTACGGAGCTTCCTGTTTTTCAACCTCACTATTGTACGGGCTGCGGAGCTTGTTTTACCTACTGTCCGCATTCAGCTATTCCACCGATAGCCATTGATCTGGAGCAATTGATCCGGAGCGCCATGAATATTGCTGCCAAACAAGGGCATCCGGTAACCGAATTGACGCCTCTGGTTCGAAATCTGGCCAAGGCAGGCGGAGCGATTTTGAAAACCAATCCGCAGGCGGTAAAAAGTTTCCGCGATTTTCTTCCCGGAGCTTTCCATACCCTAATAGATCAGATGAAACTCCAAGGGGAACGTCTGGAAAAATTGAGGACTGCAATGAATACCTTACTTCAATATACAGGAGACTTTCCGGTAGCTATTACCGGGCCATTTTTCTCAAAACCTGAAAGCAGTGAATCAGCCCAGGAGCAGCTGTTTTCTGTTGCTGTTGATCCTCTGACATGCACGGGGTGCGGACTCTGTGCAGCGGTTTGTGAAGATGATGCACTTCTCATGAGGACTGATACTCCCCACCTTCGGAAACACCTGACTACCATCCACCATCTTTGGGAACAATTTCCGAATACCCCTGTGGAAACTACCAATCGGTTGATCCGGGATGCTTCCTACTCGTCATGGTCCGCCTTACTGCTAAACCGGGAAAACTACTTTTCTTTAAGTGGAAGTATGTTGAAAAAGGAAGTAGATGCACCTGTGAAGGTAGCCACTCACCTCATAACCGCTCTGGCAGCTTCCATCTACAATCCGCTATTGGCCAGGCAAATTTCAAAAACCCAAAAATTGATCAACGATATGTCTGCTGCCATCCACCAACAGCTCAGTAATGCATTACCACACCAAGATTTTAAACTGGATTTGAAAGAGGAGGAAAAAGGAAAAGCAGATATTCAAAATATTATCCAACATCTCCAGTCAGAAGAACAGGCGGTCAGCATAGATATTGGTGAGTTGGATCGAAAAATTGCCTTACTAGATGAGCTCAAAGCGCTTCAACAGTTATTGCAGGAAGGCCCCACAGGTCATGGTATGGCGAGCTATGGAGTGGGGGTGTCCGGAAGTGGTCGATTAACCGGATTGACTAACTTTCCTTACAACAGTTTTTCAGCCCCCTTAATCTTGAATTGGACCGGTGATTCCCTTCAGCAATTGCAAGGGATACTTACAGGCTTAAAGCGCCATTACCTCGATCATGTCCGGCTATGGCGGCGTGCCGAACTCGAGATAAAGGATAAATACCGGCCCGAAGTACATGATATCCAAATCGGAAATCTTAAGTGGACTGCCCTTTCCGAAGAAGAGCAGGAAGGCTTACCTCCCCTTATTTTATTTACAGATACCCATTTGCCATTGATTAACCTTATGGAGTGTTTACCGGTACTTGTAGAATCGGTATTTCCGATAAAGGTGGTCGTTTTGAATCAGGAACCTGAACAGGAGGCGGAAGGCAATGTCTATTGGAATAATTTGATCCGGTGGGCAAATTTGGCTGATTCCCTACAGGTGGTGCAGAGAAGTTTGGATGTAGTAAAGAATGATTATAATACATTTAAAAGAGCTTTGAAAAGTAGATCACCGGCACTCCTGCTCTTAACTGATCGAAATTTGGAAGCGTTAAAAAAAGAAGCGTTGGACGAATCTATACCAGAAAAAGTAGCTACGCGATCAGAGCAGTACTGGAAAGAAAAATACGAAAAGGAAATTGAGGAGCTTCGGGCAGATTACGAAGAACGATTAAAAACACAGAGAACAAAGTTGATGCAAGAGGTACATCAGAAATTAAGTAATAAACTAATAGCACTTTCTAAAAAGCGCAAGCAATAATCATGTTTGGATGGTCATCAAATAAATGGACTAAAAAACTTCGAACCTTCCGCCACGGCGTACATCCGGAGGAGCATAAAGACCTTTCCAACCGGAAACTGATTGAGCGTATGCCATTTGTGAAGGAGTATACTCTTCCTTTGATGCAACATATTGGAGCCCCTTCCAAGCCAGTTGTTCGGAAAGGACAATATGTTCGTAGAGGAGAACTGATAGCAGAAGCAGACGGCTTCGTATCGGTAGCATTACATGCCCCGGTTGACGGAACCGTGACGGCGATTGACCTGTTTGATCATCCTAATGGAGAGATGCTGCCGGCGATCCGGATCAAAACTGACCCGTTTTCTACTCAGGAGTTAGCACAGCCCATTCCAACCTCGCCTGAAGAACTTGATTCGGAGACCTTCATCAAGATGATTCAAGGAGCAGGTATCGTAGGATTAGGAGGAGCGGCCTTTCCTTCACATGTCAAGTTTAAAATACCTGCAGATAGGTCCTGTCAGTACCTGATGCTTAATGGTTGCGAATGTGAGCCTTTTTTGACTTGCGATCACCGGGTGATGGTAGAATATGCCGAAGCCTTGATCGACGGAGTTGCTATTCTTCAACAATTTATCAAAGCAGAAAAAGTATACATAGCAATCGAAGCGAATAAGCCGGATGCCATGGCAATGTTGGAAGAAGCCGCTGCCGGGAAATATCCTGTTGAGATTGTACCGTTGCAGGTCAAATATCCGCAGGGAGCAGAAAAGATGATGGTCAGTGCGATCCTGGGTAAAGAAGTTCCTTCCGGGAAATTGCCCATTGATCTGGGGGTATTGGTTGCCAATGTAGGAACGATTGTGGCTATATCGGATTATTTCCGCAAGGGAAAACCACTGATCGAGCGAGTAATAACGGTGACCGGACCTGGGGTTGAACGTCCGGCCAATGTATTGGTCCCCATAGGCACGCCTATTATAGAAGTAGTTGATTTTTGTGGAGGAATAAATGCGGAAAAGATCCGTATCCTGCTGGGCGGACCAATGATGGGCGTGGTGCAAAAAAGTCTCGATGCTCCGGTCTTAAAAGGGACTTCGGGGATTTTAGTTTTGAATGATGAAGCGCTCAAACCTGCCAAAACCTTTCCTTGTATCAACTGCGGGCATTGCGTAGATGCCTGTCCCATGCTTCTCAATCCTGCCCGGCTTGGTGAGCTGTCAAAGCATAATCAATGGGCCGCTATGAAAGAACACCATGCTCTTGATTGTTTTGAATGCGGTGCCTGCGCCTATGTTTGTCCTTCCCATATTCCTTTGGTGCAGCGGATTAAAGTGGGGAAGGGGATGATCAAGCAGCTCTCCAGATGATTAAAATCATAGCTTTTGTTTCAAAAAACGGTACATGCAGAGCTAAAGAATAGGGTTTTGACAAAGGATGTAACCTTTTGAGTTTTGTCGATGGGGTTACAATTTTATTGATCTCCTCCATGTCTAATATTTCTTATTTATATTATCTTCGAATATTCTTTAATTTAAATTTATCCAAATGAAGGCAGTTAGATTAATCTTTGTGCTGTATTTAGCTATTTTAATGTCCATTTCTTTAAGTAGTCAAGCACAGCAACATTCTTCTATTAAAACCACGCATGCCCGGTTGTTGGGCAAAACTCCGCCTTTGCGTACCATTTATCATAGAGGGATTCCGACCGATGAGGCCAAAAAGCAAGAGGCTAAAAAGAACCGGCCGAAAATAGTTCCGAACTTTCAATTTAATGAAACAGACCAGCAGAGTGATCAAAAAACTAATAACCAATTGTTACAGCAAGGCCCCGATCCCTTGGTCAATCAGAGCAATGGATTTTGGAGTCCTTCCGCTACCATTACCCCTATTGTCAATGTAGAAGGAGTTGATGAAAATACGGGCGCCTTTCCTCCCGACCCCAATGGGGATATTGGAGCGGAATATTATGTACAAACCATAAATGCTTCCTGGATTTATGTGACGGATAAGAGCGGCAATCCAATTGTCCCTGCGTTTAGTGCCAATGCCTTATGGCAGGAATTTAATCTTACGGGTTTTGGAGATCCGATCGTACTTTATGATCAGGAGGCTCAAAGATGGTTAATTACCGAATTTGCCGGTATCGGACTTAATACCTTTTTAATTGCCGTATCCAAAACGAGCGATCCGCTGGGAGAATATTTTGCTTATGAATTTCAGGCTGACTTTTTTCCTGATTATCCCAAGTATTCTATTTGGGATAATTCGTATGTGATCACGACTAACGACGTTGATTTTACACTTCTACCTCCTAGTCAGGTTGACGAGATTCCATTTTTTGTAATGGATAGGGAAGGAATGTTAACAGGGAACCCATTGGTAGAACTCAAGCGAGTAGTGCTTCCTAAGTTTGATATCAATCCGGGGGTAGAGGTATTTCAGGTTGCTGCTCCGGTACATTGGAATGGTAATACACCACCCCCTGAAGGGAGCCCCGTCTATATCATGCGTATGTATGATGATACCTGGAATGGCGGTGTGGATAAACTGGAAATCTGGGAGTTCATGATCGACTGGGATAGTCCTGATGATGCTATACTTTCTGGTCCTCTGGAGCTTCCCACAACGCCCTTCAATAGCTCTATCTGTGCTCAACCCTTCGAAGCCTGTATGCCTCAAGTTGGATTTTCCGTCACCTTGCCTCCTCTTCAACATGTGCTCATGCACCGGGTAAATTACCGGAACTTCGGAGATCACGAAAGTATTGTTTTGAATCACGTAGTAAATGTTGATGGGAATATCCCCGGTCAAGCCGGGATTCGCTGGTATGAATTGCGTAAAACGGCAGGGGCAGATTGGTCTATTTATCAGGAAGGTACCTATGCTCCGGATACCGATGATCGGTTTATGGGGAGTATCAATATAGATGGAGATGGAAATATTGCCCTGGCTTACACCATTGCTAGTGAAAGTAAGGAACCTTCTTTGCGCTTTACTGGCCGAAGAGTAGGTGATCCATTAGGAGAGATGACCATCGTTGAAAATGAATTTGCTTCCGGAACCGATGGTCCTTTTGGACAACGATGGGGCGATTATGCAAGCATGAGCGTAGACCCTGTCGACAACCGTACCTTTTGGTTTACTGGCGAATACCAGAAAAGTGTTTTGTATGGAACCAAAATCGTTGCTTTTCAATTGGAGACCGATACAATCGATGTGGGGCCAAGTGTATATGTTACCCCTCAAAATTCAGGATTTTATTCCGATTCAGAAACCGTTACTATTTCCTTCCGAAATTTTGGTATGAATGCCGTCTCAAATATCCCGGTAGGATTTCAAATGAATGAAGGAACCTGGAATACGGATACCATAACAGCCTCTGTTGATCCGGGAGAAGACGTTTCATTTACGTTTACCAATACCGTTGATATGACAACGGGCAATGAGTTCCGCTTTAAAGTGTTTGCTGCCCTTCCCGGAGACGAGAATCAGTTTAACGATACCCTCTTTTTTACTTTAAATCAGTTGGTAAGACTAGATGCTGCAGTGGTAGATATTGAAGGTACGGATATTATATCTTGTAATCCGGAAGTCTCGCTGGGGATTGTTATAGGCAACCTGGGACAAGATACGCTGGTATCAGCAGAAATCTTCTGGCAACTCGACGATGAGCCTATCCAAAGCGACTCATGGACAGGCTTTTTATTGCCCTTTGAAACAGCTATTTTCGAGATTGATTTTACAGATCTTTCACCAGGAACACATACGATTACTGCTTTTACCTCCTTGCCGAATGGCGAACCTGATGAACAACCCCAAAATGACACCCTTACGAGAAGTTTCAATACCCTCGATACCGATCTGGAAACATATACCATTGAGATCTTAACCGATTTTTACGCTAATGAGACGACCTGGGAACTGGAAGATCAGGCGGGCAATATACTTTATGAAGGTGGCCCTTATGCTACGTCCAATAACCTGGAAATTGAAACGATATGTCTGGATCCAGAACAATGCTATGTGTTTACCATTTTTGATTCCTTCGGTGATGGTATTTACCTCCCGGGGTATTACGTCATCAAAAATGAAGCAGGAGATATTCTTGCCGAGATCATTAACAATGATTTTGGATATTCTGAAACCAACAGTTTTTGCGGGTCATTGGATTGTTTACTGGATGCTATGGCAGTAACGAGCCCGGAGTCAGACGATGGCAATGCGGATGGTGTGATTATGGTGAATGCTGTAAACGTAACCCCACCAGTCAATTATACCTTAGTCGGTGGCTCAACCAACACGACAGGGTTATTCAGTAACCTGGAAGCTGGCGATTATACGATTATCATAAATGATGATTTTTGTTCCGATACGATCGAAGTGAATGTTCCTCTTTGTCTCTTAGAGGTTTCGGCTACGGTAGAAAACGAAACGGTTCAAGGCGAAGCGGATGGTAGTATTGAATTAACAACTAGTGGCGGATTTGGCGACCTGCAGTACAGTATTGACGGAGGAGTTACTTTTCAGTTCGATCCTTTATTTGAAAATCTGGCTGGAGGCGTTTACAATGTTGTCGTTGCAGATACGTTAGGGTGTGAGCGGACCCTGCAAGTGACGGTAGGAACGATCGTTGGAACAGACGAAGTCTATTTTGGATATGCTGTGCAGGTAGCTCCCAACCCAACAAATGGAACGCTTAGGATTGAAGTTTCTGGCATGGAAAATGAAGTCTACCGACTCCCTGTTCAGATATTTGATTCTAATGGGCGGTTACTCTTTCATAGTCGGTTGGCTAGGTATGATCGGGAATTAGTAGGTGTAATTTCATTAGTAAACTACCCTTCAGGGATTTATTACATAAGGCTCCAACACGAAGGATTGAACCGGTTGGTGAAAGTTGTGAAGCATTGAGGAGCGGAACAGGTTAGATAGGGTAAATCAATTTAGAATAAATGGGGTAAAACGCGCTCGCGTTTTACCCCATTTACACTACTGCGTCAGCGTTCGTTTCATTATCTTAATGGTATAAAACTGACTTTCGTTGGTCCTAAATTCTATTTGGTAAATTGCGGTAGGACCCTCAATCGTTAATTCAATTTTATCGGTATTTACGTCTTCTTGGGTGGCGATGACCTCACCATCGGGATCTCTGATGATCGAGATTATCTTTTCGTAGATTTTTCCAAATTCTACACTCAATGGTCCGGAAGTAGGAATCGGATGGATTTTGAAATGATCTCCAAAGGTGTTATCAAAGGCAACGGCTTCGAATTGGCGGATCGTCTGAACAAAAATACCTTCCTTTTCTTCGGAAGTCAACTCGTGTGTTCCGGTTCCGTGATCAAAATCGACAGAAGCTCCAAAGATACCAGAGGTTTTAATGTCAATGGTATCAGCCAGCGGATGTTCAATTTCTATCGTTACCCCCCGGTCATTGGCGGTACCGCCAAATGGCATAACCCAGTCAAATTCGCCGTAATAATTGAGCCGGGTAATAAAAATGTCTTCTCCGCCTTTTGAAGTGATATCGTAATGACTTGTTCCCGGATCAAAGTCGACCGTTCCGGAGAAATAACCAGTCAGGTAGATGTTATCAAATCCGTCTGTAGTTATCCCCATACCTGCATCAGCGCCTTCGCTACCAAATTGTTTCACCCAGATGAAATTGCCTTCTTCATCCAGTTTGGTAACAAAAATATCTTTGGAGTCTTCGACAGAAGCGATCATATAAGAGGAAGCACCCGGATCAAAATCAGCTTCTCCAGAAAACGAACCGGTGATGAAAAGATTATCGGAATTGTCTAATGCAATAGACCATCCTTCGTCGGCGTTGGCGCCGCCAAGTTGTTTGGCCCACAGTAATTCGCCTGCTGCATTTGATTTTGTGATAAACACATCTGATTCTCCAGTGGCCGTTAGTTCGTATGTTTTGGGTCCCGGATCGAAATCTTTCGTACCTGTAAAACTTCCTGTTTTATAGACATGGCCCAAGTCATCTACTACTGATGCAATGGGCTGAATACTAACCTCTTTTTCCAGCTGTTGCGCATCGTCAAATTCTGCGACGATCATCACTTGAGCGTTGGCGAGGAAAATCATTAAGGTGAGCGGAATTAACAAAATTATTTTTTTCATGACGTTTTATTTTTGGTTACAGATGGTGTATAAAGAATAATATTCTAAACCTCATAAAAAGGCAATGATAAGTATCATATCTTGGGGGTTGATAAAAGTCATCCTTGCAAGGGGATATTAGTGGGTAGAGGACAGTTTTACACGGATATGCTAAACTATTTTAACTTACATCAGTTTCAATTTCCTAACTAATACATATAAATCATGCGTTTAAAATTTGGATCTTTTCTTAGCCTTTTACTGATTTCTCTTTTTACTTATTCCTGTTCGGAGGATGAACTGGATGAGCCGAACCCGGATGATCCGATGGAAGAAGAAGCTACTATCTGGACAGGAGCCACGACCACTTTTACCAAGCAGAATGATGCCGACCCCAGTGTTGAAGCTAATCAGGATCGCATAACCGATAATGTATGGATCACCCGGGGAAATGAAGGTGGCCAGATATACAATGCTAAAACAGAAAACGAAGCTGATAAAATGACTAGTCCGACGGGCACCGAATGGGCAGAAGGGACAACCGATCAGATTGAAAGTTTGGACTTCCAACCTTTTAGAGAAGCAGTTGGGAAACCTCAGGATGTGGTAGGTAAGGATTTAGTCCTTCACCTCATCGAAGATAATATCTATCTAAGTGTCAAATTTACCAGTTGGACCGCCCAGAAAGGTGGTGGGTTTGCGTACGAGCGATCTACAGAAAATTAAAGAAAAAAAGGTAAAACCTTAGGAGGGGGTTTCAAAACACTATTCGTGTTTCGACACACCAAACTTTCTTCTTTGGGAGGGCTGTTTTTTCTAAAAAAATCAATGATTTTTTTAGAAAAAACAGCCCTCCCAAAATATGGTAAAGGACAAAGTTTCTTATTGGGCATTTTGCCTTTACCATTATAGTGTAGGGTTATCTTTTTTTCAAAAAGAATATCTCCTAAACTATAAAAAATTCCTAAGAGGGAGTCTAAAAGACTTTTTAGACTCCCTCCCATGTTTATCCTTCCTCACCTAAGCTGCAATCCCGCCATCACCTTCTTTTCTACAAAGGCTCCCAACACATCGCTAAGGTCGGGCTTGCCGATCTCCTGGAGGTCGTAATAGACCCGTGTATATGGCTTGTTGATCTTTAATACTCTTCCGAGATCGATAGGTGTTCCGATCACTACAGAGTCGCAGTCCGTCTTGTTGATGGTTTCTTCCAGATCTCTCAACTGCTCCTCGCTGTAGCCCATGGCCGGGAGTAAAATACCGATATCGGGGTAAATGTCAAAGGTCTTTTTGATCTTTCCAACCAGATATGGACGAGGATCAACCAATTCTTTAGCGCCAAACTTTTTAGCAGCTACGGTTCCTGCTCCCAATTTCATACCACCATGGGTAAGAGATGGTCCATCTTCAACAACCAATACCCGCTTATTGTGGATGACGGAAGCGTCATTGACCGATACGGGAGAGGCGGCATCAATCACCATTGCGCCTGGATTGAGCTTTTCAATATTTTCCCTAATCATCTGTACGCCTTCCGGGCTGGCTGTATCAATCTTATTGATGATACAAACATCAGCCACTCTTAAGTTGACTTCGCCAGGATAGTATTTTAACTCATGACCGGGTCGGTGGGGGTCTAAAAGGGTGATTTGTAAGTTAGGTTCAATGAAGGAGAAGTCATTATTCCCACCATCCCATACAATCACATCGCAGCCATCAGGGTCATTTTCTGCAGCCCGGAGTATGGCCTCGTAATCATCACCTGAGTATATTACATTTCCTTTGGTAATATGCGGTTCGTATTCTTCCATTTCTTCTATGGTGCATTCGTGCTTTTTCAGATCCTCAAGGGTAGCAAATCGCTGTACTTTTTGCTTGGCGAGGTTACCATAAGGCATCGGGTGGCGGATAGCCACTACGCGAAGGTCTTTTTCCATAAGCAAGTCTACCACTTTCCGGGACGTCTGGCTTTTACCGACGCCCGTTCGGATGGCACAAACGGCAATAACCGGTTTGGTACTCTTGAGCATAGTCGCATTGGTGCCCAACATGAGAAAATTGGCACCTGTAGCATTTACCAACGCGCTAAGGTGCATCACATGGTCATAGCTTACATCACTGTAGCTAAATACGCATTCTTCAACCTCCAATTCTTTGATCAGGCGGGGAAGGTCTTTTTCGTCGTAGATCGGAATACCGTCAGGATATAGATCACCCGATAATTCAGGCGGATAGCGACGATCGTCAATGTCGGGTATTTGTGCAGCCGTAAAGGCAACAACTTCATACTTTTCTTTACCTCGGTAGTAAATATTGAAATTATGGAAATCTCTACCTGCTGCACCTAAGATGATAATTCTTTTTCTTTTCATAACGAATGGGTGTTAGTTAGGGAATTAATTCGGAAAAGAAGATATTGAATATTCAATTCTTAAGAAATGATATTTGTAGAGTGGTGGAGTGACGAAGGTCATGAGCAAAGTGCAATGAGCAAATTAACTGACAACTGAAGCTTGAGCCAGAAGCTAATGATTTTGAAAAATAGAATTATCAACCCACTATTTTAATGGTGGGAGCAACAAGACCCTGTCAATCGAAAGCGTCTCATCAATTTTTCAAAGGAATGCGCAATGAGCAATGCGCAAATTAACTGACAACTGAAGCTTGAGCCAGAAGCTAATGATTTTGAAAAATAAAATTATCAACCCACTATTTTAATGGTGGGAGCAACAAAAGCCTGTCAATCGAAAGCGTCTCATCAATTTTTCAAAGTAGGAGGAATGAGGAATGAGGAATGAATGGTTAATAGTTAGTAATTAGTAGTGAGGGGTGAGTATTATTTGTAATTCAATAAAAAAGTCTTTATCAGCCCTATTACGAGGAGAGAGAGTAATAGGGAAAGACTACTTCCAAAAGATGGTCAGGCAGGTTTCCC
This sequence comes from uncultured Saprospiraceae bacterium, assembly GCA_964534315.1. GTDB lineage: Bacteria > Bacteroidota > Bacteroidia > Chitinophagales > Saprospiraceae > CAZHOV01. Next base: position 29,253 of record CAZHOV010000027.1, on the reverse strand, counting down.
CATTGATAAATGTTTAATCATTTGCTCCAGAGGAGCAACCTATTGGTAGCATTAATACAGCCCCAAATGGTGAGTGCTCCGGAGGAGCTCAATATTTTTTATCAGGATTTTTAATGTTTCCTTGGTTTTAATATTAAGGTGCGCTGCACCATCCATGATCGATAATTTTCCTAATCTACTAATGTTTTGGTGCGCTGCACCAATCCAGTGTTGTGTTACAAAAAACGACAAAAAGATGGACGTTGTTTTTTGGAAAGATGGAATCTTGTTATACCTCAAAATACAAATGCCAATAATCGCAACGTGTCTGTCTGTCCAGATCAAGGCCTAGTATCTTTTTCATAAGAGATCTCCTATTCCTGTCATCAAAAAGTAAAAAAGACGGGTATTCATACTTCTCTTTTTCATTTCGCAAATGGGTACCATTTCATCAGCAAAGTTAGTATCAAAATCGACTAACCAAATTAAATTTTTAATCCTGTTCTTTTAAGGAAAAGACCTTTTCTAATTTTGGTTTTATTTAGTTCAGAACTTTCAAAAAATATTGAACATAACAATGTTTACTATGTTAAAGGCATATAATTGAAAATAATTAAAACATATAAAAGATGACTTTCACAGGAAAAAAATTCCCGAACATTGAAGTAAATGCCATGAATGAAATGGGCGATACGTTTAAAGTTAATGTATTGGAAGAAGCAATCAATAATAATAAGAAAGTATTGCTTTTTTGGTATCCTAAAGATTTTACATTCGTCTGTCCTACGGAGCTACATGCCTTTCAGGAAATGTTACCCGAATTTGAAAAGAGAGATACCATTGTAATTGGTGCATCATGCGATACCCCTGAAGTACATTTCGCCTGGTTAAACACCTCAAAGGATGATGGCGGAATTGAAGGGGTGACCTATAATTTATTAGCTGATAGCAATCGCAATTTGGCTAACGTATTAGGTATTTTGGATATCACCAATCAGAGATATGATGAAGAAACAGGCGCTGAGCTGGTTGATGGCGACAATGTAACCTATCGGGCTACCTATTTGATTGATGAAGAGGGGATTGTGTTTCACGAAGGGATCAACCACATGCCGCTCGGGCGTAATGTACAGGAATATTTACGAATCATCGATGCTTACAAGCATTTTCAGGTGAAGGGAGAAGTTTGTCCTGCCAACTGGGAAGAAGGCAAAGAAGCTATGGCTGCCAATCGGGAAGGAGTAGCCTCTTATTTGAGTGCGAACTAATTATTGAGTGGTCAATAATTCTATCTATATTTTTAATAAGATAAAAACGAAAAGATTATGATAAAAGAACTAAATAATGACAATCTGCAAGAGATTGTTGAGAACGAAGAAGTTGTGGTAGTGCAGTATTCTGCCGGATGGTGTGGAAACTGCCGGATCATGAAGCCAAAGTTTAAGAAACTGGCTAATGAAAATGATCAAGTTTCTTTCGTAATCGTCGATGCGGAAAAATTTCCAAACTCACGAAAATTAGCAAATGTAGATAACCTACCTACTTTTGCCACCTTTAGAAAAGGAACATTTGTCAATCAGGTTCAAACCAACAAGTTTGATCTGTTAAAAGATTTAGTTCATGAGGTTACCAGTAATTAAGCATTTGATCGATTTCATGGATCGCAATGATGATGATTTTGTACAAGAAACCATCGACACGCTTGAAGATTTGACAGAGTTATCTTCACTCAAAGATGAAGAGTTCGATGTGATTGGCGAATTGTTGTCCAATATGTATGGAGCATTGGAGGTGCAAAAGACCATAAAATCTGGTACACCAAAGCGAGAGGCGCTCAATGGGTTCATGCAGCGGGTGATGGGATCGATAGATTAGTAATAGCAGGAAAGATTTGAATTAAGTTCTGACCTGTTAAAGTAAGACAGTTAAATTTAGAGAGGTTGGCTCATTAGTCAATGAGGTAGCCTCTTTTGTATAAGGCTTGTTATTTATTGATAATTTTTATAATATATGGAACGGTGATAAAATAAAAGGTGTTACCTTTGCATTTCCGTTGTAAGTTATTAACATAATGTGGAAAATAATATCCAGGGTAAGTTGTTAATTATTATATATTTATACCGTGATCTTTACCAAAAAACGCTTCAATGGAAAATAACAGGAATGTTTTACAGGGAATAAGCGAAAATGAATTATTTGCAAGTATTAGTAAAAATCGTTTTTACCAATCTTCCAGCAGTATAAAAGGTGGTTACCAGTTAATATTAACCATTAGATTAAATAGTAATTCCGGACCGACTTTTGCCAGCAATTTAAAAAGCGGTTTTTCCAATAATGATGCATTAGTAGAAGATCATAGTAGAATTGGGGTGACCTATGTTTTGGTTTATTGTAAAGATGTCGCAGTTGCCAATAAAATAATTAGTGGACACTTGAGAGGATTTAATTTAAAAAGCAATAATAGAAATCGTCAGATTCAGGCTCAAGAATTAAGTGAGCAAGCTAATAAACTAGTCCGGTAAGTCAGGTTTTCCCATTCCTAACAGTTCTTCCTTAAGGACGAAAAGTTCGGGGAATTTTTCTACAAACTCATCCACTTCCTCCACTTTAATTAATTCGGGTTTTAGTTGTGTATGTTCTGGATCGTCTTCTCTGTATAATTCCATTTGTCCAGAATAAGGTCTTTCATCTTCCTGGTTTCCTACAGTTACGTAAGAACCGGTCAAATAATTTTTTTCCTCAGGAGAAGACGGGATTTTCACTATTCCAAAGGATATTAACTGAGGGTGTTCGTCACCACTCTTTTCATAGGTGGAAATACACAAGCAATCCTGAAAAATCGTACTGATCTGCATATTTCCGATTTGCATCTTTTCCCGGTAAACCGGATGATAGACCCTAGCAGTATAGTCGTTGAAAATTTCTAGTTTCAGTTGAGCAACATAAGTAGAATATTCGGAAAAATACAATCTCCAGATCCAGTAGGTCCCAACTAAATTTTGAATGATAGTAATGGGGTTTCTACCTATCCTTAGTTGATCAAGATCTCGGATACTTTTTTTGGGAAGATGAATTGTTTGGTTAAGCAGAGTTAAATAGCGGCTTATTTTTAATGCCGAACCTGCTGAAGCATTAGCACGTGGTTCTTCTTTCTTTGCCAAAAAAATACGAACACTCAATGGGAAGTTATCAGACGAAATAGTACTTAAGATACCTTGTGAATAATCTTCGTTTTCAAGAGAATCTCCTTCCACAGGGAGGATCAGTTGTATTTCAACTTGGTCTTCATTCTGCAGGCTAAAAAAGTAATTACCATTGATTTTATTGCCTTTTCCATAAAAAGGATCAGTTTTTTTACCATTGTGAAATCCATTTAGCTCTGCTTCACAATCCAACCCAGCAAACGTCAGTTTCAGTTCAAATTCGTTTATTTCTTGTTGGGGAGAATAAAAATAGAAACAATTGTAGGTATAAGAGTTTTCAGATTGGAGAGCGAATTTTTCTTGAAAATCAAATAAATCTTTGCATTCTACATACCAAAAGTAAATAAAGGAGTATGGAGGAGATAGAGTCACCTCCCGAGCATTTTTATTCTGTACTTCGAGTAGCTTTTGGTAAAGATATTTTCCTTTTATTTCAACATATCCTTTTTCATTACTGGCCAAACCTCGATTCACTTTTGAAAGATAGTTTTTTATTTTCTGGTGAGCTTCCATGTCAAATTTAATACTAAGTGCTTCTGGATTGAAAGGTTTGAACCCATATAGTTGAGAAGCCTTGGTTGGTGGTGTAGCACCGTGTAAATGCCTACAGTTATTTTCAAAACATTCTCTAATCTTTTTATGGAGCATTAGAAACTGCCTACCCGAAAGCCTTATCCTGTCCATTAAATTTGTTTTTCAAGCTAAAATGAGAATATTCTTAGAATATTCAATGAATATTCCATAAAAAATTTTAGAACAATCCAACTTTCCCTTTGGAATAGAGAAATAATATTCCAATTCTATCCTTCATTTATTATTAAAAAAAGCCAAAAAAAAAATCGAATAATCAGAGAATTGTTTAGGCTATTTCAGGGAAGGTTCTTAGAAGATTCTTCTAACGATCAGTGGTTTTTCTTTTTATATAAAGGATTGGAATACAGTTGGAAAGATGTATTGGTCCGGCTAATTTTGTAGGTGAAAAGCAAATGCTTAAACCATTTTAAAAAGCGGAATGCAAAGATACAAATAATATCAAAAAATCCAAAAAAATATGGATTCCCAAAAGGATATACTGTAGTAATTAAATACAAATTAAAAATTCTAGGTTATGTCTCTATTATTCAGACCAAATCTCCGAATAGCATGTTGCTGGGCAATTGCCTTAGGAGTGCTATTGGGCTGTAAAAGGCCTTTAGTAATTCCTCCCTCTAAAAATGCCTACCTATCTGCTTATGAAGCTTTTACTGAAAAAGTACAGGACCATTGTGATCGTATTCCTCCAAGTGACTTGAAGTATTATAGCAAAACCTACCTGAAGTTTAGCCGAGATTGGTACAATTACTATTATGATCAGTTAAGTGGCGAAGAAAAGTTAACCATCTGGAAATGGCGAATGCGATATCTGACTTGCCTTTCAAAAAGTCAAATCAAAAAAAGGTTCAAAGATGCCTACATTAAGTTAGAAGACCGATTACTAGAATTACCTGATGAAACTTGACTTAATAAACTATCTATCTTCAAATAATTCAAAATTTAACATGCTATGAAATATTTTTTACCTACTATGCTAGCACTTTTTTTAGGATTCTCTGGCTACCATATCTTTAATGAAATGCTTGAAAAAGCTAAATTGAAGGGGATGAAAGAGGTAGAAGATTCTTATGCACACAAGTTAGAGATGATTATACAACAGTACGATCAACAAGCAGAAAAAGTCGAACGAGAGTGTAATCAAAAAATTACAACTCTCGAAAATGACCATGCAAAAGCTATGCTGAAGCAAGAAGCTATGTTTGAAGGGAAAATGCAAAAAATGAGAAAAGATCATCAGCAATTAATAAATCGTGCTGTCGAAAGAGCAAAGGAAAACACAGTTCGTGCAAGAGACTATTATTGGAAACAAGTCATTTTTGATACGCTTGTCTATGAACGCTCTTCAATAAGAGAGGAAATGAAAAAACAGCTACATGAGCAACTAAAAGACGAAAAAAAGCAATGGGAGATCGAAGCGGCCAAAAGAAAACAGCATAGGATCTCGGAAATCAGTATGGATCCCACCCAACACTTACCTGAATTCAATGAATCACTGACGTGGATATTTAAAACACTATTTCAGGTAATGGTTGTTTTGATTATCCTTCGGCTGTTCCAAAAAAGACGGCGTCGTTTTTGATCCTTTAAATTTTAAAGAAGCAAAGGACCAAATGATCACTTTAGTTTTCAGCCCTATTCCATCTTTTCAATACTTAAGCAATATTTTTATGATTAACAGTTGTTTTTGATAGTTATAGATATTGTTTAAGTATTTTTACCCTACTTCAACACCGTCAAATCCCCTCGCAAAATTTCTCCACTGGCGAGGTCTAAAGTGAATATGTAATAATAAGTGCCCTGGGGAAGGGGCTGTCCGTTCTGATTGGTCCCCCCCCAGGTATTGTCATAATTTTTCTGTTGAAAAATAATATCTCCCCATCTGTTAAATATGATCAATTCATTGTTTGGATACCTGTCCGGATTATTTAGGATCAGATCAATGACAAAGGTATCATTCACACCGTCCCCATTAGGAGTGATCGTATTGGGAAGTGCTTCCTCAATAAGTGCTTCCTCGATGGTGATGGTAACGGACGCCTGAGCACATAAATCCGGACAATCCGCATCGCAAATTTCATAAGTGATCGCTTCTACTCCTGTAGCTAAGGCGAATGGAGTATATTGGAAATTTCCTTCAGGCTGAAACTCTAACGAACCCAAAAGGGGATCAGTCAATGAAGTTAAACTAACTGTACCTAAATCTCCTAATTGATCATTCTCCAATATATTTTCTTCTAAAATTCGATCACCTTCCTCCGGAATAGTGTATTGATCATCATTCGCTATTGGACCCATAGGAATGGTCACCACAACAGAATCGCTGCTATAGTCCGGGCAACCGGGAGCCGATAAGGTCCATATGAATACATTTATACCGGGATCTAATCCTGCGACTTCGGTTATTTGGGAATTCGGATCAAAAATAGTTGCACTTCCGTTAGTCGTCCACAAACCCTGTGCGCCATCGGGCAGGTTTGCAGATAGATCCGTACCTTCAGGGCAGGCATTGATGTCTGCTCCTGCAAATGCTGATGGAGGCGTGGAGATCGTTACTTCAACCGTATCATTGCCTATACATCCATTGCCATCCGTAACCTCTAATGAATATATGCCAGGTTCAGTAGCTTCTAATATGGGGGCAGTTGTACCGTCAGACCAAAGGTAGAATTCAAATGCTCCGCCTCCGTCAAGCATGGTAGAACCGCCAAGACAAATGGTAGTCGAGCCGCTAATGGATGGCTCCGGATTTTCATTTTGAATGACATTCACCTGGTCTTCTCCTGTACACCCGTTATTTTCCGTTACCGTAACACTGTAATCACCAGGCTGGTCAGTGATAATCATATTCGTTGTATCGCCGGTCGACCAAAGATAACTGGCAAAATTACCCGGAGATAAACTGGTAGATTGTCCGTCACAAAAAGCCAAAACTCCCATAATCTGCGGCTGTAATTCCTCTGCTTCCTCCACTTCAATCTGATCGGTAGCGGAGCAGCCGTTATCATCGGTGACGGTCAGGCTATAAGTAGCTGGAGCAACCACTTCAAGCGTTTGATTGGTGGAGTTGTCCGACCAGAGGTATTGGGTGAAACCTGCTCCTCCATCGAGAGTGGTAGAGCTGCCCGGGCAGAAGGTAGTCGATCCGGTAATCTGGACTTGAGGTAATTCGAAGACCTCGACGGAGACGGTATCGGCGCCAGAACATCCATCGGCATCGGTTACGGTTACGGCATAGGTATTGGTTTGGTTGACTGCAATAGTTTGCGTGGTATCGCCTGTCGACCATAGAAAGGAATCAAACACTCCGGCATCGAGAGTAGTTGAAGTGTCGGCACAAAAGCTGAGGTTTCCAGAGATCTGCGGCTGTAGCTCCTCCGCTTCCTCCACTTCAATTTGATCGGTAGCGGAGCAGCCATTATCATCAGTGACCGTCAGGCTATAAGTGCCTGGAGCAACCACTTCGAGCGTTTGATTGGTAGAATTGTCCGACCACAGGTATTGTGAAAAACCAGCTCCTCCATCGAGGGTGGTGGAGCTTCCGGAGCAGAAGGAGGTAGAACCAGTGATTTGCGGCTGAGGCAGTTCAAATACTTCGATCGAGACCGTGTCTTTACCGGAGCACCCGCTGTCATCAGTGATAGTAACAGTGTATTGCGTTGAATTTACAGGAGATACGGATACGGAATCTCCCTGACCTGCTCCGTTACTCCAGATAAACGTATAGGTGCTATCACCTCCGGAACCTACCGCAAATAGAGAAGTGGACTCGCCTGGACAGAAAGCCGTATCCTGACTAGTGATTACCGTAAGGGGAGGGTTTTCCTCGATAATGACAGAGTCTGTCAGGACGCAAGCAAAGGCGTCAGAAATAGTTACCTGATAAGTGCCCGGGCATAATCCTGTTATAGTATTGCCCGATTCTCCTGTAGACCATTGGAACGTATATCCAGGAACTCCCCCCGCTGCCGAAACGGTCGCCTCTCCATCACAAAATCCATTGCAACTAACGTCCGCTTTAGTAAATTCTATAAATAGTGCCGGAGGATCGTTGTTCCATTCGTGAGCCCCCATGTCGATGGAATCTTCCACGACTCTGGGCTGGTTGGCAATATCTATGGGTATAGGTTCGCTTAAGAGGCTATCATAATCAAGGTCAATATTGTCATTTGGCAGAACACTAACCGTACCAGCCTCCCGTGCCGGGGAGCAAAAAGAAATGCGAAAATCGTCATTGGTGGGATCCAGGAACTGGGGATCTGAATCCAGATTATTTCCACCATCTGTAAGACTGTCGGGTATGCCACCTTCTATAATATTGTGTGAAAGAAGCAGGTTACCTCCGTTGTTAAAAAGCTCATTTTCCACGCTATCGGCCTGATTATTCCAGAAGATGTTGTTGTGCAATTCGAGATCGGTGATTCCTGCGGAACCTTCCGCATGAAAAGCGCCGCCATTACCGCCCGTCGAATTTTGATAGAAGGTGCAATTGAGAATTTTTCCGTTTAAAATTCCTTCACTGAAGAAAAAAGAAGTACTCCCAATAGCTCCTCCGCGGTGTTCGGCATAATTTTGATCGAAAATACAATTGATAATATGCTGGTTTCGGGTAGCATTTTGAGAGCCCCGAAGAAAAATCGCCCCGCCTTCTCCGTCATTATTCGTACTGGTACCTGTAGACTGGTTTTGTGAAAAAAAGCAATTAATGATGGTGTCATTGGAACTATTATCGAAGCTGCTACGGGAGAAAATGGCTCCGCCTTGCCCACCAGCGACATTTCCGATAAATCGGCTATTTTTAATGACTACTTCCATTTCGCCAAAAGAACTCATTCGGGTCCAGATGCCTGCACCTCTATCTATTGTCTCATTATTTTCGAAGAGGCAACTATCGACTTCTAAGCCCAGGAAAGTGCCTGTACCAGAGGGGGTAGCTGAAATGCCTCCTCCGTCATTTCCACAGTAATTGTTCCGGAAGGTACAGCCTACGAAACGAGGAGTTATTTGAGCCGCGCTATTCCCCAGCATAATGACCCCGGCTCCGGTGCTGAAGGCCTCTAAAGAGGCTGTGTTCCCTTCAAACGTGCAGTTCTTGATCAGGGCATTTGAAGAGCCTCCTAAGACACAGTAAATAGCCATACCTCCACCTCCGGTAGCATAATTATTTCGAAAGGTACAGTTGCGTACTTGGATGTCGCCAGTTCCGCCATCATAAGCATCAATATACATTCCTCCCCCAAAAGCAAAGTCGAACGAAACATTAGCATTACCCTCCTCCACAATAAAGCCATCGAAAATGGTTTTAGAAGTAGCATCTTTGGCAATGACTACCCGATAGGTATTATCGGTACTATCTCCCGATATACCAATATCAGCACTTAGAATAGTTGGATTGGCATCCCAATCGCGCTGGTTTAAGGCTGTTTCAGTAGCATTAAAACCACCATAGACTTCCGTATTTGGTTTTATATAAAAAGCAGCTTCCCGATCAGTATTATCACAGGGGTTACAGTCAGTAGGATAATATGTTCCCTGAGCTACCCAAACCTGATCACCTGATAATGCCCTGCTAATGCCATCTTGCAGATCAGTATAGGCATTGGTCCAGGAATTACCGTTGTTTAAACCAGTTGCATTTTGATCGACATAGATGATGCCTACTTCATAAGCACCCAGATCTACGATTCCTTCATGTATCCTGGGGCTACCGTCGAGATCCGTACCTACGGAAGAAGGGAGGGCTGCATTGTTGCCGGCATTGATCAACGGAGAGCAACCGGTTATTCGAAGGTCTCCGGCGGAAGGGTTGGCATATTGAGGGTCGATTTCCATGTTATTCCCGCCATCCGTAACTCCTGAGGGAAGACCGCCTTCAATATCACTGAAAGAAATGGAGACAATTGCGGTATCTATTTGCATTTCATTTTTATCGGTGGCCGTTGAATCGTTCCAAAAAATGCAATTAGCAAAATTAAAATTACTGACTCCGGTAGATCCTTTAATGTGGACAGCTCCACCTTCTTCAAGGGCTTTGTTACCATGAAAGGAGCAATTGATAACATCGGCATTGAGGGTTCCTTCCGAAAAGAAAAAGGCCGTACCGCCAATAGCTCCGCCTCGATGGGAGGCAAAGTTGCGGTCAAAAGCGCAATTGATAATAGTTTGATTGCGGATACCATTTTGAGAACCTCGAAGAAAGATGGCTCCGCCTTCCCCCTCATTGTTATTACTGGTTCCGGTAGATTGGTTTTGAGAAAAAAAGCAGTTAATAATGGTATCATTGGAACTATTATCAAAGCTGCTTCGGGAGAAAATAGCACCTCCCTGCCCACCTGCAATGTTGCCAATGAATCGGCTGTTTTTAATGACCACTGCCGTCTCACCAAAAGAACTCATACGGGTCCAGATGCCTGCACCTCTATCTATTGTCTCATTATTTTCGAAGAGGCAACTATCCACCTCTAGGCCCAGGAAAGTGCCTGTGCCAGAAGGGGTAGCTGAAATACCTCCTCCATCATTACCGCAATAATTATTACGAAAAGTACAACCTACAAAACGTGGAGCAATGTGAGCGGCGCTATTCCCCAGCAGAATGACCCCAGCTCCGGTGCTGAAGGCTTCAAGAGAGGCTGTATTACCTTCAAAAGTGCAGTTTTTAATCAAGGCATTAGAGGAGCCACCCAATACGCAATAGATGGCCATACCGCCGCCTCCGGTGGCATAGTTATTTCTGAACGTGCAGTTTCCAACCTGAATATCGCCGGTTCCTCCATCGTATGCATCGATATATATTCCTCCCCCAAAGGAAAAGTCAAACGAAACATTGGCATTACCTTCCTCAACAATGAAACCGTCAAAAACAGTATTTGGAGTAGAATTAGTGGCGATAACGACCCTAAAGCTATTATCGGTGCTATCGCCCTGGACACCTATGTCGCCACTCAAGATGACTTCGTTATTGATCCAGTCGCGTTGATTCAGCGCTGTTTCATTGCCCACAAACCCTCCGTATACTTGGACGTCGGGCGGAATGGTAAAAGCGAATTCCCTGTCGGTATCGGTGCAGGGATTGCAATCGGTGGGTTTGTAGGTGCCACTAGCTACCCAGATCTGCCCTGAAGTAGTGTTGTTTAGGGCATCGGCCAGGTCGGTATAGGCATCGGCCCAGGTGGAGCCGTCGTTATTCCCACCGGCATTTTGGTCGACATAAACCTGGGAATAAATAGCAGCTTGGTAAACGAAAGCAAAAAAAGGGATCAATAAAAGCTTTTTCATTTTACACGATTTTGGGCGTTGGTACAAGTTTTCTCAATAGTTACTTAAAAATACAGTATAATTTTGAATGTTTCTAAATAATTCAACTCATCCGCTCATGACCCAGTATTTCCGGGAGGTATAGATGATAATGGGTAAATACGTTAAAGCGGGTTTTTGTTACTTCTTTTAGTTTGGAGAATGGATAAAAGCTTAGCTAATTATCCTACAATAAATAATTGTTAACAAAATAAAATTTTAGGATGCTTTTTAAATAGAGAGTTAAAAAAATCAGGATGCGATCAAAGAGAAATTCAGCATATGACGGAGGTCTATTTTTAATATTGGCTTAACATTAAATATCTAAATTTGCGGAGATTTTCTAACAAAACAAATTGGATATGAAAAGATTAATTTACTTAACAAATCTTGTCATTTTTTTAATGGTCTTTGCCATTGTTCCTTCCTTTGGACAGGGTACGACCACTGCTTCCATGGATGGGCAGGTGGTTGACACTGAAGGGGAGATATTGATCGGTTCAACAATCATTGCTGTGCATACTCCAAGTGGTACACGCTATGGAACTGTTGCTGATGCCGATGGTTATTATCGATTAGTGAACATGCGTGTTGGCGGACCTTACGAAGTAAAGGTTTCTTACACGGGTTATGCTACTCAACAGTTAGAAGGGTTGAATCTACGATTAGGAGAGTCCAAGCGTCAGAACTTTACGTTAGAGTCTTCAGATACCGAACTACAAACCTTCGAAGTATTATCTCGTCAGGGTACGGCGGGTACGAACTCAGGAGCGAGTACGCAGATTTCTACTCAGGCCATTGAAGAGATGCCTACACTTAATCGTAACATCGAAGATTATGTGCGTTTGACTCCTCAGGTGTCTACCACTACTGGAGGTATTTCAATTGCCGGTGTCAACAATCGTTACAATGCCATTTATATTGATGGTGCGGTAAACAACGATGTATTTGGTTTGGCTTCTTCTGGTACGAATGGTGGTCAGACAGGGATTGCGCCTTTTTCTATTGATATCATCGATCAGTTTCAGGTGGTGCTTTCTCCATACGATGTAACCTTAGGTGGTTTTGCAGGTGGCGGAATCAACGCGGTTACAAAGTCTGGTACGAATCAATTTAGAGGTACAGCTTACTTTTTCAACAGAAATGAGAATTTGGTAGGTAAAACCAATGGAAAACTATTAGATCGTATCCAGGAGAACGATCCGGACGCTGAAGGCCAGGAAGTAGAACCATTTACGGAAAACCTTTATGGTGTTTCTTTGGGTGGTCCGATTATCAAGGATAAGGTGTTTTTCTTTGTGAATGCAGAGATCAGAGATGACGAAACGCCTCAGCCATTTGACGTAAATACCTACGAAGGAAATTCGTCTATTTCAGATCTTGAAGGTTTAAGAAGTCAACTTCAAAACCGATACGGTTATGATCCCGGTACATTTGGTGATGTAAAGGACGAATTGAATGGTTTAAGCTTCTTTGGAAAATTAGATATCAACCTTAGCGAAGAGCATCGGTTGACTTTACGTCATCAATACACTAGTGCAGAAGAAGTAAATCGAAATAGCGGTAATCCGAACAATATTAACTTTTCTAATAATGGGGTGTTTTTCCCTAGTGTTACCAACTCTTCTGCAGTGGAATTGAACTCTACGTTCGGTCAGAAGTTTTCAAACAACCTAATTATTGGATTCACATCTGTACGTGACGACCGTGACCCGATTGGAGGTGACTTCCCTTATGTAACTATTGATGACGGTGCCGGAACCATCCGGTTAGGTTCTGAGCGATTCTCCACGGCTAACCAGTTGGATCAGGATATTTTCACCTTGACCAACAACTTCAAAATTTTCAAGGGTAAGCATACGATCACTGTAGGTACGCACAATGAGTTCTACAGCATATACAACCTGTTTATTCCAGAAAACTATGGTGCTTATGAATTCGATAGTTTGGATGATTTCTTGAATGGCGCTCCTGCTGTTGAATATGGACGTAACTACTCACTGGTAGATGATTTTACCGGTGACGGTTCTGCTGCTGCTGCCGATTTCAACGCCATGCAACTTGGATTTTATGTACAGGATGAATTCCGTGTTACTCCTAAGTTGACATTGACGGGAGGTATCCGATTGGATATACCAAACATTACTTCTGATCCTGAGGAAGACACTTACTTTAATGAACAAGCCCTTCCTAAGATGCAAGAGCAATATGATGTTGCTAACCGCGTACAGGCAGGTCAGGCTCCTGACGCGCAGTTGATGTGGTCTCCGCGTTTAGGGTTCAACTATGACGTAAAGGAAGATCAGTCGTTCATCGTACGAGGTGGCGTGGGTATCTTTACCAGCCGTATTCCATTTGTATGGCCAGGTGCCATGTTCTTTGCGAACGGTCTTACGCAAGGTGCGGTAGACCAGGATGATATCGGAACGGTTAACTTCATTCCCGACTACCAAAATCAGTATGAAAACCCTGATTTTTCTATCCCGTCAGGTGATATCAACTTGTTTGTAGAAGACTTCAAATACCCTCAGGTATTCAGAGGAAATCTTGCGGTTGATTATGTACTTCCTGGTAATATCCAGGCTACGTTAGAAGGTATCTATACGAAGACATTGAATAATGTTGTCTATACTAATATTAACAATGATAATACCGGTGTCGAGCAATTTGACGGAACCGGCGATACCAGAAATCTTTACCAGAGAGAAAGTATTGACGATACTTACCGTGCTGTTTATGTAGGAGATAACACAGATGAAGGATACACCTACACCATCACCGCTTCTTTGGCCAGAAACTTCAACTTTAATAACAGAGCATTGTTGAACCTTTCTCTTGCCTACACTTATGGCGATGCCTATGCTGTTAATGAAGGTACTTCTTCTCAGAACTCTTCTCAGTGGAGAGGTCAGGTGAACTTCAACGGTAGAAACAATCCAGTATTCGGACGTTCTGATTTCGCGATCGGACACCGTGTTGTGGGGGGAGCTAACTTCACCTACAACTGGTCTAAGAATGGCTTAAATGCAACGACGATCTCTTTATTCTACGATGGTCAGTCTGGACAGCCATATTCATATGTGGTAGCCGGAAGACCTGCTCGTAACTTCAACAACGAAACAGGTTCTACCAGCCGTAACCGTTCATTGATCTATGTTCCTGCAGATCAGAGCGATATCGTCTTAGTTGATCTTACCGATGATGATGGCAATGTGACCCTTTCCGCTGAAGAGCAGTGGGAAAACCTTAATGCCTTCATCGAAGACGATCCGGAATTAAGTGAAAGAAGAGGTGACTATGCTGAGAAAAATAGCAACTTTGCACCTTTCCGTTCTATCCTTGATCTTGCTGTTCGCCAGGATCTTGGTTTAAAGATCGGTCAGAACACACACCGTATCCAACTTTCTCTGGATGTTTTCAACTTCCTTAATCTGGTTAGTAATGATTTGGGTGTACGTTACGATGTTCCTGGGAGCTTCAACTACTACGAATTCTTAACGTTCGAAGGATTCGATGGTAATACGCCAACTTATACGTACCGCGAGGATGAATTAGGTAAGGAATCATTTAACATCGCAGACTTTTCTTCTCGTTGGAGAATGCGTGTGGGAGTTCGTTACTTATTCAACTAATAACACTGCTTTTGTAAAAGCTTTGTTCAATTCATAATTTTTTTAAGGGGTTGGTTCAGTGTAGAGCCAACCTCTTTTTATTCTAAAAACCCCTCAACATTATCCTTATCAATCCATTCCATTTTAGCTCCTGGATACGCCTTCGCAAATGCCGGAGGCACCTTTCGCTTTTTTATAGACCATTTGAATTCGAAAGCGTGTAGCTTGCCATCCGCTTCCTCAAGGTAATCGATTTCCTGTTTGTCATGCGTTCTCCAAAAATATTGTTTTGGACTTAGCTGATTTGCATGCAAATACTTCATCCGTTCAGCAATTAAAAAATTTTCCCAAAGCGCACCTTTTTCTGCTCTGAATTCTATTGGTTGGAATTGTTGAATAATGCTATTTCTGACGCCGACATCGTAAAAATAGATCTTCTTTTTTTTTATAATTTCTTTCCGAAGATTTCGGCTAAAGGGAGATAGTCTGAAAATCACAAATGCTTTTTCTAATAGATCGATGTATCTGACCACTGTATTCTCATTAACCTTAAGCGTATTCGCTAATTCATGGTAAGAAACTTCATTTCCGATTTGAAAAGCTAACAGTTGTAGAAGTTTTTGAATAACATCCGCTTTTCAAATATTTTCAAACATGAAGATGTCTTTGTAAAGATACCTGGAAGTCAAGTCGTTTAGTAACGTTTTAGCTTCTTCTTTTTTCGCTGTCACAATTTCAGGATACATACCGAATAATAGGAAGTTTTCTAAAAGTGCCTTGCGTTCGGAATATCTAAAAATTTGGCCCAACTCCTGATACGAAAATGGGTATAAGGTGAAATTTAACGCTCTGCCTGTTAATGCTTCACTCGTGTGTTGAGCTAAATCAAAGCTGGAAGAACCGGTAGCAATAACCTGTACACCTTCTAGGTGGTCTGCAATAATTTTCAAAATCCGTCCAATTTCCGGAATGTATTGGGCTTCATCGAGTACGATCAATTTTTGGTCTCCAAACTCCTTGCTTAGTATAGAAGGCTCCTTGCTTTCGAGTACACTTCTTATGGAGGGGAGTTCACAATTGTAATACCCTTTTAAGCTTCCATGTTTTTTTAAGAATTGTTTTGCAAGTGTTGTTTTACCCACCTGCCGTGCACCATAGATGATTAAGATTTTATTCCTGAATAACCAATTCGAAATTATTTTTTCAAGATTCCTTTCTACCATATCCGGGATATTTATTTTTTTTGCTACTAAACTATGAAAATTTAGCTAAATTTTCATAGTTTAGTAGTGGAATTTCTCATTTTACCTCTTTTATCAATTTTTTAATAAAACCATGTTACGTTTTCCAATCTCACCACATTAATGGTAAAGGACACTTGGTTTATGATCTAAATCAAGTGTACCAAAATACCAAATGACCCTTTTACCAAAACCAATTTCAAGAGGATCATGAATAGAATCCAACAACAGTTTTAAAATATTTGGTTTTGATGTTTTTTTGATTGCGTAACTGCCATGTCCACAAGCTGGATATGGCTTTTTTATTAGATGGGTTCAATCAATATTCGGCTGGAAAAATAAAGTTTTCGTGGTAAGCTCAAAAGCGCAAAGATGGCGGTAGCCATCTACCTGGTATACGCAGCCGTTGTCAATATCGACTACAGGTACTTCGTCCAGGTTGTCAAGCTGTTTAATAATGCTCTCTTGCATAAGTGGCGTGTGTCCATGGACGATGATACGATCTCCTAACCATTCCCGGTTGATATTTTTGTACCAATTGCGTATCCACAGGAGCGCTTCTGTATCTTCAAAAGGGGAGGTGGGATGATTGAAGTTCAAACCAGCGTGTACCAGGATGTAGCCATCGGTTTCGGCATAGTACAACAAGTTTTTGATAAAAGAGCGGTAGGTTTTGGGTACTTTGTCAGGATTATCGACCCCAAAACTGGTCAGTACCGTATTGCCCCCTCCGATGATCCATTTTTCTTCTGCATCTAAGCCGTCCGTCAAAGCTCGAAGGAACAATTGTTCATGATTCCCCCGCAAACAATGCAGCTGGTAGCCTTCTTCCTGTAGTTGAAAAATGAGATCAAAAACGCCTTTAGAATCTGGTCCGCGGTCAATATAATCGCCTAACAAAAAAAGCTCATCTTCTTTCGAAAAATTGATCTTTCTCAAAAGCGCTTCAAAGCTCTTCGAACAACCATGGATGTCTGAGATCGCAAATTTTTGCATGCTTGGGTTTTCTTTGGGCGATTATAAAAATCAATTCTTATTTATGAAAGAACTTAAGATAAAAAAAGTTTTCGATTGGGCTAGCTCAAAACTATTTGAGCCGCCCCCCAAGAGGGTTTTGATTTCGGGCGAATGCCAAAAAATAGCTATTTGGTGGCTTAAAACATTTGAAAAAAGTGTTGGGAGACACCCAAAAGAGAAAAACCGCCCCTGTTATCCCTCTCCATGTTTTCTTTTCGTCCAAATGGTTTTTGCTGACAAAAGTAAAAGCAAATTATTTTTGAGGAAATGTTAACTTTGCCTACTTTTATTTTGCTAAATCTACTGGTTTCTGACCACTTACTCTATTTTACTAATCATTCAAACCTGCACACATGAGAAGGATAATACCCAATCTCTTTTTTCTATTTCTTTTAGGAACGGTCACTTCCGTTGTCGCACAGCATAATACAGCTACCATCGATCAGTTTTTAAAAGCGCATCAAAGCAACCCTCAATTGCAAGAAAGCGATATTGCTCAATACCTTATCACAGACCATTATGCTACCCGCGATGGTAAGTTGATCAATTATTATCTGAAACAAACCTACAGTGGCATACCGGTAGATAAAGGACGTGCAAATATTCACTTAGCTGCGACTGGCGAGATTGTCCATTCAAATGTACGCTTTATTGCCAATTTGAAGCAAAAAGCTAATCTCACCCAGCCAGTGCTGACTGCTGAAGAAGCCGTAAAAAAGGCGGCTCAACACCTTTCAATACAAGTGCCAAATACCCTGACGGTGCAGGAGCAAGCTTCAACTCCGGATCAAAAAACGACTTTTGCGAATAGAGATTTAGCGCTGGAGCCCATCACAGCAAGTTTGACCTACGTTGAAAAGGGGGATGAAGGATTAGTGCTCAGTTGGGAGGTGATCTGGTATGAAAAAGATGCAGAACACTATTGGAATATGAAGATAGATGCTAAGGATGGAACGATTCTTTCCCAAAATGACATGGTCATTCATTGTAGCTTTGGTTCTCCGACTTTAGCTTCAGGTGATGATAATCTTGGCTATGATAGCCGTTCTTTTTCTACCTGTATGGAGCATGGCCATCACCATCCAAACGTGGCTGGTTCAACGGTTGTGCCAAACAGTTATAACGTTTTCGCTATGCCTGTTGAAAGCCCTTCGCATGGTGACCGGTCGATCGTTGTTGATCCTGCTGATGATACGGCTTCGCCTTTTGGTTGGCATGATACGAATGGTGAAGACGGTGCAGAATTTACTATTACCAGGGGTAATAATGTGCATGCCTATCTGGATATTAATGATATCAATCAATCGTCGGGAGATGAGCCAGACGGTGGGGCTGATCTGGAGTTTGATTTCTTTTACGACGACGCGGCTAATGCAGCGGAAGTTCGCGATGCCGCGGTAGTCAATTTATTCTACTGGAATAATATCATTCACGATGTCTGGTACCAGTATGGCTTTGATGAGCCTTCCGGGAATTTCCAGGCCAATAACTATGGGAATGGCGGAGAAGGGGGAGATCATGTCAATGCGGAAGCCCAGGATGGCGGAGGATTGAATAATGCGAATTTTGCAACCCCTCCGGATGGTGGTAATGGTCGAATGCAAATGTATTTATGGAGCAATCCCAATTCCGGGGGAGGAACCGTCACCCTGACCGTTGATGAACCCGGCAGTATTGCAGGGGATTATTTCGCCGAACCCGCATCCTTTGGTCCGTCTGTTTCTTCAACAATCACTGAAGATGTGGTCTTGGTTGATGACGGTTCAGCAGCTCCGACAGAAGGTTGTCAGGCGCTTGTCAATGGAAATGTGGTCGATGGTAAGATTGCCCTCATTGACCGGGGGGATTGCACGTTTGTTGAAAAGGTAGGAAATGCAGAGGATGCGGGAGCAATTGCGGCGATTATGTGCAATAATGTTCCTGGAGCGCCCATAACCATGGGAGGTACCGGTGCTGTCAATATTCCTTCCGTTATGATTAGCCAAGCAGACTGTGATGTCATTAAAGCACAGTTGGATAATGGAGTAGTGGTAACCTTAGAAGGCGATGCTAGCGGAGGTCCGGATTTCTTAGACGGTGACTTCGACAATGGTATCATCGCGCACGAATATGCGCATGGTGTATCCAACAGACTGACAGGAGGACCTAGTGCTGCGGGTTGCCTGTTTGGAGAAGAACAAATGGGAGAAGGCTGGAGTGATTTCTGGGGACTGATCATGACCATCGAACCCGATGATGCGGGAACAGATATTCGTGGTATCGGTACTTTTGCAATAGCCCAGCCTACCAACGGAGGAGGTATTCGCCCGGCGCCATATTCCACGGACTTTGCGATCAATGATTACACTTATGGTAATGTCCCTGACGGTAATATTTCCGTACCGCACGGAGTAGGCTTTGTCTGGTGCACCATGCTTTGGGATATGACCTGGGCGTTAATCGATGAGTATGGTTTTGATGATGATTTTTATTTTGGAACAGGTGGGAATAATATCGCCATGAAATTAGTATTGGAAGGAATGCGTCTACAGCCATGTGATCCGGGCTTTGTAGACGGAAGAGATGCTATTCTGCAGGCCGACGAAGTTTTTTACGGTGGAGCTAATCGATGTTTAATCTGGGAAGCTTTCGCCAATAGAGGACTTGGATTCAGTGCAGATCAGGGATCTTCCGGTAGTCGCAGTGATGGTGTTGAAGCCTTTGACCTGCCTCCGTTTTGCACACCGGTCACGGCTCCTCCAACTGCTGCTTTTGGAGTCGATGGGGATGTTGTCAATTGCAGTGGCTACTTCCAGTTTTCCGATAATTCTGAACAACCTCATTTCTGGGATTGGGACTTTGGCGACGGCACCACTTCTTCTGCTATCAATCCGACCCATACTTATGCTGAAGAAGGGACCTACACCGTTACCTTGATCATTACAAATCCTCTGGGTGCCGATACCTCTACATTGGAGGTGACTGTCGATTTTATCGATGCTCCTACTGCTGATGATGTTACGGTTTGCCAGGGTAATGAAGCGTCATTGGAGGCCTCAGGTAGTAACGGGTATATTTGGTATGAAGGAGATGAGATTGTGCATATTGGTAATCCTTTTATTACTCCTGCTTTAAATAATCCAACCACGTACCAGGTAGCTGGTATCGACTCGGATGGTACTTCAGAAAATGTAGGTCCTGCTGACAATTCGATTGGAGCAGGTGGATATCATAATACGGGCTTCACGGGTACTGTCCTTTTTGAAGCACATCAGCCGGTTATCATTCGTTCTGTTTGGGTGGATGCCGGTAATGCCGGACCCCGGACCATCAGCCTCTTTGATGAAAATCAAACGATTCTGAAATCTGTAGAGATTAACGTACCTGCCGGACCTAGTACGGTCTTGCTCAACTTAGAGGTGGAACAATCAGGTACCTACCAACTCGGAGGAACCTCTATCAACCTATACCGAAATGAGAATGGCGCCCAGTACCCTTATGAGATCAACGGTTTGGTCACCTTGACAGGGTCTTCTGCTACCACTGCACCTCAGGATTATTATTACTATTGCTATAACTGGGAAGTAGTGCCCATTGGTTGTAAGAGTCCGCAAGAATCGGTCGATGTAGCTGTATTGCCAGGACCAACAGCTAACTTCTCCTACATTGACAACGGTAATCGGGAGTTTGACTTTACCGATGAATCCAATAACGCCACTTCCTGGAGCTGGAACTTTGGCGACGGTGCCACTTCTACCGAGCAAAATCCGACGCATACCTATGCGGATGATGGTAATTACCAGGTGACCCTTACGGTCGGTTTTGAAGATTGTGAATCTACTACTGAACAAGACCTGGAGGTATTCCTCGTCAATCAAAATAATGTAAATGGCTTGGAGCAACTACAGCTTCGTCCGAATATTGGCTCGGGAACATTCGACCTGATGATTCAGTTAGATCGTCCGCAGCTGGTAGAAGTACAACTGTATAATATTCTCGGGCAGACTATTCAGTTCAAAGAGATCGGCACTGTCCAACAAGTACAGGAACGCTTTGACATCAGCGACAGAGAAGCAGGTACCTATTTGGTAGAGATCAAGATAGGAGAGCAGTCGGTGGTGAAGAAGTATGTTTTGGTCAAATGAGAAATTAAATGATTTAAATAAAAAAGAGGGGATGAAGCGTACGCTTCATCCCCTCTTTTTTATTTAAAAAAAACTATAATTCCGTAACTCCTTGAACCAACAAGGAGATCTCATTATTCAATACTTCGATAAATCCTTTTTGAATACCGAAAGTCATCGTATCGCCATCTGATTTGATGATGCGGACCTTTCCTTCTTCCAGCGCAGACACAATTGCTGCGTGATTATTCAATATTTCAAATTCTCCGGAAACACCCGGAACTTTAACTGAAGTAATCTCCCCTTCAAAAACAGGATTATCTGGTGTTAAAACAGAAATATTCATATCAATCAGTTAGTAGTTAATGGTTAATAGTGAGTAGTTGAAAGTTGTGGATAGGATCAATCCAAAATTCCCCCAATCCAACAAATCCTACTCGGCTTCGGCCAACATCTTCTTACCGGCTTCGATCACTTCTTCTATAGTACCTTTTAGGTTGAAAGCTGCTTCCGGATACTCGTCAACCTCACCGTCGAGGATCATGTTGAAGCCTCTGATCGTATCTTCAATGGAAACCAGGACACCAGGCGTACCGGTAAACTGCTCTGCAACGTGGAATGGTTGAGATAAGAAACGCTGAACGCGACGAGCGCGGTGTACGGCTTGCTTATCTTCATCAGAAAGTTCTTCCATACCAAGGATAGCAATAATATCCTGAAGTTCTTTATAGCGTTGAAGGATATTGATAACCTTCTGGGCCGTTCCATAGTGGTGATCTCCAATAATTCCGGGATCCAGGATTCTGGATGTCGAATCAAGCGGATCGATAGCAGGATAGATACCCAGAGAAGATAACTTACGGCTAAGTACCGTAGTTGCATCCAGGTGGGCAAAAGTTGTTGCAGGAGCAGGGTCCGTCAAATCATCCGCAGGTACGTATACCGCCTGTACAGAAGTAATCGAACCTCGCTTGGTAGAGGTGATACGCTCTTGCATAAGTCCCATCTCCGTAGCCAGTGTTGGTTGGTAACCTACTGCAGAAGGCATACGTCCAAGAAGGGCAGATACCTCAGAACCAGCTTGCGTAAATCGGAAAATATTGTCGATGAAGAAAAGAATATCACGGCCACCGGTTGGATCGCTTAAGTCACCATCACGGTAGTATTCTGCAATGGTCAATCCTGAAAGCGCTACGCGGGCACGGGCGCCTGGAGGCTCGTTCATCTGTCCGAATACAAGCGTAGCTTGTGATTTTTCTAATTCTGCTTTATCTACTTTGGAAAGGTCCCAGCCACCTTCTTCCATGATGTGCTTGAACTCTTCTCCATACTTAATTACATTAGATTCGATCATCTCGCGAAGCAAGTCATTTCCTTCACGTGTACGCTCACCAACACCTGCGAATACGGAGATACCTTCATATCCCTTTGCAATATTGTTGATCAATTCCATGATCAGTACGGTCTTACCTACACCTGCACCGCCAAATAAACCGATCTTACCACCTTTTGGGTAAGGCTCAATCAGGTCGATCACCTTGATACCGGTGTAAAGGACTTCAGTTTCTGTTGAAAGCTGATCGAAAGCAGGCGGTTTACGGTGGATTGGATAGGCATTTTCGGTTTTAGGCACTTCGCCGATACCGTCGATAGCCTGGCCGACAACGTTAAACAGACGCCCTTTGATCTCTTTGCCAACCGGCATAGCAATAGGCTTTTCCGTATCTAACACTTCCATGCCCCTTGTCAATCCCTCTGTTGAATCCATCGCAATGGTTCGAACACTATCTTCACCAAGGTGCTGCTGGCATTCTAAAACCAGAATTTCACCGTTGGATTTTTTAATTTCGAGTGCATTCAAAATTTCAGGTAGCTTAGAATCTACTCCTGAAAAGCTAACATCAACTACAGGGCCGATTACCTGCTTAACTTGACCATAATTTGCCATAAGAAACTATTATATTAAATTCGATAATAGAAGTGGTCCTTCAAAAATCGCTGCAAAGTTAATTGTTTCGCGTTTATAAACAAAAGAAAATTTGGATTAGTGAAAATTGAAATTAAATTGCCCCCTGAAGACCCTGTAAAATCAACTTTTATGAGTTATTTAGAATTGTTCAAAATAATATAGGGAAGTATGATCAGTATCATTATGACCGTATACAATGCCGCCCCTTTTCTACCAGCTTGTCTAGATTCTATTCTCGGGCAATCAACCGACGATTGGGAGCTTTGTGCGGTTATTAATTATGCTACTGATGACAGTTTTGACATCCTTTCTGCCTATGCCCGGTCAGATAAGCGAATTAAAGTCGTTCAAAACGACGGCCCCGAAGGGATTCAGTCAGCATTGCGTAAAGCCTTTTCAATGACTTCAGGGATCTGGATCACCCGAATGGATGCAGATGACATTATGGATACGCATAAGCTTAGCGCTTTAAAAAAAGCATTGCAAGAGCGGGGTAGGGGATATGTGGCTACCGGGCTGGTACACTATTTCTCTGATGAAGGAGAACTAGGAAATGGCTTTCGCCGGTATGAAGGCTGGCTCAATTCTCTAACCTTAAAAGAAACCAACTTCACAGATATCTACCGCGAATGCGTAATCCCTTCGCCTTGTTGGATGGTACACCGAGAGGACTTGATGAAGTGTGAAGCTTTTGAGCCAGAAGTTTATCCGGAAGACTACGATCTTTGCTTTCGTTTTTACAAGTACGGATTGAAGGTGGCCGGAGTGGATCGAAAGATCCATCTGTGGCGCGATTATCCCTGGCGCAATTCCAGAGTGGATGAACGTTATGCTGATCAGCGTTTTTTAAAACTCAAGCTTCCCTACTTTTTTGAATTAGATCGTGATCCTAACCGTCCGCTCCTGCTGTGGGGAGCCGGTCACAATGGTAAGAAAATAGCCAAATGGCTTTCCCAGCATAAAAAACCTTTTCATTGGATTACCAATAATACCCGAAAAATTGGCCAACACATTTATGGTGTTTTAGTGGAGCCGGAAAGTATCATATGGGAATTGGATGCTCCCCAAAGCTTGATTGCCGTTTCTGCCCCCGAAGCGAAAGAACACATTAAGGAAATCCTATACCAAACCGGATTTCAAAAAGGGCAAGATTATTTTTTGATGGTCTAATCTCTTGATTGACGCGATCTGACGACTTATTCTCGCCTGATCACTATACTGCAAAAATGAACGATTAACAAACCTTAATGAACACAAATAAACTTTTCCCCCTGAACCCTCTGTACCCCCTGTATCCTTGTACCGCTGAACCGCTCGCTGTACCGCTCGCTGTACCTCTGTACCCCCTGTACGGCTGTACCGCTGAACCGCTGTACCCCTTGTACCCCTTGTACCCCTGTACCGCTGAACCGCTGTACCTCTGTACCCCCTGTACCCCCTGTACCCCCTGTACCCCTGTACCGCTCGCTGTACCCCCGATTTTTCCCACCAAAACCCCAACCTTTTGCATCTTTTTATCGTGAATAGGAACGAATGGGAAATATAACAGTGTTGTTTGGATGCTGACTTTTATTAAAATTTTGGATTTGGTTTGAATAAAAATAGATTATATTTAAACTGTTAAGTCTTATCTATACAGATTTGACAACATTTATTAATGTTTTCTCACTAAAACAGATGTTATGGCAAAAAAGAAACTTACACTTAAAGAAATTAAGGTCAAAAGCGTCAACTCTTTAATGAATGAAGAGCAAGACAAAAAGACCAAAGGAGGTCATATAGACACGAATAAGCAAGGACATATCACCGTCCGGTGGACGATCATCGAAACGAGAACGAATTTGTCTTCCCGCAAAAAGAACAACAAGACTAATTTTTAATAAAGGCTCAAGATTGTTCAACTCCCCGGGGATTGTTTATTTTAAGATTGCGCTGACCTCCAAAGATCTCCAGATCTTTGGAGGTCAGCGCAATCCTAATAAAAAAAGTTAATTCCCCCAACTACTAACTCCTCATTGCACCTTCCTCATTGCACATTGCTCATTGTTTTCTCATTGTTTTCTCATATTTCTCTTTAACCACCTCACTAAATGGTTTGTTTCGGATCCGGCTTTCCAGCCAGGAGATAAAGTCGAAATACTGAAACATGATGCGTTCACTGGGGATTTTTGCTAATTCTTCGAATGCTTGTTTGAGTTGAATAAAGGCTTGTCTCAAATTTTTTTGAGATTGAATACTCTCTGTTTTTCGGATAAATTGCAGAACCTTTTCTTCAAACTGATAAAGGCGGTTTCGCTTTTTAAAAAAGCGGTAAGTAGATCGAAGCAAATGTTCCAGTAAAAGAGTATGCCCCATTTCATAGTGAAGGATAAGGTTTAGGATTCTGGCAATACTCTGGAGATCCTCTCGCGCAATGCTTTTGGGTAAGTTAAGCCATTTGGTTAGATAAATTTGGGCTTTATCGAAATCATTATTACCGAAATAGATGTAAAAATATTGAAGGTAAAAGTCGATCCGTTCAAAAAGTTGAGCGTCAAATTTGTGCAATTTAGCAAAGTGCTCATTGAGCGCTTCCAACCCTTCTTCAAAAGCACCGGTAAAGATACAGAGCGAAAACTTGGCATTGTAGTACTGCCGATGAATTTTTAGCGCGTCATCTTGCGTCTTTGGATTTATTTCTTTTAATTTTTCCAGCGAAGATCGCACTTTTCCATACCTTCCGGTCAACCCGCAACTGACAATAAAGTTGCTGAGGGCAGAAATATACTCCGACACATCCTCCTTGAGCATGCGGGGGTTCGATTCTATTTGTTCAATCAATAACTGGCCGTTTTCATAAAAAGTCTGGTAATTTCGAATGGAATAACAATAACTAGAAAAGATTCGGTAAAATAGGACCCTCGCCTGATAAGACTGCGCCTTCGTAATATCCGATAATAACGGGTGCTCGATCAACCTCGAGATTTGAGAAATTTTCTCAGAACTTCGCAGAATAGCTTCTTTCTTGGTACTGATCAGGATTTTAAAAAAGATTCGCCGGTAAACGGACAATTGATGGAGCTTTTCCAGGCAGGCCTGCTCCTCCTGTGCGATTTGATCAATTTGATTATTAAGGTAATCAACATCCATCTGGGCATAGGCTATTTTTTTTTCCCAATGCAATAATTCCAATAAATTATTAAATAATTCATATTGCGATGCGACCTTCTTCGCTTTCTGAACAATATAGTTGCACTCGTCAAAGAGCGATCGCTTAAATAATGTTTTTATATCAAGTAAATACCCTTTTATTTTGAATTGTATAGAAGACTGCTCATCATAATCATGTAAGCTTTTTAGAATGAGATTGAAAAGATAGCTTTTTAGCTCAGAAAATTTCCTGCTCTGAATCTGCTGGTCTGGGTACACCGCCTGTATTAATGCCGACTCGTCAAAGATTTCTTGCTGATCGATCGCATCAAACAATAGGATGTATTTACTATTTCCATTCTCACCAATACCACATTGGACCTTAAAGTATCGTTTTTCAGAACTGCTTAGGGACTTGATTAGATTGTAAAGCCTTGTAGAAGGAGTTTTAGGCATGTTTGATCAAATTAATAAAAGAGGATCGCTGCAAAAGTTTGTCACCTCTATAACAAATATAGCTGATACAGCCATATTGTTCATTCTTTTTTCAAAATCAGAAACCTGACATATGAAATAGAAGGGATTGCAAAGTGGCATAAGTAGGCGTAATATTATGGAACGATTGAAACGAAAAGAGCCTGGAATATTTTCAACTACGCGGATTCTTGGAATCATTTATAATAAAAAAAACGCTTATGAGAGTTGCATTGCTACCAAAAGAAAATAGTCAATTACTACCAATTGATAAGACTGAGGAAACAAATCATACAGCCACTAGAGCGTATTGGATGGAAAGAAGGGCCAGAAAGATAGCTTTACCATCAATGGAGGGTATCCACCTGGAGCGGGTGGAGGATATCGTTTGTTTGAAAGCCGAGGGTAACTACACAGAGTTGGTATTTAAGGACCATCGAAAATTACTGGTTTGCAAGACTTTAGGGGAAGTAGAAGGGATGCTGAAAAACGTCCCTCAATTTATCCGTATCCACCGTTCGTTTGCGATCAATCTGGATCAATTAAAGAAATATGTTCGTAGTAAGGGTGGGCATGTAGTAATGGAGAATGGGCAAAAACTCAGCGTTTCAGCAGGAAAAAAACAGCATTTTTTAAATACACTAAACGCTTATTTTGGTTAAGTAAATAGCTCGGGGAAGGGTAGCTTCCATGCAGGTAGGAAGTGATTACGCTACCCTTCCGCTTTTTTAAATGATCGTCTCCTGTATAAATGGATGCTTTTCCGGATAGTCCGTCGTAAAATGCAACCCCCTACTCTCTTTGCGCATGGCTGCCGACCGGCTTACCAGGTAAGCGATAGTGATGAGATTCCTCAATTCGCAAAGCTGCGGAGAAAGGAGCGTTGATTGATAAAGATCTTCTGTTTCACGGTACAACAAATACATCCGATCCATCGCCCTTTTCAAACGTACATTAGATCGTAAAATGCCCACATAACTACTCATTACCTCTTTCAATTCTTTCCAGCTTTGCGTGATCAACACCATTTCATTCGGAGCGGTAGTCCCTTTGGCATTCCAATCCGGGATGTCTTCCCTTACGTTTAATCCGCCAATAGTATCCTCTATATCCGCTGCAATTCGTTGAGCAAAGACCATTGCTTCTAGTAGAGAGTTGGAAGCTAGTCGATTGGCACCATGGAGGCCGGTGCAGGTACATTCGCCGCAGGCATAGAGGTTGTGGATAGAACTTCTTCCCATTTCATCCACCCTGATGCCCCCGCAGATGTAGTGACAGGCCGGCACGACGGGGATCATATCTTTCATTGGATCAACACCTATACTCACGCATTTGTCGTAAATGGTAGGAAAGTGATTATAAAAAGCTTCTTTGTCAAGGTGGGTGCAATCGAGGCAAACATACTCATCACCCCTGACTTTTAACTCATTGTCGATGGCTCTGGCCACAATATCGCGAGGAGCAAGCGAACCGCGCCGGTCATAGTTATGCATAAACTCCTCACCATCTTTACTTTTCAAGATTCCTCCGAATCCTCTTACTGCTTCAGAAATCAAAAACGACGGATTTTCACCGGCAGGGGTGTAGAGGGCGGTAGGGTGAAATTGAACGAATTCCATATTTTCAATATGCCCTTTTGCTCTATATACCATGGCGATCCCATCGCCCGTAGCGATGACCGGATTAGTGGTATTCCGGTAAACCTGTCCGGCACCACCTGTGGCAATTACGGTTACTTTCGCCAGTAGCGTGTCTATTTCGTTTGTTTCTTTATTTAAGGCGTAGGCGCCATAGCATTCGATGCCGGGCGTTACCCTGGTTACATTGTACTCTAAGTGATGTTGGGTGATGACATCGATCGCAAAATATTCTTCCAGCAATTGGATATTAGAAAAATTAGGGATTTGAGCCAATAGGGTCCGCTGTATTTCCCAGCCGGTAAGGTCTTTATAGTGTAAGATTCTATTTTCAGAATGCCCGCCCTCTCGTCCAAGGTCGTACTCGTCAGAAGTGTTTTTATCGAATCGGGCCCCCCAGTCGATAATTTCCCGTACGCGTTCCGGCCCTTCTTTAACCACAATATCTACAATGTGTTTATCATTGAGCCCATCACCTGCATCCAGGGTATCTTCCCAATGTTTTTCGAAGGAGTCTACCTTTGCATCCCAAACGGCAGCTACGCCGCCCTGGGCATATTTGGTGTTGCTTTCTCCTTCATGCGTTTTGGTGAGTACAGTGATTTTTAAATCGGATCGCCGCTTCGCCAATTGAATGGCAAAAGATAAACCGGCAATGCCGGCTCCAATTACTAGAACGTCTGTTTTTAGCATGCTTAGTGGGTTTTTATTATTGTACTTTTGGCTTGATCCAAAAGTACCAAAAGATCAAGGTTGTATTTATTTCTTAACGCTCCAAAAGCACTTTAAACTCTAAACAAAATAAACTCGCCTTTGGCAGTTTAAGGTTAAGAACAATGCATCGATTGCTATTGATTTGTGTTTTATTATATTTACTTCGATGCTCGAACAGTATTTTGTTTTAAACGCGTTTAAAGCACTTTTTTCACTAAAATAAATAATACCGAATTGGTAACTATTCAGCAAAGCTGAAAAATTAAGAAATAATTATTATTTTTTGGGATGC
>CAZHOV010000026.1:0-41857 GCA_964534315.1 uncultured Saprospiraceae bacterium | reverse complement strand
ATCTTCATCGCAATTATTGATGGTGAAGTTGCTTCGCAAGCCATTGAATTATTAAGATCATTTGACCACTGCCGGCACGCTGCTATCATTGGAGAAGTAGTCGAAGACCATCCAAAGCAAGTGGTCTTAACTAGCGGAATCGGCGGAAGAAGGGTAGTCAATATGTTGGCCGGACAACAGTTACCGAGGATTTGCTGAGATGAGTTTCAAATCCTTTAAACTATTTTGGTTGTGCTTTATTAGTATGGTGAAGAACCATATTTCTTTATCACAAAAACAGATCATGAAGTCCTTATATTTTTTTATCCCCCTCCTATTCTTATCTCTAATTTCTTGTCAAAATCAACCGGCTCCGGAAGCTCCTTCAGAGGCGAAGAGCGTTTCTTTGCCCGACGATCCCTTTGCCGATTATTGGTACCAGGGAAAAGCCGAGATCACTAGTTACAAACTGGAACAAGCCCGTTATGGGCAGGTGCATCCAGGGTATGCCGTACTTATCTTTGTCACCGAGGATTTTTCAAAATCTAAACAAGTCAAGCTGGATTATCCGGGTAAAAATCCGAATGATAAAGTCAATGTGCTAAAACTCAACCATATTCGTAAATTTAATACAGGGATGTATCAGTACTCCCTGATGCAATCTACCTTCACACCTGTCGATTACAAAGGTTATCCAAACACTTTAAAGTCAAATATATCCGTGCAGGACTGGTGCGGGCACGTCTTTACCCAGCTTAATTACCGGAAGAATAGTTATCAGATGACCAGCTTGTCCTATTTTGGGTCTGAAGGTGATCAGGAAAAACCAGTTGGAGATGCCATTCTTGAAGATGAGTTATTCAATCGCCTTCGCATCAATCCTGCTACGCTTCCTCAAGGCGAGGTAGAGATGATTCCCGGACTGTTCTATTCCAGACTACGCCATCAGGAAGTAGAGCCGGTAAAGGCTGAATTATCGCTGGAGAAGGGTGAACAATATTCGACGTATACGATCTCCTACCCTACGGTCAAGCGAACCCTTACGATCAAATTTGCCACCCAATTTCCACACGAAATTGAATCGTGGGAAGAAACCTACCCCAGCGGTTTTGGCCCCGGAGCCGAAATGCTGACCACAAAAGCAGTAAGGAATAAATCTTTATTTACCGATTATTGGACTAAAAACCAGCTGGAAGATGCCAATTTGAGAGCAAAGCTGGATATTTAAAGATTAACAGGCGGAAGTACCCTAATCATTAGTTCAGCGGCATTCAATAACTTATTTTTTGGAGAAGATTTAGGATCCGGAAAGAAAAATCCATGAGTAGCGACATGAATGATTTTTGGGGATTTGGTATTTCTGCCAATTTGTTTGAAAGACTCCTCCGTTGCTGAATAACCGCCCAGTTGGGAAGAAAAGTAATCGTTCTGGACGAGGAGTTCATGGATTTCAGTCCCTTCTTTTTGAGTCCAAACCAAATAGGGCCAACCCAGCGCCCCTATCGAACGTTCATTTTGAGCCATAAAATTGATCGCTTCATAGTCCAATTTTTCGGGAGATAGAATATTTATGGAATTAGCAATAGCCAAGCTGTCATAATCATATTGGATTCCCCCGTAAACCACTGCATCGTTGTAGGAATGATCTTGTCTCTCCACAGGAATAGCTAATTGTCGAGTAGAAGATAGGGTGCGCATTGATCAAATTAACCAGATTGCCACTAAAATAGGAATGAGTTGTTCCATAGATTTTTTGCTCAAGGGAAACTAGACTGTCTATTTCTTTTGAAATAGAAATACTGTCCCCTATTTGAGCCTGGATATTGTGTATAAGTATAAAAAATAGGAAGATCACTGATAGAAAGAGTCTCATGTATTCAATTTTTATCAATTTAATAGAAAATGATCAATCAACAGGTAAAAATTAACCCAAATTATTTTTCTTTTGGTTTTTGAATTAAACCTTTTCGTTCCCCGCAGGTCTATTTATCAGATCGTATAAAGATTGTGTGCACACCTTTAATAACAATTGAAGTCAAGTTGATTAACTATTTGATTATCATTGTTTTGGTTTTTTAATTTAAAATCAAGCTTCTAACCATTTTCTTTAAAAAAACTATTCAAAGATGAAAAAACTAATTGTATTGGTGTTGGCGTTTGCCAGCATGTCCTTGTTATGGACTGGATGTACTTCAGAAGATGAAGCCACTCCTTCCGGAGGACAAGTGGATTTAACTACCGCTCAGGATGTTACCACCTCACAGAATATGTTGAATGACGTAGAAGATCAGGTAGATCTTGGATTACGGCGATGGCAGCTGCGATAATGAAGCGGTAGTGACTTTGCCAAATGGATTGACCAAAATGATCAAGATCAGGGCCTGGTGGTTTTAACAGTGAGCAGTGAGTAGTTAATAGTTAACAGTTAACAGTTAACAGTGAGCAGAAAAAAAGCGGGTTTGGGCGCCTTCGTCCAAACCCGCTTTTTGATTAAATTTCATTCCTTTTCATTCCTTTTCATTCCTTTTCATTCCTTTTCATTTCCATCACTTTTTCTTTTTCGCCCAGGAATCCCTCAAGGTCACCGTACGGTTGAAGACCAGCTTGCTATCCGTACTATCCGGATCTACGATAAAGTAGCCTTTGCGCATAAACTGGAATCGGTCACCAGGTTTGGCGGTAATCAAATGAGGTTCTGCTAAGGCATGATCGATAACATCCAGCGAATGCGGATTTAGGAACTCCATAAAATCCTTTTCTTTATGGCTGCCAGGCGCTTCATCTAAAAACAACCGGTCGTACTGTCTGACCTCTACCGGAAAAGCATGTAAAGCCGACACCCAGTGCAACGTACCCTTAGCTTTGATTCCGGACGTATCTGAGCCGCTTCTGCTCTCGGGGTAGTACGTGGCATGAATTTCAGTTATTTTGCCATCCTCGTCCTTTAAAAAGCCTTCTCCGTGGATAATGTACCCGCCTTTTAGCCGAACATTTCGCCCGGGACCCAAGCGGAAATACTTCTTAGGAGGGTCTTCCATAAAATCAGCCCGTTCAATATACAACTCTCTTGTAAAAGGCATAATATGGGTGCCGCTATGCTCATCTTC
Organism: uncultured Saprospiraceae bacterium; assembly: GCA_964534315.1. Taxonomy (GTDB): domain Bacteria; phylum Bacteroidota; class Bacteroidia; order Chitinophagales; family Saprospiraceae; genus CAZHOV01. Next base: position 38,771 of record CAZHOV010000026.1, on the reverse strand, counting down.
CGGATTGTTGATCACTTCCATCTCCTCTACTTGTTCTTCCGGATAATTGGTAATGACCAGTTTTACGGGATCAAGGACGACCATAGCCCGATCGGCTGTCTTGTTTAGGTCTTCTCTGACGCAAAATTCCAGCAGGGAAACATCAATCACATTCTCTCTCTTAGCGACCCCTACCCGATCAGCAAAATTGCGGATAGACGCCGGCGTGTAGCCTCTTCTTCGCAGGCCCGAGATCGTTGGCATCCGGGGATCATCCCAGTCATTGACGACTCCTTCTTGTACCAATCTAAGCAATTTGCGCTTGCTCATGATGGTGTAAGAAAGATTCAGACGGGCAAATTCAATTTGTCGGGAAGGGAAGATCTCCAACTCCTCAATCAGCCAGTCATAAAGCGGTCTGTGATTTTCAAATTCCAGCGTACATAAAGAGTGCGTGATCTTTTCGATCGAATCAGATTGTCCGTGCGCAAAGTCGTACATCGGGTAAATATTCCACTTATCTCCTGTCCGGTGATGGTGCTCTTTCTTGATCCGGTAAAGCACCGGATCGCGCATGTTCATATTTGGCGAAGTCATATCGATCTTTGCTCTCAACACCCTGGAGCCTTCTTCAAACTCACCGTTTTTCATCCCTTCAAAGAGCTGGAGATTTTCTTCGACGGGCCGGTCTCTGTAAGGACTGTTTTTGCCGGGTTCTACCGGCGTACCTTTCATCTCCGCTATTTCATCTGGCGTAGAATCGTCTACATAAGCTTTTCCTTTTTTGATCAGTTTAATCGCAAATTCATAGAGTTGATCAAAATAATCGGAAGTATAGAGTTCTTCTTCTCCCCAGTCAAATCCCAACCATTTGATATCTTCCTTTATCGCTTCAACATAACGGGTTTCTTCGGTAGTGGGATTAGTATCGTCAAAGCGAAGATTAGTGGTTCCTCCATACTTTTCCCCAATGCCAAAGTTCAGGCATATGGCTTTGGAATGGCCGATATGCAAATATCCATTCGGCTCGGGCGGAAACCGGGTATGAATTCGCCCTCCGTGTTTTCCGTTTTTTATATCATCTTCAATGATCTGCTCAATAAAGTTGAGGCGCTCCTTTTTTTCTTTTTTATTTTCCATATTACTTTTTTTGACGGAGGCTGGCCCATTAGTCCATGAGCCGGCCTCAAAGATTACATACGCTGAGGCACTTCAATACCCAATACCTGTAATCCTTTCTTTAAAATATGTCCTACTAATTTACTCAATTGCAATCGAAAAGCGACGGCTTCATCTGTTCCGGCATTAAAGATAGACAGATCGTGCCAGAACTTATGATAACTCTTGGCCAACGTATAACAGTAATTGGCAATCAGAGAAGGATCGTAGTGCCCGGCCGCTTCCTCTATCAGGGAAGGGAATTGATGCGCCAGTTGCAATAACTCCACTTCCTGCGACTCTAATTTGGTGTACCCCTCCGTTTGATCCATATCAATTCCTTCCTTTTCGGCCCGGTTGAGGACCCCGTGGATTCGCACGTATGAATACTGGATATAAGGGCCCGTTTGTCCTTGTAAATCGACCGATTCTTTCGGATCGAAGACCATTCGTTTTTGGGGATTAACCTTTATGATAAAAAACTTCAGGGCGGCCAACCCGATCTTTCGAATGATCTCTTCTTGTTCTTCTTTGGAGAAGGCCGCGATATCGCCTCGCTCAGCTGTTCCGGCCCGGGCTTCCTCGATCACCTCGGCGATCAGATCGTCTGCATCGACGACCGTGCCTTCACGCGACTTCATTCGGCCGGTCGGCAAATCGACCATTCCGTAAGACAAGTGATGGAGGCCGTCAGCATAGGGTTCTTCCAGTCGCTTCAAGATTTCAAAAAGCACCTGAAAGTGATTATTTTGCTCATCTCCAACTACATAAACCATTTTGTCGATGCCGTAATCTACATATCGCTGGTGCGCCGTACCAATATCCTGAGAGGTATAAGTCGAGGTGCCATCGCTTTTGATGACGGTTTTCTTACCTAGTTTAACCTCTTCCAGATCAAGCCAAATGCGCTTACCGTCCTGGCGGAAGACCTCTTTTTCCAATCCTTTAGAGATCATCTCTTTCCCTAGCAGGTAGGTATCCGATTCGTAATAACTTTTATCAAAATGTACGCCCAGCTTGTTGTAGGTTTCTTCGAAGCCTGAGTACACCCAGCCGTTCATTTTCTCCCACAATGCGCGAACTTCAGGATCGCCAGCTTCCCATTTGATCAACATTTCCTTGGCTTCCTTTCCCAGCTCTGAATACTCATTAAAAAATTGATTTTTATACGCTTTGAAAAACTCAGCTTTGGTTTGATCTTTCTGTTTATTTGTCTCATAGACGTTTTGAGCGGCGGCGGTTTCTTGCCAGGCTTCGTATTCCTTTTCAAAAGCCTGAGAAAATTTAACATAGTACTTGCCTACGAAATGATCTCCTTTGATCCCTTCAGTGTCAGGAGTTTTACCGTCTCCAAATCGCAGCCACGCTACCATACTTCGGCAGATGGCAATCCCCCGGTCGTTGACAATCTGGGTTTTGAGGACCTCATACCCGGCCGTCTCCAGGATCTGAGCGCAAGACCATCCCAGCAGGATATTTCGGATATGCCCCAAATGAAGGGGTTTATTGGTGTTGGGTGAAGAAAACTCCACCATTACCTTTTGATTCTTGGCCGGTCCGTTGCCAAAATCGTTATGTTGCAGGGCCTGAGTTAGAAATGACTTCCAATACTCGTGACTGAGGGAAAGGTTGAGAAATCCCTTAATAATATTGAAATCGGCTATTTCAGCAACTTCAGTACTAAGAAATTCACCCAATTCCTGTCCGATCACCTCTGGTTTCTTACGGGCTACCTTGGTAAACGGGAAAACCACTACGGTAAAGTCTCCGGCAAATTCTTTTCTGGTTTGGTTGATCAGAATAGCATCTGATTGGACTTTATGGTCGTATAATTGTTCTACTCCGGAAGCAACGGCTTGTTGTATAGTGGTAATAATGGACATAATGATAAAATTAAGCTGCAAATATAGGGATAATGAAATGCACCTTTTTCAATCTAAATTAAAAAAGTGAAATAAATTTTAAAAAAAGAAAATTTCTTGTGATCAGGCTTTAGGCGTTTTACGCCTGAGAAAGATCCTGCCGGGGATGCATTGGGAATCTTTGGTGCTACCCTGCCAGAACCCTTCGAGGCTGCTGCCTGCTTCTTTCAAGGTTAACTGATAGTTTTTGATGCACCATTGGAGGCGTTCGACGATCTTGGAATCGACAATCTTGGTATCTTCCAGCTTGATAAAGACCTTATTGAAAAGACTACCTTCTACTTCCATAATAGCGTAGATATCGTCTACATAGACATATGACTTACCGGTCAGCTTACCGTCATCTTGCAGGTTAAGCATTAGTTCCATTCCATACTCCGTTCTAAATCCTCCCTCGTATTGGGTAATAGTACCCTTCCAGGTACCTTCAATACCTGTTTGTCCGAAAAGGAGTAAAGGCGAGCAAATTAAAACGATATGAATGAGATACTTAAACATAACGGATTCGAAAATTTTAATTACCATTAGGAACTGATCAAGCAGGGGAAAGGTTCCTTATTTGTCCGGATTATTTAGAAAAAAAGAAAAAATGGTTGTTCCGTAATTCCGCGCTTGCCAAAACCGGGGGTGGTTTTCAAAGCCGTGGTTAGGATTATGTTCCAGAACGAACCATCCGTCTTCTTTTAGCAGCTGGTGTTCAAAAATGAGATCGGGTAAGGTGTCTAGCCGGGGCATGCCATAAGGAGGGCCTGCGAAAATATAGTCGAATTGCAGATCGAAGGAGGAAATAAACCGGAACACATCCATTTTATAGATGTCCAGATAGTCTAGAACATTTAGTTCTTTAGCCGTCTTTTTGACAAATGCGATGCAGCCCGGGAATTTATCGACATAGGTAATATCGGTGCATCCTCTGGAGATAAACTCGTAGCTGTGATTACCGGTACCGCCAAAGAGGTCGAGCACTTTGAGTGCTGAGAAATCGAGGTAATTATTGAGAATATTGAACAGCCCCTCTTTAGCAAAATCGGTCGTAGGCCGGGTCGGCCAGTTTTTGGCCGGCGGATAGAATTTTCTGCCTTTAAATTCGCCTCCTATTATTCGCATAATTTTAGTGAAAATAGATCAAAATAAAAATGTTCGGGAACAGATTCCAGTTGCTTTCCTTTTTGGTAGAATAGTGGAAAAGAGACCAGGCGCGGGTGACGGATGTATTTGATGATCTGTTGGTAAATTTCAGAATCCTGAATAATTTGACCAGAGATAAAAAGGGGTACCGATTCCGGTTTTAATTTAAACTGATCGTAAACCAGCATAATAAAATAGAGAAAGTCTGTGGAGGTTCTAAAATCAAACGCATTGCAGAAGACCAGGTCTTTCCCTTCAAAGAACGAAATAACCATTGTCCGAGAAAAGGAATTGACGAATACTTTTTGTCCCGGATGATGCTCTGCCATTTTGGCTAGCCCCTTAAGCCAGGGCGTCACGCTATGCACCAGTTTAGGATTGGAAAAGTAATTATTCAAAAAGTGGATCAGTTCGTGGTTGAAAGCAGCTATCAGGACCGCTTCAAATTCAGGAATGGAAGTAGATAAGATCAGATCATTATGCTCATCCAGATTGATCATCGCGTCTAAGTAGGTTGCCTCTTTTCCGGATGTAAATAGTTTTGAGGGGATTAGCGTAAAGGAATTATTTTGAATGCCGATCCGGATAGAAGCAAAATTGGCACTTAGGATGTTGTCATTTAAAAAATCTTCTTTAAGAACCGTTTTTAATTTAGAAAATTCTCCGGGTTTAAGATCAAACCGGGTTGAGCGCAGGACGAGAATATTTTGTTGGTTGTCGCTGATCAAATAAGACAACCTGTCCAAGCTAACAATCAAGGACAGGTTGTAGGTTTGGGTAGATTTTTTTGAAAAACTATATTCTTGAATATCTGTAATTATCTTTCCCAATTTCCGGATGTATTTGGTTTGGTCCGGTCCCCGAATTTAATGGTGCTTTCGGGGTCATAGGATTGATCATATCGAGCGTATTTAGGCTTACTATATTCATCCCCCATAAACTTTTTCCGTTCGATGCCCACCTCAACAACAGGGACGGTGGTTCGCTGGTAGGTAATCGTATCGGCCCAGACATTGAACTTAATCTCTTGGTCTGCAAAAGGAACATACTCGATATTGTCGAAATTAAGTTTGAAGTTTGGGTCATTGATCAGGGCCTGGACAGAATCTTTAGCAGGTTTATAGATCGTGTCGTACGAAATTTGGCTATTATCCGGATCATCCGGATCACCAAAAACTTTGACAATTTCAAAACTGTCGTTCATCAACACCTGCTTAAGGGTATCGAAAGAGGGCGCAAATTCCCCGGTAATGGTCCGATACATTTCCTGAAGGTGGCGGATTTTAATTAATTTATCTACAACTGCATTTTCCCGCTTGGTTTTAGCAGTTTTAAAACGAATAGGTTCAGTTACACTAGTTGCTAGTAAGTAGACCAAACCAATAATAACCACGGATAGAAGAAGATTAAGAATTAATCGCATTTTCTTTTAGGTTTCGTTTGTTTAATCGCAATTATACTATTTTTTATTCAAATTGTCTTAAGTAGTAAGGCAAAAAAATTGGTAGAATAATTTTTTTTAGTTCGAAAGCTATTTCCTGCACCATCTCCAAGCATTCAATGGTTTAGTCAATTTCTTCCGAACAAATTACTCTACAGGCAATTTTGATTTGCCGGTTAATTTAACGTAAGGTTCGGACGTTTGTATTTAATAATCATAATTTTAAAAATAATTTCTCTTGCCAACGCTCGCCTTTTATTCCTAAAGGAGGGCCAACGCTCCAATTCTTAGGTGCGGGCTGATTTCCCCTGCCTGCAGCAGGCAGGCTTTAGGGTGCAGGGCGCGGGAGTTTTTTTTTATTTTATTGAAGTCGACCCTTACGTTAATTTAAAAATCAATTTTGTGCCGATAAACTAAATAAGTCCGAATCTCCTTGTTGATGATCGAGTTCTGCTACCCGTATTCCCAATATTCCGGCTTTCAACCGGGGCAGCACAGTTGCAGTCATGGACTTTCGGATAGCGATCTTTAGTTGACCGCTATTTTCAAACGATTGCTCTACTATATTAATTTCCAGACTCTTTACCGTATTCATGACATTACTCATGATCGCATAATCGAACGTCAGGATAAAAACATCGTCCACGATCTCTTTGATGATACTCGCCTGTTCTAAAGCGTCAATTGTGCTCTCTTTGTAGGCTCTTATCAGTCCTGATGTTCCCAATAGCGTTCCTCCAAAATACCGGACCACGATCACGATAATATTGGTCAGCTCCCGCTTGATCAACTGCCCGAGAATTGGTTTACCAGCCGTACCGCTGGGTTCTCCGTCATCATTCGCCCGAAATCGATGGCCACCGATACCCAACCTGAACGCATAACAGTGATGACGAGCTTTGGGATGTAACTTACGCACCTCATCGAGGCTAGCCTGGATCTCCTCCTCATCCGCCACCGGAAAGCCATAAGCAATAAACTTACTGCCTTTTTCTTTGTATAATCCCTCTATCGGCGCTTCTATCGTGTGGTAAAAATCATCCAATGGCTTACAAATGTTTTGATGAAAAATTAGTAACTGAGGGGTAAGTATAACTAAGGGAATCCCCTAAAAGGCTGAAAGCCTTTAATTTGTATAGCCCCGTATGAAATGCGGGGTTAGTTAAGATATTTATTTTAGAACCCTCAAGGGGTTCAATAAATAATACATCTGAATCCGTTGATTACGTCAAGTTTACTATGCTCCCCCGTCAATTAATAACAAAGTTAATACCTTATTTGAACATATTTATTGCAGGACAGATCTTTTTAAGAAAGCCTCAGCCTGCACTGCACAATAAAAATAATAAGTTATGTCCATTATTTTAAATCTTGTTAACAAGGAATGCTGATTTTTTGGTATAAATTAGTCCTTATTTCGTGAAGTGCAACTGAAAATGTGCAGGTAGCCTTTTTAGAATCCGCAGGGAACAACGGGGAAATCCAAAACCTTCCCTATATTTGCCAAAAATTGAACCGGTGAGTAAAACGCTAAATCAATTCGATACCATTCTTGCGCAATGCAGGGAGTTGTTCTTAAAAAAGAATGCCGACTACGGCACTTCCTGGCGGATTCTTCGTCCTTCTTCGCTGACCGATCAGATCATGATCAAAGCGCAGAGGATCAGGAGTATTGAAGAAAAAGGAGCGCAGAAGGTGGATGACCCGGTGGATACGGAATATGTAGGCATCGTCAATTATTGCATCCTTGCGATGATCCAATTGGCATTACCCGCCGAAGCGCCGTTGGAACTGCCGCAGGAGAAACTTGAAGCCTTATACGATCAGCAGGTTAGCGAGACGCGTAGCTTGCTGGCTAACAAAAATCACGACTATGACGAGGCCTGGCGCAGTATGCGGATCAGCTCGCTGACCGATATGATCCTGATGAAGCTGATGCGCATTAAACAAATTGAAGATAATGCAGGGAAAACGCTCATTTCGGAAGGGTTGACGGCCAATTATCAGGATATAATAAACTACGCCGTTTTTGCATTAATTCGCTTAACGGAGAACAAAAACGGAAAAATTTAATTCAATAATAAAACCGTTCTTTGGCAAATTATCAAAGAACTTTAAAAACAGTATATATGTCTCTTCAACAGATTACTATTATTATCGCTATTGCGGCCCTTGTGCTGACTTTTGTTGTTGGGTTTGTATTTAAAAAACAGAAGAATCTGCTTATCTCTTTCCTGCAGAATTTTGCAGGGGCCCTATTTATTTTTTCCGGGTGGGTTAAGGCCATTGACCCGTTAGGTACCGCTTATAAGATGGAGCAGTATTTTGCGGAATTCGAAGGCCTGTTCGAGTCGACCTGGTTTAGTTTTTTAGGTCCCTTATTTCCGCTACTCTCCTCCTACTCTACTGCCTTTGCGGTTTTTATGATCGTTTTGGAAATTGTTTTGGGTGTTATGCTCATCATCGGTTCCAGACCTAAGCTAACCTCGTGGTTGTTTTTGTTGATCGTCTTGTTTTTTACGTTCCTGACCGGATTTACCTTCCTGACCGGTTATGTGCCGGACGAGTTGGTGGTTTTTGAAACGCCGGCAGGAGAAGAAAAACTGGTTCCCTCTCCCGAAACTACCATGGCTGCCAGCAGGGGCTGGACTGAAAAGGAGGACACTGAATCTATAAAAGTCACCTTTTTTGATTTTAAATATTGGGGAGAATTCAAAGAATCTAATCAGAAAGTAACGGATTGCGGCTGCTTTGGTGACTTCATCAAGTTGAAACCGCGGACCTCCTTTTTTAAAGATATTTTTCTGCTTATTCCGGCCTTGATTTTTGTTTTCTTTTCCGGAAAAATGCATCAGTTGTTTAATGTCCCAGTCCGGACAGGCCTAGTCGGATTAACCGCCGTAGGACTGACCATTTACTGCCTGAGCAATTATGTATGGGATCTTCCTCATACCGATTTCCGTCCTTTCAAAGAGGGAGTTGATATTTTAGAGCAACAGCGGATCGAAGATGAAGCAGCAGCCAATGTAGAAATCATCGGATGGCAGATGATCAATGACAAATCCGGCGAGGTCGTTGATGTGATGAACCCCAAGTATGGCGAAGTAGTGAAGGAATATCCCAAAGATGGCGGCTGGAGGGTAAACGATCAGATCAAGACGGAGCCGTTGATCAAGCGCACGAAGATCAGCGACTTTGAGGTGCAAGGGTTTGAGGGGTATGAAATGACTGATTCTATCCTGCAAAAGCAGGGGTATCACTTTTTGATTATAGCCGAAAAGCTAAAGCAGAAAGGAACCAAAAAAGAAATGGTGACGGTGAAGGACACCATTTATCAGATTGATACGGTATTGATGGAAGAAACGGCAGATACGCAGATCGTCAAGAGTATTAAAGAGGTCAAGACAAAAGAAGAGGAAGTCGTGCGGCCGGTATGGGACAAAGGGTTTGTCAATCGCTATCGGGAGGTATTAAATCCGTTTCTGAGGGAGGCCCGCGAAGCAGGGATCGAGGCCCAGGCCGTTACCAAATTAAACAGTAAGGAGGTGATTGAAGATTTCAAAGCCACTACTAATTCAGATTACACCTTCTACCAGGCTGATAATATCTTGTTGAAGACGATCATACGTTCCAATCCGGGCATTATATTAATGAACGGCGGCACTATTGTCAAAAAGTGGCACTTTAAGAAATTGCCTACCTTTTCTGAGGTAAGGAATGATTATATAAAGTAGGTGGGGATGGGATGGTTTAGAACACCGAAAGTGTTCAAAACCATCCCATTTCCTTCTAAAAAGAATTCTGAAGTGTGTTGGATCAATATACTTTCGATTTAACTCTTCAGGTGTGCCGCTCCAAACTTTTACTTCCACATTTATTCCCAAACTGTAACTATTCAGCATAACGTTGAAATTATCTTTTCTGCCTTTGTTCGCCCCGCCCTAAAGGGTGCAAAGGCAGAAAACGTGCTGTCTCTCTTCAGGGATGGGCAAAACAGGGCGTTTTATGCCGGGGTATATGGAGAATGAGATATGTTATCACTTGCCAGTGGATCTACCCCCGTAAACCTCTGCACACTTTTTGCTCAAAGAACGACCCTTGTAATATACCCTTTTTTCTTCAACTGAGGTTGACAGGTTCAGTTGAAAGAGTTCAGTTGAAGGTTTTTCAGTTGAACCTGTCAACCTCAGTTGAGGAAAAAATTTGACCTCGATTTTTATAGTGGGTAAATAGCGGAACGTAGTCTTTTGCTCACTAAAAATGAGGAGGCAACCGAAGGGCGGCAGCTGTCAGAGCGGCTATTGTGGTGGCGGTTGGCTTTTAGCGGGTTAGCAAAACAGCGTCGTATTCAACTTTATGTTATAAGCTACCATCCGGCGGGCCCTGTGGAATACGGCTTCGCCATTCCACGGGGCGGGCTACTGCGGGCGCCCCCGAAGGCTGGCGACGGGAGCCTGACCATCGGGAAGGTGTAGGCGGCAGTCACGCCTGCCTGCTGGAACGTAGTGTAGGCAGGCGAACGCGGCAAGGCCCGTTGTCTTTCGTCAAAGCTCATTACCTGGCTAAAGGGCCGCAGCTGAAGGGGGCACAAGCAGCCCGCCATACTAGGGCCGTGGAGGAACCCCGCAGGGAGGGAGCAAGGTGACCGCCTGCTGGGGGGCCGGGAACCGCTGTTGAGGAGCTCGACTGAGCCGCAGCTACCATGACAAAGCTGCCCGAAGGGCAGCTGGTACTCGACCAAAGGAAGAGTATGGCGTGGAAGATGCTGCGAAGAAGACGCGCCGAACACCGCTTTACTGCTGGGGCGTTGGCTCTTGCGGGCTTGTGCTGAAGCGTGCGGGGAGGGCTTGGAAGTTATTAACCGGCTACCGGAGGAGTTGGGTTTTTCTGGCCTAATAATACCCCTTTAATAGAGATATCTTCGTCTATTTCTTCCCAATGGATACCAGCACCTCCAGCTATAAAACGCCAGTTTTTGCGTTGCGACTCACTGGCTTGTTCCAAACGCCAGAACCAGCCATAAGGTACTCCTAGTTCACGTCCATCTTCTAATTGGATATAAAACATTTGTGCTTCTATTCGCACATTTACTGCTTTTGCTTCTGATATATTAACCAAAGTATTCATCCCATTTGTTTTTAAAGTACTCTTGCTGTTCTTCCACTATTTTAGCAACTTTCTTTTCTTCTTTTTTAGTGAACCGAACCATATAAGCTTCGCCCAATGGCTCCAACCACCATTTTCCGCTTCCATCTCCTTTTTCAACGTGTATACGAGGCGGTTCGTTTCCCTCATTGCTGTAAAAGAAGAACCGGAACCCATCTATTCTTAATATTGTTGGCATTTGATCTTTTGTTTAAAAGTAAGGATAATGTTTAACTATTGCAACGGATGTTTTTGCTCCATGACCTGTTTTATCTCCTCCAGCCCCGTTTGCTGATGAGCTTTAGAACAACTTCACCTCATCCAACAATTAGATGAAGAAGACCGCAAAACGATCTTCTCCATCATCGATAAAATGCTTACCAATAAAAAGTTTAAAGACTTCTTTCAAAAAAATATCGCCCTGTAAAGCTCTCTTACAACTTTATCCATCAACCGTCCTGAAGTTTACTTTTTCAACTTTTTTTTCGTCCGAAAGAATAAATTCTAGATACCTTTGACCAGGTGTACTTGGGTGACCATAATCGGTTAATTTATATCGCTTTCGCTCTTTTTGGCCAAGAATGAACTCTTTATTTGGTTTCCCAAAATATTCTTCCAAGGCTTTCCATTCGGCACCAATAAAGCTACAGTTCAAGTCTTGAAGCTTCTCTCCGGCTAAAAATCTAAATCCATTATTTCCTAGACTGTCTTTCTTCCAGTAATTTTTCATTTGATATAAAAAGTATTGGCATTTGTTAGTGTTAGCTTTCTCTAATTTTTCTTTTGAAGATCCACATCCAATGACGATCACAACAATTACTAACATAATATATTGTTTACATTTAATTTTCTTGATTGTAGAAGTCATCTATTTGTTGTTTGGTTTCAAAAATCAAATTATTATTTGGCTCGCCTTGGGTTTTACTACTTTTTTTAGATCCAAATAACCCCTTTAGAAGATTTAAACCATTTAAGTCTCCTTGTGTCGTTTGCCTTAAGCTTCCATTTCCTGATTGCTGTCCCGCATACATTAAAGGAAGCGTACCATCTGGCATTGGCATGGAAAAGTGAGTCTCATCTCCTGTTGGATTACTATAATTTCTAAACCCCATCATGTGACCGATTTCATGTGCGGAAGTAGTATTTCCTGTAATTCTATTTTGTGCCAAATCAAGAACACCTGAATTGCCTTTAAAACTTGAACCGAATACAGTTTCGTCTCCTTCATAAACCCTTAAGAAATTAACGCTTTTATCCGTATTCCCTTCACTTAAACTTTTTGCCTCATCTATAGATACAGCCACAACACTGATATCAAATTCCACATCATAGCTCTGGTCATTTTTCGTCCAGGTGACAGAGCTAGGCCCACCATTCCATGCGTTGTTTATTTCACTTTGTAGTGATGATGCTAGGTCAGGGTTTGCCTGATTCCCGTAAATATAGACGGTACCAGAAACCCTAACTCCAGTAGTCTTTCCATTCTCATTTCTAACTTTTGAGACTATTACTCCTGGAGGTATAGGCGCCTTCCCATCTGGATCTACCAAAAATACCGGGTTATTCAGGGTATACACATAGGGCGACACGCTTGCGAAGTCCGCTGCCAGCGGATCTACCGATAAAAACCGCCCAATATCCGAGTCATAAAATCGTGCTCCCCGATAATCAAACCCCGATTCGGGATCCCGTTCGTGGTGGGTGGTCACATACTTTTCAATCTCTTCTACGGGATGGTATTCCCTTAATACCTTTCCATAGGGCCAATAATCAAAAAGATGCTCAAAATAATACTCGGTATCGCCTTCTGCATCATCACAGACCTTGGTACTATAGACTACCCGGGTATTACCCAAATGATCGTGGATGTAGAAACTCAAATCACCCGGAGGAACAGGGGTTAATACCGGGTCATCGTAGGGTGCTTCATAAGGATCAAGCGAAGTACCACTACCACCATATCCTTCCGGAAGCTGTACTTCAACCAACTCATAAAGCGGAATCGTCAGCGTATCTCCTGAGGTATCTGGTAAAGCAAACAGATCAAACCCACTCGTTAGCGGGAAGGTGTCTAAGATACTAATATAGGTGGAATCTTGCAACTCTGAGCCTAACAGCATGGTTTCAAAACCGGCATTGACCTCTACCCGGTGCAAGGTATTCGGAAGGTTCAAGTTCGTTAGCTTTGCAGTAGAGTCAACCCCTGGCTTTAAGCGGTCGAGAGTGGCTAAAAATTTATTGACAGTACTGGATTGAGTAGTGATTTCAGATCGTTTAGCAAAGGAATAGCCACGGTATAGCCACTTACATCGAGTTTCAGAAGCACCGGGGATGTTAGGATCCGGACACCCTGGCTCGGGGTCGTCTTCTTCCTCAAACAACTCCTCAGGGTGTTTGATTTTGGCTACCCGTTCGTTTCCATAAACATACCAGGTCATTTCATTAGCATAAAAATCAAAAACCCTGTATTGCCCCGTCCTCGCAGGGAGCCAGCGCGTTTTCTGCCTTTACACCCTTTAGGACAGGACGAACAAAGACAGAAAAGGTAATTTCCAGGTTATAATGAATAGTTACTGCACAAGTTGAATTCCCATCGGAGAAGGTATCTTTGTTTTTCAAGTAAGCGCATAGCGATTACACCCTCTGTAGCCAAATTTACAGGCCCCATTGATCAGGCGCATAGCGACTGACACCTCCACGGGTTAGATTGATCTATCTTCATTGACCATATCCACCTTTTTATGGGGCATCATCCTTCCATTTAGTGTCAGTCCCTACAGGCCTGAACTATTTCGGTAAATATTTTTCTACATGGATTAAAATCGCTACGCGCTTTATGGTAAAATAATCTTTTCATCCTCCCCACACCCCCTCCCAAAAAAATAATCCCCGTTTTGGTAGAAAGTCTTTTTAAAATTGTATTTCTTTGTAGCAACTTTGAAAATAAACAGAATTTTTGAAATCATTATAACCATAGACGCGCAACGGTCCCGGGCTTTTACAATGTTAAAACCATCAAAACGGCCTTTGCCAATACTTGAACGATATGCTAAGTAGGAGAAATATCCGCATTAAAGTAATGCAAATCCTATATGCTCTCAACCGGGACGGAAAGTTGAGCCTGGAAGACGCTATCAGAAGATACCGGTTTAACATTGGAAAGTCTTTCGAACTCTACCTCTTTACCCTGCTGCTTATTTCCAAAATTACCGGTTATTCCCTAAAAGATGCTTCCAAAAGAGCCTCCAAACACCTGCCCAGCGACGAAGACAAGGCTTTTACCCCCAAATTCTTTAATAACGAACTAATCCAGTCACTGGTCAATAACGAACATTTTAAAAAGCAAATCCGAAATGCCAAACTGGAAGGCCGCATCAATACCGATTCGGTACGCTTATTCTATACTGCTTTCGCGAAAAGGGATAGCTATAAAAACTATATCAAGAAAGAACAAACCAATATCGAGCAACACCGAAAAATACTGCTCGACCTGCTAAAATTCCTATCTAAACACGATCCCTTCGATGAAGAAGTAGAAGAAAAATACGCCTCCTGGAAAGACGACAAATCACTCATCCTCGGATCATTGAAACGAAGCATCAAAAGCCTGCCCTCCGAAGGCCCCTTCTTTGATGCATTCCGGACGGATGAAGAGACCATCGTCTCCTTCGGCGAACGACTGCTTACCTGCGTCGAAAAGGAAAGCGAAGACCTCCTGGCTCTGATCCAACCCATCCTAAAAAACTGGGATGCCGACCGGGTCGCTATCGTAGATATGATCCTGATCAAAATGGCCCTCTGCGAACTGATGGTCTTCCCCACTATCCCCACCAAAGTCACCCTCAACGAGTTTGTCGAAATTGCTAAACTTTATAGCACCGACAAAAGCAAGGATTTTATCAACGGTATCCTCGACCGGCTCATGAAAAAATTGATCAAAGAAGGTAAAATCAAAAAGGAAGGAAGAGGATTAAAAGAATAGTACCTAATGGCGGCTAATCATGAGTTTAAATCTAAAACAACCCAGAGCACTGCTCCTCAATGATGTTAAGTATATTCTAAAAACCAACCTCCTTGGTTACCTGGAGGAAGTCCGGCTCCATCTGCAACAACCACTCATCAAAAAATATACACCCCACACCCGCTTTATCGTCTTTTCAAGCGGCCGCTCCGGCAGTACGCTGCTGATCAGTCTCCTCAATACCCACCCGAAGATCTCCTGCGATGGGGAGATCCTGAAAAATAAAGTCTTCAATCCTGCTAAAATGATCGACCTCTGCGCTTCCAGATGCCCCAAGCCGATCTGGGGGTTCAAACTCCTCTCCTACCAACTCCGAAATGTCCAAACGACTATCAACGATAAACGACAATTTCTCGAAGCGGCAACCAAACAGGGGTACCGCCTCCTCTACCTCGAACGTGAAAATCGCCTCAACCAGGCCTTCTCTCTGCTCTATGCCATGCATCGCCAAAAATGGCATCAAAACCATAATCAGACCCTGAAACCCAAACCGATACGTGTCGACAAAAACTACCTGACCTATTTGCTGAACGAACTGGATACAATAAATTCTTTTGAAAGACAGTTGCTGGAAGGCCTGCCTTACCACGCCATTCAATACGAAAGAGACCTGGAAGAGATCTCCAACCGCGCCACCGCTATGAACTTGGTTTTTGATTATCTTCAACTGGAAGCCACCCCCTCTGCTACCCAGCTAAAAAAGATCACGCCCAAAGACCACAGCCAGTTTATCGAGAACTTTGAAGAAGTAAAAGCTTTTTTACAAACAACCCCTTACAACCGGTTTTTAATCAACCAATAATTATGAAAATTTCTTCGAAAGACCGCATCATTGAGCTTTTGGCCCTAACCTTGTGTGTATTGATATTATTGGCCTTTTTTCTAAAAGTGTTATTCTTTTGAATATTGCGCCCTCCATACAAAACTGGTGCTCCAAACACCTGGTAAAAGAGAAATTGTACTCTGTTCCGGGGGTTATGCTCGTTGCCCTATTGAGCCTTCTACTGGGGTTGGTCTTTTCTCAGGTGGGCATGAAGATCGGCGTCATCATAGCAGGTGTTATCTTTGGCATTCCAGTCGCCATCGCCTGCTTTGTCTATCCGGTGATCGGCATCGCCTTGCTGGTCATTCTGGGGTTTCTGGTGGAATTTATCCGTAAATTTGTTGCCTTTCCGGCGGGGGTGGCGATGGATGGGTTAATCGCCTTATTATTTGCAGGGCTGATCTTGCGCGTCCTCTTTGAACGCAGCGTCAAATTTGCCAAAAGCCCAATTAGCATCCTGATCATTATCTGGGTCTTTTACAACTTTTTGCAGGTTTTGAACCCGTGGGCCGCTTCCAAAATGGCATGGCTTTACACCGTGCGCAGCATGGCCTTTCTAATTTTGCTTTATTTTATCGCCTGCCATGCTTTCAAGTCCAAAAAGCTGGTCTTTGCCATGCTCAAGCTGGTACTGGGGATGGCGATCCTGTCCGCCCTTTACGGCCTGAAACAGGAATTCTTTGGCTTTACCCAGGCCGAACTCAATTGGCTCTACTCCGATCCGGAGCGGTTCAGACTTATCGTTCAATGGTCGAGATTCCGGATCTTTTCCTTTTCTTCCAACCCCACCAATTTTGGTATTCTAATGGCCTTTATGTCTATTTTTTGTTTCATCCTGGCGATTGGTCCGTACCAATTATGGAAAAGATTGATTGCCTTAGGTGGAGGATGCTGCATGATCCTGGCAATGGCGTATGCAGGATCGAGAACTCCTTTTGTACTGTTACCCGCAGGCATATTGTTTGTGACGATCATAACGCTCAAAAAGGAAATCATTATCGGAGTGCTTATTGTAGGACTATTAGGAACGGCCTTTATGATGAAGTCGACCAGCAATCCGGTTATTTTCAGAATTCAATCAGCCTTTAATCTTGAAGATAGCGAAGATACGGTTATGGTCAGAATACGCAACCAAAAGATGATACAGCCGTTCGTACAAACACACCCTTTTGGTGCCGGCCTGGGTAGCACCGGCGTTTGGGGAAAACGGTTTACGCCGGATTCCTGGCTGGCCAGCTTTGCTCATGATAGCGGTTATGTGCGCATCGCGGTGGAATTGGGGTGGGTTGGACTGATCATATATATGCTCCTGCTCTTTGCGGTCTTGCGCAGTGGCATTTATTATTATCTGAGAGTGGAAGACCCCAAGATAAAAAACCTGTATCTGGCTGTTACCACTTCTATATTCATGCTGACCGTTGCCAATTATCCGCAAGAGGCTATTGTGCAATTGCCCATGAGTATTGTTTTCTATATTCTGCTGGCCGCCATTGTAAAGCTAAAAGATTTTGATACCTCCTTTAAATCGAAAGCCTATGACCTTCCGAACTAACCTAATCCTGTTGCTTTTTCTACTGATCACACCCCACTTTGTTTCCGGGCAAAACCTGCAATACAAGGAGCTAATGGTCGCGAATCTGGACAGCCTTCCTTCCACTCTGGAGGATTATCTGGTGCATCTATCCTGGAAAAACAGCCCCGGCAACCGGGTATTCCAAACCAAAGTGAATATTGCAGAAGACAAAGTGAAGGTCGCTCGTTGGGAGTGGGCCAATGATGTGCGAGCTACGTTTAACCTCAACGATATTAGTGTCAATCGCTTTACCAATCAGGATGATCAAACCAATAACTTCTTCCCTATCTACAACTTCAGCGCTTCGATCAGCCTGGGTAGCATCGTCAATAATCCAAAGAAAACAAAGATTGCCAGACAAGAAGTAGATATTTATCAGGCAGACCTCGAACAGCAAAAACTACGGATCCGGGCGGAAGTGCTGAGGCGTTACCAGGAATATCTATTCTATCTGGAACTGGTCAAAAATAAGATCGAAGCCGAGGAAGATGCCTACAGCGCCTATAAACTGGTAAAAGATCAATTTCAATCGGCTGAGGTGGAACTAAAAGATTACAGCACAGCCTCCAATATCTATCACAATGCCAGAGAAGCTACTCTCCGGGCAAAGAGCGACCTCGAAAAGGCTAAAATTTCATTGGAAGAATTGATTGGAGTGGATTTGGAACAGGTCTTAAAACGATACCTGGGAAAATAATCCTAGCTCCCTTTCTGCATCCAAAGCGTCTTTCGGTTCACTAGAAATTCCAGATTGTTTCGCTTTTTATAAACGATAGTGCCGGTCACAACGGCGGCAATGGTCATGACCCGGAATTAAATTCCTTATTCATCTTTTTCTTCCCAATTTAAGGAAGAAAATGCAAATTTTAAGTACTGTTGGGGATTTTGTTTAAAGGTCATTAAAAAGGATCGAATGGTTTGGTTATTGACTGTTTCCTGCCAGCCGGGCCCTGCTAAATAGGGGCTACTGGTAACGCCCGCCAGGCAGATACTTCCATTTTGATCGGCTGCTATATTTAACTCCATCTCCATGAAGTCGCTCCCCAGATAGGAGCCCCAGATCAACTGGCCTTCGGAGGTGAACGTTACCAGGTAAGCATCCAGGTTGCCCGCATAGTCACGTTGAAAAGCATGGGGTGTGGCAATTCCCGATCTACTTTTGGTGGAGCCGGTCAGGTGAACTTGTCCGTCAGCGCCCAAAGCGATTGATTTGGAATCAGCGTATTCCATTTGCCTTCCGCCCAGGTAGGTACCCCAAAGCCGTTCTCCGGCCGGATTAAGTTTCATCAAAAAGCCATCTACTTCACCTGAAAGCGCAGATTGGTGCGCCTTCGGTGAAGTGATTCCATTTGGACTTGCGGTGTAACCTGTAAGAAAAATATTGCTAAATTCATCTACAGCGATGCCGCTGCAGTTATCTTGTGCGGATCCGCCAAAATATTTCCGCCATAAACATTGGCCTCGAGGATCAAATTTGGCGACTAGTATATCTTCACAGCCGTTATTTTCCTCGCGATTGGAAACGCCCCCTACGATGATATTTCCTTCAGGGTCCGTATCGACGGCGGTAAGCTTGTCAGTCCCCCTTCCTTCGAGCTTATTTGTCCAAAGCAGGTTGCCTTCTGGACTGTATTTAGCTAGAAAAGCGTCTACTGTCTCCGATCCGGTTTGACCACAGACCACCACACACCCCTGCCTGTCAGTCGCCACTCCGAGTAGTTGATCGTTGTAGGCTCCGTCCCAAAATTGCATCCATTCCAATATCCCTTCCTCCGAAAAAGCGGCAAGGTATCCGTCTGAAGAAGCGTATTGACTAGTATTTTTGCTGTAAGTATATCCAGCCATGGCAATACCGCCAGAAGAAGTAACAGAGAGGCCTCTTTGCCATTCGTTGGAAGAACCGCCGAAATAGGTGGTCCACTCCTTTTGGCCTGATTTATCATATTTAGTCGCAAAAGCGTTATTCGTTACACTATAAGCACTTATTTCGGAACCAGAAGTGATAAGGTGTTCATTAAAGAATACATCTCCTCCCAGGTAGGCATTTCCCTGATCATCCATAGCGCAAGAGCGTGCATTTTCAAAACCAAAAGATTCATTTTGATTTCAGAGGTCTATGGTAGTGGTCAAGGTCTTGACAGTAGCCGAATTGATTGATTTGTTAAAAGTTATAGGCTGATTCCCGTTTAAACAGGGTGAAATGACTAGCGGATGAGTTGTTGATGACACGTCTAAATAGATATCCTGATCATCAAGGATTACGAATCGGTCATCATTAGTTAGTTGCGGAATATTTCGTTCTTGCTCAGTGTTGGAAAAGGTCCATTGTATGACGGCAGGATCCGCTTCTGGATGTAGAACAAATTGACTGAATACCTGCCCCCTTTCAGCAGAGACCACCCAATCAATGTGGGGGTAGATGTTGGTCAAAGTAATTTTCTCAAAAGACTGAACATGAGTAACGGTCTTACCTGGCTCTGTCAAATGGTAAAAATGCGAAAGTGAGGAGGCGGGAGCCTCTTTGTGGACCTTTGCTTTTGGATTAGCCCCCAGGAGCGACAGCCTAACCTGCCGGGTGGCGACCTCCATCATTTCTTCCTTATTTTGTTGGTCATAAGTGCCCATCATGGGTCCCGGCATGCCAAGGAGTTGCTCAAACTGGAAGGTAAGACTTGTAGAACTGAGGATCAACTTTGTATTTCCACTCTTCCCGACGAAAAGTACTTCGGGCCGGGTAGCACCTTTTTGATCAATAAATTGACCTTTATTTTCAGAAAAAAGTACCGTAGAAGAGGATGTATACGAAGTAAATTGAAAGGCATTAAGCCTATTTACCGGAAGTTGAAAGAATAGCGCAATTAGCAAACCCCATCTGCTCATGAAAAAAGCAGCGCTTTTTAAAAAATGTAACGATTGTGACATGATATCCTGTTATCCTAATAAGCCAAAAAATTAGGAACATGCATAATTAGGAATAAAGAGGTGGGATAAAGGTGACAAAACGGGGGGTCAAATGGGCAAGCCAATGATAGCAAGGGGTGCAGCTGCTATTTTTCGAAGAGTTTATCGCTTGCCAACTGTTTTATATAAACTTTCGCCCCTTCCTTATTGAGGTGTAGGTAGTCGCCGATTCCTGTCCTATCTTCAATGAGGCGTGAATAATCTCTAATTTTTTTACCAAGTAATTGCTCCAACTGTTGCAGCCAGGGCGTGAATGAATCCATGCGTTCAATATAGGGTTTGTAAAAGGGATTGACTAGCAGTTCGACTGAAATACCCCGCTCTTCAGAAAGGGTAAGTATCTCTTTTAAACAGGATACCAGATCAGGTTGAATGGTATGAGTTATTTCCGGAACAGAAGATACTGTTTTTACCAAATGATCATTGATTTGCCTGTTCATCAGCCAGTCGGTATCCTTTTCAGATTGGTAAACCAGCGTCCGGTAAAAAACTTCACTATTGAACCGGTATAAGTGACTAAGGATGCCTGCATAATAACTTTTTGGAACGGACTTTAGCAGAAAGGAATCCAGCCGCCCGGAATGGGTGCGATAGGCCTGAAACCCATTGACTAATTGCGGGTTGGTCCGGTCAAGTAACGTGACATCAATAATGACCTTTTCGGGATCGGGATATCGATCCAGATAATCCTGGTATAAAACCAGGGCCAGATCCACAGGCATGCCATTATAACTTAGGTTAAACGTCTCTTTCCCCGTCAATGATTGAATAAATGGCTCGTAAAAGATCAACCCGCGGGAGTTTCCGATAAAAAGCAGATCGCTTTCGGCTTTTCCCTGATATAGTCGGGAATACCGAAATTCACTTCTGTCAACCAGGTATTGACACAGCACTCCCCCTAGCCGATCTAACAGGAAGAAAAGTAAAACAGAAGCAAATATCCAACTAAAAATACGCGTCAACCTCTGATTTTTTAAATGTAGGTAATCAACAGATTCAAAGTTACAGAATATAACGATCTTTGGCTTGGGATGGGAGAAGAAAATAGGTTTTTATATTTTTGTTGAAGTCGAACCAAACGGCATTTAATGATTTATTCCTTAACTTTATAATAAAGCTGCCTTATATTAGGTCATTAAATTAAACCTATTAAATGATGAAAAATATTTTTACCCTCTTTCTACTCTTTGGGGTTGTCTATTGTGGATATTCGCAGATCCCTTCCAATATCAAGAGTACGAATCCGTTAGCCCGTGATATCATGCTCGGCAATTACGATCCGGACGATTATGCACCTGATGAGATCATTACTTCCCCCACAGAGTTGGTACAGGCTATTAAAAACGGAATCTCCACTGATTCGTTGCAATCCTACCTTACTCAGATGTCCTTGTATCAAAATAGGAATACCGGTTCTGATACCGTTTCCAGTGTTTATGGTATGGGAGCAGCCCGGCGTTGGGTGTTTTCAAAATTTGAGGAATTTAGCGCGCAAAACGATAACCGACTCATCAATTCCTATATTCAGTTTGACCAGGATATTTGTGGTATGGGGCAGCACCGGAATGTAATCACAGTGCTGCCGGGAATGGATACCACAGACTCAAGCATTGTCCTAATTGAAGCCCACCTGGATAGCCGTTGTGAAGATATATGTGACGTCAACTGCCTGGCCAACGGGATGGAAGATAACGGTAGCGGAACGGCGCTGGTAATGGAACTAGCCAGAGTGATGGGCCAATACAGCTTTGAACATACCATCGTTTTTATGGCAACCACCGGAGAAGAGCAGGGATTGTTCGGAGCCAACGCCTTTGCTCAATACGCCGAAAATGAAGGAATCGCCATCAAGGCCGTACTCAACAATGATATTGTTGGTGGAGTGATTTGCGGAGAGACCTCCTCTCCCCCTTCTTGTCCCGGTTTAAATGATATTGACAGTACACAGGTGCGTTTGTTTTCGCAAGGCAATTTTAATTCCCGCAATAAACAACTGACTCGTTTTATCAAACTCCAATATGAAGAGGAATTACTACCTTTCGAAAGCGTGCCCATGACCCTTACGATCATGTCTGCCGAAGACCGGCAAGGACGGGGCGGCGACCATATCCCGTTCCGTCAGCGCGGTTATGCCGCCATGCGCTTCACCTCTGCCAATGAGCACGGCAATGCTAACGTCAGTGATCCGGACTATCACGACCGGCAGCATACGACTAATGATGTGCTTGGGATAGATACCGATGGCGATATGATGGTCGATAGTTTTTATGTCCAGTTTAATTACCTGGCGCGAAATGCTGCCATTAATGCTACTGCCGCCACTATGGCGGCTATCGGACCTGAGACGCCCGAGGTAGAAGCAGGCAGGATTGGCGACTCGATTTTGGTCACCATCCACGACCCCTTGAATTACGGTAAATATAAAATCCTGCATCGAACGACCTCCTCTAATGATTTTGAAGCCATCTATACGCTAGAAGGTGACACAATTACCTTCATACCCGAACTACCTGGCGGAGATGTAGTGAGTGTTGCTGCAATTGACGAGGACGATGTGGAGAGCCTCTTTTCGGAAGAATCGCTGACCCCTACTATTGTTGGTAGCGAAGAGCCTCAACAACAACCATTGGAATCGGAACACCCCATTAAGTTGCTTCAAAACCGGCCCAATCCTTTTGACGAATCAACCTATATTTCGTTTATCGTCGAGGAAGAATGGCCCTATAAAGAGGCATTTATTGTGGTTTCCAGCTTTGAAGGGAAAGAATTGAAGCGATTTGAAGTAGAGGTGCAAAAAGGATTGAATGAGGTGCTTTACTTCCACGGGTTTAATGCGGTGGGAACCTTTATTTATTCCCTGGTTATCGATGGGGAAATTATAGATTCCAAACAAATGATTTTTGCCAATTGATCTCTATTATTATTCCCGTTTACAATGAAGCTTCCGTCATTGAAGACACGCTAGAATACCTGAAAAAGCATATCAGGGATTCGGAGTTGATTCTGGTCGACGGGGGCAGTGAGGACGATACCCGGAAAATTATCGCAACTATTCCGGGTATTACCTTTTTAAGGTCTGAACAGAGCGGAAGAGCAGTTCAAATGAATGTTGGCGCGTCGAAGGCCAAAGGGGGGCTTCTTTTTTTCTTACATGCAGATACCTTGCCGCCTCCCGATTTTGAGGAGCAGATCAAAAACACCCTGGCTTCTGAAAAGGTTGTAGCCGGCAGCTTTTATACCCGCTTTACGCCCAAAGGTTGGAACTATGAGTTACTTTCCTTGCTGACCTCTGTCAAGTGGCGAATGCTTACCTTTGGGGACCAGGGATTGTTTGTCAAAAAGGAAGTGTTTGAACAGGCTGGTGGTTTTCCGGCCATTCCCATTATGGAGGATGTTGAAATTCAAAAGCGACTAAAGCGATACGGACGGTTCAAAAAGCTAAGTGTGCCGGTACTTACCTCGGGAAGGCGTTTTGAGAAAAACGGATTTTGGCGGCAACTTGCTATCGATATTATTATCTGGCTGGGGTATGTTTTTGGAATTTCGCCTCAGAGGCTTGCCAAATGGTATTCGTACTCCATTGAAAAGAGCAGGTAAGAGTGATAACCCGCTACTATTCTCCGATTCTAAATCCAAGTCGTTCCTGCAGCTTTTTGGGAAGTTTGGGAAGATTTCTACGCTCGATCAGGAAGCTGGTTAATATTGCCAGGTCTTTAAAAATATAATGCTTATTCATAGCCGCTCGAAGGTATTTTTCACCTGAACTTCCTCCCGTTCCGATTCGCTTTCCGATGATGCGTTGGACCATATTGACATGGCGGAATCGCCAGGTGGCCAGTTGCTCATCAATTTCCAGTAAGGTGTTGAGTAGCTGATAAGGTAATTGCAGAAGCGGATAATCCCGGTAAAGCATAATAAATAAAGCATTACGGCTGGCTTTAGAGGATAGTCCTGCATTTTCGATCTCTATATCGGGATGCAATAAATCTTTGAAAATATCCAAATTAAGTTGTTCTCCGCTGATGAGGCTTTGCTGATACAGGTGCAAATAGTCATTCCAAAAGATATGAAGATGATCCGCGTGTTGTTGGACAATGGGCCGGTAGTCGGTCCACAATTCATTTCGTTCCGGCTTAAAGAATGGCATACGCGCCAGCCAGTCATTGAGGAGTTGTAGCAGACTAGCTTCCTCTTCCATTTCTTTGATAAAGTGGAGGTCTTTTTCTTTTAATTGGGAGGTATAATATTCTTTGCCGTGCCGGTGTTCCATTTTCAGTCCCAGTTTTGCTTCAAGTACTTTAAACTGAATGCTTTGAAATCCGGAAGCCGGCCGAAGCAGATCCCGGAAATCGAGAAAGTCAAGCGGGGTCATGGTTTCCATGATGTCAATCTGGTGGACGAGTACTTTGAGGATCGTTACAACCCTGGAAAGGCGATGATTTACGGTGTAAAGATCCGGAGAATTATCCTGGATAAAAGGTTGCTGGAACAGATCGATCACGGAGTCTATTTCAAAAAGGATTTGCTTAAACCAAAGTTCGTAGGTTTGATGGATAATGATGAAAAGCATTTCGTCATGTGCCGTTTCACTTTCCGGGTGCTGGGCTTTTAATACCTTTTCAAGCGCCAGATAGTCTTTGTAGTAAATTTCTTTGGTATCCATATTTTTGAATTTTGCGAACGATCTGTAAACTAACGAATTGCTGAATAGTTTTTTTAGAGGCAGGGCCTGATTTTGATTCCAAAACCAGGCCCTGCCTCTATTTATTCTATTTATTCTATTTAAGTTGTTATTCTATTTATCAAAGTAAGAAGAATCGTTTGTTCCTCCACCCTGTATTTTTTCCATACGTTTTTTAAGCTCCATAGAGATTTTAAGATCTTCGGTACTACCTTTCTTAGCGTAAATTTCCTTGAGAGCGATCAGCGTATTCAGATCGTTAGGATTGATGACTTCCGCTCTTTGGAAGTAAGGAAGGGCTTTATCAAATAGCTTCAGGATCTCATTTTTCTTGGCTTCGTATTTACGTAAGCCTTCAGCAGAAAGATCGTCTTCCAATGCTCGTAACTCATTGGTTAGAGCAGCAGCTTTATTGTAGTAAAGTGCTCCGCTTCCATAGAGGGCGTCACCGAATTGATCGTCAATTTCAAGTGCCTGACCGTAAAGGTCAAGTGCCTGATTAAAATACTTTTTAGAAGATTCTTTGTTACCTGCTTCGTATTCGTTTTGGAACAGGTTGTCATAAACATAACCGAGGGTAAAGTATAGAGAAGTATTTTTTGGATCTTGCTTAATGGCCGTTTTCAGTTTACCTTCCAGTTTATCCAGTTGCTCATTTCGAAGATAGTGGTTAATTTCAGCATAGAGCAATTGCGTATCTTCTGGAAACTTTTCGCGCCCCTCATTGAGGTATTTGACCGCCATTTCCTGATTGTCATCGACATTCAGTTTGTACATGGCTTCATATATGAAAGGCTGATCAAAAGAAGATGATTCATAGAGGTTGCTAAAGATAGGCTTTGCCTGATCGTTCATCTCTGCATTGATTGCGCAAAGTCCGGCAGCAAACGCAAGGTTGTTAAGTTCTTCCTCGGTACTAAGAATAGGCTTATCATTGCGTTCTTCCATTACATCTTGAGTTTCCAAAACAGCATTGAATGCCTGGTAAGCTTCCTTGTATTGCTGTTTTTGGTAGTAGGTATCTCCCACATTTAACAATAAGGATGCAGCTTTACGAAGGGCTTCGGCAGCATCTTTTTGCTGCCATTTTTTTTCGGCTTTGTCTAGTGCTTTTCTTAAAGCATTATACGAAGCTAAGGGAGCATTGGGATATTTTCCATCTACATCACGGGCGGCAACTTCGGTGTATACCCGTCCTTTAACTAGATAGACTTCCGGACGGAATTTCTCGTCAACCTTTTCAATATTACCCTCCGCTAAGTCAATCTTATCTTTAGCTTCCATCAATGCTTCCTGATTGCCGGCAGGATCATAATCGTATTTGCCTAATAGTTTTCGAGCCTCTTTAAATGCATCGTTATAATCCTCCTGTGCATTCAGGGCGCCTGCTATTAATAAAATGGACAACAGTCCTAAAATAAGTCGTTTCATCACGAAATTTATTTTTGATTAAAAAATGAATTATTAAATGACCTAAAAATGATGATCATTTATTGTTTGGGTTACTACTTTATCACCTACCTGCAAGAATCAATCCATTTATTCTTCTTCACTTATAGCTTCTTCATCGGCTGCATCTCTAATAACGGTAACATCTGCAATTTTATCGTCTTTATTGAGGCGAATTACCCGGACGCCTTGCGTAGCTCTTCCTAATTTAGGGATTTGATCCACATTGATCCGGATAACGATTCCCGAACGATTGGTGATCATCAGATCATCAACATCCTGGACACCTTTAATGGCAATCAGGCTTCCTGTCCGTTCTGTCATTTGGATAGTTTTTACCCCTTTACCTCCTCTATTAGTGATGCGGTATTCTTCCAGTTTAGATCGCTTTCCATTTCCTTTTTCAGAAATTACCAAGATATCATAGTTATCTTCTTCGGGATCAACATAGATCATTCCCACTACAGCATCTTCATCATTATTGAGGGAGATACCTCTTACTCCGGCTGCAGTTCTACCCATTGAACGGACCGTAGATTCGGGAAAGCGAATTGCCCTGCCGGCCTTATTGGCAATGAGGATTTCCATATTTCCATTGGTCAGCTTGGCTTCCAGCAATTGATCACCTTCATTAATGGAAATGGCAATAATTCCGTTCACGCGAGGTCTTGAAAAGGCTTCCACTAACGTTTTCTTTATCAGTCCTTTGCGGGTGCAGAAAACGATATAGTTATTGTTTAGGAAATCTTCATCTGTCAGGTCCTCAATACGAATATAAGCCTTAATCTTATCGTCTTTATCAATCGGAATCAGATTCTGAATAGCTCTGCCGCTGGATGTTCTCGACGCTTCCGGTATTTCATATACCCGTAGCCAGTAGCAGATGCCCTTCTCCGTAAATAACAGCAGATAATTATGCGTATCGGCGGTAAACATGTGCTCGATAAAGTCGGCATCTCTGGTTTTTGATCCCATCGAACCTCTTCCACCCCTGCCTTGTGCTCTGTATTCAGATAGTTTGGTTCGCTTGATATACCCCAGATGAGAAATGGTGATCAATACATCCTCTTTGGGGATCATATCTTCGATACTAATCTCTCCATCAGAATAGATGACCTCTGTCCGGCGTTCATCGCCGTATTTTTCTTTCAGTTCAGCTAGCTCATCTTTAATGATCTCTCGCTGGATGGATTCATTGGCTAGGATTTCTTTAAAGCGGGCAATCTTTTCTTGCAATTCATCGTATTCTTGCTTTACCTTTTCCCGTTCCAGACCGGTTAGCTTTTGAAGTCGCATATCGAGGATTGCCCTGGCCTGGATTTCGGAAAGTTCAAATCGCTCCATCAGTCCTGTTCTGGCTTCTTCCACTGTTTGGGAGCCTCTGATTAAAGCAATCACTTCGTCGAGATGGTCAAGTGCAATGAGCAGCCCTTCCAAAATATGTGCGCGTTCTTCCGCTTTCCGAAGATCGTATTTCGTCCTTCGAACAATAACCTCCAGGCGGAACTTGACAAACTCTTCAATGAGTCCTTTAAGATTGATCGTTTCAGGACGGCCATTGACCAGGCAAACATTATTTACGCCGTAAGAGGTTTGTAGCGGAGAATACTTATAAAATTTGCTTAGGATAACATTGGCCATAGCGTCACGTCTGCATTCCACCACTATCCGAAGCCCGTTTCGATCAGATTCGTCCCGGATATCGGTTACCCCTTCGATCTTTTTGTCATTTACCAGCTCCGCCATTTTTACGATGAGGGCAGCCTTGTTAAGCTGGTAGGGAATTTCTGTGATTATGATGGTTTCCTTACCATTTTTTTCCGCCTCTATCCGGGCTTTTCCTCTAACCACAATTCTACCTCTACCTGTTTCAAAAGCATCTTTGACACCTTGATACCCATAAATCTGTCCGCCTGTCGGGAAATCGGGAGCTTTGATGTATTCCATCAGTTGCTCGATGGTAATATCAGGGTTGTCTACGGTCGCGGAGATCCCGTCTATCACTTCAGATAAATTATGCGGGAGCATATTGGTAGCCATCCCTACGGCAATGCCAGAAGCTCCATTTACCAGGAGGTTAGGAAGTTTGGTAGGCAGTACGGTAGGTTCTTCCAGAGAGTCGTCAAAGTTTAAGGCGAAATTGACTGTTTCCTTTTTGATATCTGCAAGTATTTCATCGCTTATGCGCTCCAGACGGGCCTCCGTATAACGCATAGCCGCGGGGCTATCGCCGTCCATAGAACCAAAATTCCCCTGGCCATCCACTAGTGGGTAGCGGAGCGACCAATGCTGAGCCATTCTAACCATCGTATCATAAACAGAAGAGTCTCCATGCGGGTGGTATTTACCCAACACCTCTCCGACAATACGGGCTGATTTTTTATGTGCCTTGTTGTAGGTCAGTCCCAGTTCATGCATCCCAAATAAAACGCGGCGATGAACAGGTTTAAGACCATCTCTTACATCCGGTAAGGCTCTGGATACAATAACCGACATGGAGTAATCGATGTATGCCGATTTCATCTCTTCCTCTATATTTACCGGAATAATTCGCTGATTTGCTGACATCTATTTTTTTTTAATTTGCAATTTTTCGCGGGTAATTTAATTAATCCCACAAAGATAAAAAAATGAGATGGTATCAAAGGTATTTGATAACGTGATTAAAGGTTACCTATTGAAATAAATAGAATTTACCGTGACAAATTTTGCCAGATTTTCTTTATCCTTAAGGATTTTCTGTATTTGTTGCTTCCGGAAGTCTGCTTCTTCCTTTGTTTCAAAGAAGATATCTAAAAAGATCCGGTAATTGCTTCCCATATCAAAACATCCTTCCCAAAAAAAGTTGGCGGGAAGCCCTTGTTGACGAAGACGTTCTGTTATTTGAAAAGCTTTACCCAGCTCATTTGTTCTTTGATAAGTAATAAAATAATGCCTTTCTTTAAATACCTTGAATTTTTCGCACCTGTGCCAGGTCACCTCAAAACCGGCCCTTGAAAAGTAAATCCTTTTGTCTTTCCGTTTAACAGAGCGTTTTAGCCATCCTTCTCGTTTTAATGTATTGTAATTTGAAGGAGGTGCAATAATATAAAAGATCAAACTATTTTTAAAAGGGTTAGTAACGACCGAATCAAACACATATTCCTCCGTTTCCGGAAATAGCTCCGGAATTTCAGTGATTAGCTGCTCTTCATATTCTTCTTCTGCTTCGTATACGATTTTAGGATCGGATAATTCTGACCAGATCAAGCCACTGATAACACTCCAACAAACAAAAAGGACAATAAATTGCCGATAGGGTTGTTTTTGAAAGCGGCTGTAATTAATCGTAGACCGATTTCGAAAAAAAGACCATCTAGCTGGAACCTTCATCTTGCTGAACAACCGCCCGGCATGTTTCTGGATATCCTTCCCTGGCAAGATATTTAAATACCTCTTCCGCTGCTTTAAGACGATCTCCCTCGAAGGGGTAACCACCGGATGAACCCGAAAATCCCGATCAACGCTCAATAAACCAACCCCATTTTTTACGCATTGTCTTTTTAATTCCCTAAAATAAGGGTTTTCATGATTTTCAAAAATATCATCTCCCAAGGCGATCCAGTGCTCATTGGCGAAATACTGCTTGAATTGCTCAATTGCATAAATATAGCGATAACGTTTCCAGTCTTTCGCATATTCGCGAAATATCACATAAGTTAAAAATATGGTAAGAAATAGACCCGAAAAAAAAAACCAACCACTCCAATGTTCAATCGGGCGATCGTAGTAGTGATAAAGAAGACTTACCAAAAGGGTCAATACAATAGAAGCAACAGTGAAAGCATCCCAATTGAGTTTATAATATTTTGTCTGATAAACGATTTCTTTCGCTTTATGAAAGGAAGTAGCTTCCAGGGTAACGATCATATTACCGCCTTCTTCCTGGGGAATTTCAAAATACGCATCTGCAGTGAGTCCTCCTTTTGTTGTCACTCCTGTTTTAATGGAAGTGGGCTGAGTATTGACTTTTCTACGGCTTTTATAATACCCCCTCAGGTATTTGACCGCCGAATCTCTGATAATAGCCTCCGTTAAAACAAATTCTTTTTCCACTCCCTTATACTTCTTTATAGCGCTTCCATAATTGAATCACCTGTACGGCTTCTTTCACGTCATGTACTCTCAATATATTAGCACCGTTTAGCAAACTGACCATATGTAAAGCTGTACTTCCGTTTAATGCCTGAGAAGGGGCAACTTTTAATACCTTACAAACCATAGACTTTCTGGAAAGCCCCACCAAAACAGGAAACTCCAGTATTTTGAAAGCTTCCAGGTTTTTGAGTAAACGGAAGTTGTGGTCAACAGTCTTTCCAAAACCAAAGCCCACATCCAAAATAATATCCTTCACCCCTTGAGCCAGCAATTTAGGAATTTCTGCAATAAAAAAATCCATTAAATCCTGCTCCACATCTTCATACGAAGGGTTTTGCTGCATCGTCTGGGGAGTGCCCTGCATATGCATCAATACATAAGGAACACCTAAACGGCCGGCTGTTTCATATAGCTGATCATCAAATTTTCCGGCAGAAACGTCATTGATGATAGAAGCTCCCGCACCAACAGCTTCCTCCGCCACCTTACTTTTTACGGTATCGATTGAGATAACAGTCTCCGGAAAAGATTCGTGTATCCATCGGACGGGATTGATCACTCTTTCCAACTCTTCTGAAGTTTCGATCACCTCCGAACCAGGTTTGGTCGACATTCCTCCGACATCTACAATGGCGGCCCCTTCGCTGATCATCTGTTCGACGCGCTGTAAAATCGAATCTCTAGACTGGTAAAATCCGCCATCGTAAAAAGAATCCGGGGTTAAATTTAATATCCCCATTACAATGGGGTCAGAAATATCTACTATTTTTCCGCTGCAATTTAAGGTTTGCCGATTGTTAAGCATTAAATTTGGATCGTTTTTACCAAAATAATAAAATCTAAAGATAAAATAATATGTCTATTACTCCTTTACAAGCCCTGTTAATTGATTACTGCAACTACAATGTGTGGGCTAATCAACGGTTCCACGATTTGCTGATTGAAGTGCAGAAAGAGAAACTGACACAGGAAGTCAATAGCAGTTTTCCTTCGATTTTAAAAACCATATACCATATCTGGGATGCCGAAACGATTTGGCTCAACCGAATGCAAGGAATATCGCTCACCCGATTCCCCAGCAAAGCTCTTGACATCACTCCAAAGGAAGGGCTGGACCAGTGGCTGCTACACTCAAAAACCTTCCTCCAATTTGTTGAAGAACAACCTGCTTCCTTTTTTGAAAAAAACGCTCAATATTCAACCACCAGAGGAGTCGAACACCAACAAAAAAATACCGAGATCATTCAGCATTGCATGAATCATTCAACTTATCACCGAGGTCAAATTACGACCATGTGCAGACAAGTCGGTATCGAACAAATTTCTTCCACCGATTATATCGCTTATTTGAGAATAAAAGGATAATATTGCAGGAAGATTTTATTAATTTGCGGATTATATTAATATTTAAAAGGTTAATTTTCTGTTAAGTACCCTAACTTTTCAAACAGTTACTATTTTACTGGTTTTCGTCTTACAGAAAAACAATAATCGATGGAGCAAGAATCAAAAAGACCGAGATCTATTAAAAGTATGGGTAGGATATTAATTTATATTACCCTTATCAGTGTTGCGGTTGTTCTTCTGGGCCGCTACTTGATCAAGTCATGGGGTGGCGGAGGAGGTGTATTCTCGGCCCCTAAGGAAGTTCAGATTAATTATATCCCTTCGGATTTTAATTACGAAGTTGATGAAGAAAATGCGCTCAGAATCCTCTCCAATCCGCAACGCAACAGAAAAGAATTTAACGAATTAGTCTACAACTTCAACCTGTCCCTGCTGGATCATGTTGCCAAGCGTATGAATCTTCCGGATACGCTGCAAGCATCCATTCAGGGAGAGTATGAAAAACATCACCCTTATCTTCGACAGTTGTATTACAACGATTTTATTGCCTTAATGGATACCACCGGCAATTTGTATCAAAGCTGGTATGAAAATGAGTACTCCAGTGCGGTCGATGTCATGAATGAAGTGGCATCCAAATACACTTGCTTCCTGGTCAATCATGTCATTAGCAGTTTATTAAAAGAAGCCAACGGTACCTGGCTTGGTAAGGGGAGTAATGTCGATACACCTTGTGGAATCGCCATGTCGGAAGGGCTCAAACCCATGATGCGGCGTCTCAAGGAGCGTGCAGCTATTACCGATTTTGAAAAGTCTAAGGGGTTGATGGAAGAAAAAGTGGAGAGATCGATAGCAGAGCTGGCGACGCTGGAAGTGCGCGATAAAAAAGGATTGACCAAAACCATGCAGACCAAGTTCCTCGGTATGTCCGTCTCTTCTACTAATCTTGAAGTTTCTGCCATCAGTATTCTTAAGGTAGGATTTAAGATCGATCAGTATTTCAAAATTGATGTAAATAGCGTTAGCAAGCAAGTAGTAGTGGAACTGCCCGAACCAACGATTCTCTCTCATGAGGTTTATCCTAAGGTTGATAAATTAAATATCGGATGGTTAAGAGAAGTCGATGATGATGATTTTAATAAAAATTTTAACCTGCTTCGCGATGAATTCCGGAAGGAAGCGCTCGATGATAATGTTATGGAAAAGGCAAAGCAACAGGCCGATGAGCTGATGCAACTAATGCTGGGGCCGGTTGTTAATTCTTTTGATAACAGGTATAAATTGAAAATCAAATTCAAACGATCATCCAATGCTTTGGAAGAAGATGATCTGTTTGGTTAATTGTTAAGGATAGCAGCCATGAACTTAGATGCACCCTACTGGGAAAACCGGTATCAATCTGAAAATACCCCCTGGGATATAGGAGAAATATCCCGTCCCCTAAAAAATTATGTCGACATCCTTCGGGAAAAAGAACAAGTGATTCTGATTCCGGGGGCCGGCTATGGGCACGAAGCGGTCTATTTACACCAAAATGGCTTCAAACAGGTGTTGGTCTGCGATTGGGCCCCTACCCCGCTGGAGCGAATAAAACGGAAAGCTCCCGACTTTCCTGAAGAACATTTAATTCAGGAAGATTTCTTCCAACTATCTCTTGATGCGGACCTTATTTTGGAACAGACCTTTTTCTCTGCCATTGATCCTTCTTTACGCATCAAATACGCTCATAAGATGCAAACCCTGCTCAAAGAAGGAGGTCGGGTAGTCGGCCTGCTTTTTGCCCACGAATTCGATCACGACGGTCCCCCATACGGTGGCACCAAAGAAGAATACCTCACTTATTTTGAACCCTATTTTGAAATAGAAAAATTTGAAATTGCAGCAAATTCTATCCAACCCAGAATGGGCAGAGAATTGTTTTTCCAAATTAAGAAAAAGAGTTAATCTATTCCAAAAACTATAATACCCAAATATAGATTGATGAGACACCTTCTAGTTATTCTTTCTCTTTTTTTTTCACCAGGATCACTTCCTGCACAGTATGACAATATGGTGAAAACGAAAAATGCGAAAGAATCACTTCAAATTGCCCAAACTCATTACCATAAAGGAGCCCTGGAAAAAGCACGTGATCAGCTTTTACATACAGTAAAACTGAAGAATGACTTTGCCGTTGCCTATCGGTTGTTGGGTAAAATTTATATGGAATTCTCCGAATACGAAAATGCCGTAGACGCCTTCGAGTCCTCTTTTGCCGTAGACTCCAAGTTGTCGCGGGTAGCTTACTTCGAGTGCGGCGATGCCTACTTGCAGCTCAGTAAACCAGGCCATGCTCTTTATTACTATCAAATGTATGAAGCACTTAAAGAGAAAGGATACGCCAACAAAAAGAAAGAAGCCAGCCTGGAAGTAGAACTCGACGAAAAGCTGCCCGGCAGATTTCAAAGCGTCGCTTTATTACAACAAATAGATTCCTCCCTGATTACCGCTTACCCCGAAAACCTTGGCTGGGGGATCAACACCGAATTAGATGAATATGTGCCTTCTATTCACCGCAGTGGTGATTATATGCTATTCACCAGAGGAGGAAAAAAGGAAAATGAAAATGTCTATTTCACTAAAAGAAAGACAGAAGGCTGGACTAAAGCCCGTATGCTGTCAGACGAATTTAACACGCCCTTCAATGAAGGAATGGCCACTTTTGCTCCCTGTTGTAACATTATCTATTTTACGGGTTGCCAGCGCGATCAATACAATTCGGGTTGCGATATTTACATGGCTCAGACTATAGAGGATGTGGTCTACCAGGCGACCAAGCTTGAGGGGGGACTAAACTCCCCGCAATGGGATTCTCAACCATCCATCAGCTGTGAAGGTAAGTTGATGTTCTTTTCCAGCAACCGCGAGGGAGGCTACGGCGGAGCTGATATTTATGTCACCCGCCAACAGGAAAGCGGCCTTTGGAGTCCTCCTAGCAATCTCGGACCTGTTGTTAATACCCCTGGAGATGAAGAAAGCCCTTTCATTGCTCCCGATGGAAATACCCTCTACTTCGTGTCGGACGGTCATCCGGGCTATGGCTTTGGTGATCTGTTTGTCTGTCGTAAAAAAAGCGGCGGATGGACTACTCCCGAAAATTTGGGATTCCCCATCAACTCCCCTAGCAAAGAGCTGGGGATTCATGTCTTGAAAGACGGTAAAACGGCTATTTTCGGATCAGCCCGGATGGGCGGAACCGGCGGAATGGACCTGTACCAGGGAGTATTGAACCCTCAACACCAACCCCGGCAAATGGTTTTTCTAACCGGTAAGGTAGTAACCAAACATTTTTTTGATCCGGTACCCACCGCTCAGGTCATCATCGATAGTGAAGATGAAAAATGGCAGATCGTTACGGATAGTTCAGGGTACTTTTTTCTCTGTTTACCCGCCAAAAAAGGATATTCCTTCCAGGTTCGACACCCGGGGTTTGAGTTTTTTATCGAAGGTGTTTATTTGAAAGAAAGCGAAGAAGAATTGGCTCTGGAACTGGAGCCCAAAGATAAAAACTATCTCCATGAGGAAAAGGACTCTCAGGCGCTCCTGGTCAATAAAGCGGTCCGCAAAGAAGAACTTCGCATTCAGTTTTTCTTTCCCTTCGACTCCTACACCCTTACTGCAGAATCAAAAAATAGTTTGAATACGCTGGTGAGCTATCTGTCACAAGACAAAAGCTGGAAAGTGGAAGTCACCGGGTATGCCGATAAAAAAGGCAACAAAAGATACAATATCAAACTATCGGAAAAAAGAGCGCAGGCCATTGTAGATTATTTGAATGACAAAGGTATCCCGCCTGATATTATTCTAAAAAGTGAAGGGAAAGGCGCTATTAAAGGACAAGAGGAGGTTAAGAGCCGGCGGGTAGACGTTGTTTTGTTTAAATAAAGCGGCTTGCAGCCACCCCTAGTTGTTAAAAATAATGGAAAACATGTAAAAAAGTTATGTTTAACTAAAATGGAATTTTATATTTGTCTCACCAACATCTCAACCTAATCCCTCCCAAACTGTTGTTGCTAAAGGTTTTATTCATTGAAAAAAATAAACGCAAGTGGGTTCAAACAACTTCTACACAAAAATTCGGAAACGATTCCATTCTGTTTCTGCAAAAAGATGGTTATTGACTTTTGGATTAGCGATAGGTTTCGGCACTGCGCTTTTCCTGGCTTTTAAATCCTATAAGGATTACACGGCTTCCGCCATGATCTACGAGCAAGATAAACTGGGCTGTTTCCCGATCGAGACCCCTACCCTACGCTACGGTTTCGTGCTCGACACCTTCGACGTAGCCGAAGGTACCATCCAAGCCAATCAAACATTAGCCGATCTTTTACTCCCATTTAACATTTCTTACCCGACTATCGATCAGCTTGTCAAAAAATCTGAAGAAATTTTCGACGTCCGGCATATCCGGACTGGAAAAGAGTACGCCATACTCGCTAAAGATTCGGTAGCTCAGTATATGATCTATGAGCCCAACGTATTTAAATATGTCGTTTTCGATCTTACTGACAGCACCAAGACTTATGTAGTGAATCATCCTGTAGAAACCAAGATCAGAGAAGCCTCCGGGGTTATCGTTTCTTCCCTTTGGCAAACGATGGTTGATAACGGTCTTAGCTATGGAGTGACTTCAAAAATGGAAGATATTTTCGCCTGGTCGGTCGACTTTCACCACGTTCAAAAGAACGACCGCTTCAAGTTAATCTTCGAAGAGCAATACATCGATGGCGAAGCGGTTGGCGTTGGTGCCATCAAGGCGGCGCACTATCAGGACGCACGCAACTCTTATTATGCCTTCTACTATGAAAATGACAAATATCAAGGCTTCTACGATGAGAAAGGTCGCCCGATGAAGAAAGCTTTTTTGAAGGCACCTGTTAAATACTCAAGAATTTCTTCTGCCTATAATCCGCGTCGTTTTCACCCGATCTTAAAACGTGTCCGCCCCCATTTGGGCACCGACTATGCAGCCCCTTACGGCACCCCTATTTATGCAGTCGGTAACGGAGTTGTAACGAAAGCAGGATATACGCGCGGAAACGGAAATTATGTAAAGATCAAGCACGACGATGTTTATCAGACTCAATACCTCCATATGCAGAAATTTGCCAGAGGTATTACGCCTGGAGTGCAGGTGAAACAAGGAGAAGTTATCGGTTATGTAGGATCAACGGGACTGGCAACAGGCCCACACGTATGTTTCCGCTTTTGGAAGAATGGTCGCCAGGTTGATCATCGCCGTCAAAATCTACCACCGCCAGAACCGATGGATGAGGCAGAACTACCTAAGTTCTTCAAGGTAAAAGATGCGCTTAAGTCGCAAATTGATGCCATCAAATGGGCCGAAATACAGGAAGAAGATAAACTTTCAGAGAAAGAAGAGGAGCAAAAGAAAATAAATAAGGAACAAGGGTGATGTTGAGTAAATGAAAAGAGAATGAAAAGAGAATGAAAAATAAATTAAAACGGAATGAAAAGGCTTCTTTCATTCCGTTTTAATTTTATTTGAATCAGACGTAATTCTTTATCTCCCACGAAAGTGTGGATGAAAAATGCGCCTGCTATTAAGATATTGGCGATAACTAACGGAGTATTCATATAGATTGTAATTTTGAAGTGTTAGTGACCAGCTTTTTCGCCATTTTCTTCAGCATGGCTGGTACGAGCAGTTGGTGTATGGGTTTGACAAAAAAGAAATATATCTTCCCCATCCAGTTGTTATAGATAACTGTGGTGGCAAGGATTACTTCAAAATGATCCGCATTTTTATTACCAATAAAGGAGAGAGAAAAGTCGAGATGGTCATCCGTTTCGCCGGTAAGGATCTCCTTTTCCGACCGTTCGCGGACGTGAAACAAGGCGATCGATTGCCCCGGTTGCCCTTCGAATTGATGTATCTGCCTTTTTATGTCTATTCCATTAGCCGTTTTAAGCCCTACTCTAGCGGCTAGAAATTCTCTGATCCCTAACAATATTTGCCCCCATTTGGGAAAGCTATCGAAAAATAACTTAACCAGTTTTTCGGGAGGAATGGCATACTGCCTAGGCAGTTGAATGCCAAAAGCGTCCTGATAATCGACTTTTTGGTGTTCTGTTGCAATCAGGGAATCTGGCGGAATAATGGTTTTGTAAGGTTTCATATGAATATTTTAATACCATACAACATGGTATGTAATGCAATGAAAAAAAGTTATCTTTTCATACTCATCGCTTTTTGAACTTCCCAAAGTTCCAATAGTTCTTTTTTGGAAGCATGGGGGATGAGTTGTTGGATCCCGATTAGAGTGGCATATTCCAGTTTGGCTTTCAGTTCCGCTATTTGGGGATCGAATCCCATTTCCTTGAAGATTTGTTGGGTATAAAGCATGCGGGTTTTGTCCACCCGTTTCAGGTGTTTTTGGACAACAGGATTGTAAAAGCTCCAGGACCGGATGGCCGCCTCGACCGATTGGTTGCGCTCCCCTATCATGACGCTCAGTATTTCCATGCGTTCTTCCGGCGATTTTCCGGCATTGGAAGATTCAATCAATTGAAGGGTATTTTGCTCTTCCCAGCTTTCCATGAGTGCTTCTATATAGTTGTCGATACCCGAAAAATGGTGGTAAAACGACCCTCGGGTGACTTTCAGTCGTTTGCAAAGTTCCAGAATCCGCAATTTGTCTTGCGCAAATTCGGAGAGCAGTGCAAATCCTTCTTTGAGCCAATCTTCTTTAGATAGTCGCGCCATATACAGTGACCGGTTCAGGTGTTATTCAAAACAAAGATAAGAATATTTTTTAAAACATACAATAGGGTATGTTTTTTAAGAGGCGATGCCCTTTATTACTTTGGCGCTTTAGCTCCAGCGTATTTAAAGGTTGGTGCAGCGCGCCAACATCTTGATAGCACAGGAAAATTACCTTTTGTGAATGGTTGTAAGCAGAAGGGAAAAGGTAACAAATTCAGGCAAGATGGAGGTAACACATTT